>CAZBXY010000044.1:0-35449 GCA_964495365.1 uncultured Frigoriglobus sp. | reverse complement strand
GCACCCACTGGCCGCGATGCCGGAGAAGGTGATCCAGAACAACAAGGTTCGAAACCACTCGCACGACACTTCGCCCGCGGGCGAGACGAACAGGCCGGAGAAGGTGATCCAGAACAACAAGGTTCGAAACCGGTCGAGCGTGATCCGCGGAACGCCGAAATCCCCCTGCCGGAGAAGGTGATCCAGAACAACAAGGTTCGAAACGGTTTCTGCACGAGCGGGTCAGACTATGCTACCGCCGCCGGAGAAGGTGATCCAGAACAACAAGGTTCGAAACTTCGCCGAGGTGGTCTGATGCGGAGTCTCTATGTACCGCCGGAGAAGGTGATCCAGAACAACAAGGTTCGAAACATGTTGCCCCGGTCAGTTTGTCGCGCAGTTCCGCGAGCGCCGCAGTGCCCCAACCCTTCGGTTTCGCGAGCAGGATACGGATCGCCTCGATCTGGTCGACGTTGTCCTTCACGAACTGGGCGAACAGTTCCAGATAGTCCGCCGGCTTGTACGCCTGCCCCGCGCCATCGCGGAACAGGTACTCGGACGTAACCGTGTTCTCGTTCTCGGTGGCACGGATGAACGGATCGTGCTTCCGCGGGTATCCGGGCACCAGTTCCAACGGAAGCGCCGTAGGCCGTTCCCACCGCACCCGCGGGCGAAACGCAAACACCCCGCCGGAGCGGGGTGCGGTGTGGGTGACGCGATGGGCAGGTCAGCCGATCTTCGCGGCGACATCCGCGGCCAGTGCCTCGTTCCGTTCGGCGTACACCTGCGTCACGTCGGCCCGGGAGTGACCGAGCAGCACCTGTGCGGCTTCCAACCCGTGGGCGCGGCGGACCTCGGTCGCGAACGTGTGCCGCAACTGGTTCGGGTGCCAGTGACGTGCCTTCTGCCACTCCTTCACCGCGGTCCGTTGCGCCCCGTCCAACCGCGCCCACCACGCGCGGCGCGACTCCATCTTACCGTTATCCTTCTTGTGCGGTGCGAGCGTCCCGGGGAGCGGGAAGGCTTTGTCACACGCGCGGTTGATCGCGTGCCCGTAGCTGCTCACGTCGTACACGTCGGCCGGTGCGCGCTTCGGATTCTTCACGCGAACCGTCGCGTTCCGCTTCAGGTGCGACGGGTAGCGCGGCGTCTTGCGGTTCTTGGCCCGCCGGGCGTGCAGTTCCTCGACCGCCCGGGCGGGTGAAAAGAGGTAGGCGTTGAGGTCCGGGGTGAAGAACTCCTTCAGGAGCGATTGCGCTTTCGGCCCGATGGCGATGGTGCGGGTCTTTCCCCGCCACGCGGTCTTGTGGTGCGCCGGCTTGTACAGCCACACCGCCCCGCCGGTGTCGATGTCGGCGCGGCGAATTGCGCAGGCTTCGCCCGGCCGACAACCCGTCAGCCGTTGGAACTCGATCAGCCCGCGCACGTGTCGGTTCAGGTGCCGGAGCGTGGCGTCAACCACGTCCTCGGCCACGGGGCCGACGGGTTCGGACTCCCGTACCCCCGACCGCCCCTTCTGCAACCCGGCAACGGCCGTGAGCCGCTGGTACACCTCGAAGGCGACGAGTTCTTCCCCGGCCGCCCACTTGAACACGCGCCGCACCCGGTTCACCCGCTGGTTGACGAGCGACCGGCACCACTCTCGACCGATCATGACCGTTCGGACGGACTTGAGGGCCAGCGGACCGAAGTCGCGTGCCGGCGTGTGGCCGTACAGTTCCCGCACCAGTTTGGAGACGAGTTTGTACTCATCGACCTCGTGGGTCGGCGTCCCGTCCGGGCGGCGGTAGGTTTGTTCGGCGTGTTTGATGAACGGGAGGAAGACTTCGTTTACCGAGATGTCGGGGCCGGTCGGGCGGTCCAGTTCCCCGGTCGCGAACGCGGCGAGGAACGCCTTGTACTCGGCCTCGGCTTCGGGACTGCCCCAGGCGCCGAGCGTGCGGGTGCGGCGGGTACCGTTCTCGTAGACATCGAGGACGGCGCGGCCCTTGTGGTTGCGGGGTTGGGGAACTGCGTTTCGGGGACGCGGCATTCTAATCACCCTTGTATTGCGGGAACTCCCGCAAAACCAGGCTTTCGAGTCCGCGCTCCGGAACGCCCGGAGGTAAGCTGAAATGCTTCGGAAACAAGGCTTTCGTTCGAGTGGGCAGTCCCAGGGTTGAACTGGGGACCTAGCGATTTTCAGTCGCGAACTATCCCACCGGCCAGAGTCACGAACGCCTGCAATTCCAGCACTTTACCACGTCTGGCTGGCATTGCAAGGTGATACATCGACTGCGAGAATCAAGCAGGATTTGCGGTACTACCGCACCAACTGCGGTAGTGTGCGGTAAACGCAGCAATTCACTTGAGGAGTCCGTGGTACTTGAGCCAGGCCGCACAGGTTTGCGGCCACGCGTCGCAGGGTCGGCCCACCTTACGAACACCGAAATCGTGGGTCGAATCCGAATAGATGTGCAGTTCGACGGATACCTTGGCACGTTTCAATGCTCGATACATCACCAGGCTGTGATCCGGGTCGCTGATGATGTCGTCGGCGCCGTGGACCAAAAAGACTGGCGGCGTGTCCTTCGGGACGCCTAAACCGGGAGCGAGTTCATCTTTGTCCTTGGCCTTCAAGTAGCCCGAATAGACGGCGATCGCAAAGTCGGGCCGGCAACTGATCTTGTCAACGGCGTCGAGCGACTCGTACACCCGCTTCTCGAACCCGGTTGCGGTCGCCATCGCCAGATGACCTCCCGCCGAGAATCCCACAATGCCGATCCGGTCCGGGGCGATACCCCATTCCTTCGCGTGGCTCCGGACCACGCTGATGGCTCGTTGCGAGTCCTGAAGCGGGCGCCGGGCCGGTTCGCCCTTCGGTTCATCGGGCCGGCGCGGCACCCGATACTTGAGTACGATGCCGGTCACGCCGATCGAGTTGAGCCACGCGGCGATCTCCTCTCCTTCCAGTTCCCAGTACAGGTTCCAGTAGCCCCCGCCCGGGCAGATCACCACCGCCGCCCCGGTATCGTTGGCCTTGGCCGGACGGTAGACCGTGATCGTCGGCGTGGTGACGTTCGTCACCATCCGGGTCGATTCGGTTACCTCCACCTGTTTCCGGTCGAGCTTGGGCGACAGGACGACTTTCTCGTCCCCGATGCCGCCGACCTCGTCTGGTACTTTCCCGGGCCACAGCTTGATGACCTCGGGTTTGTCGGCCGCGGTGGCCGATCCGGCGAGACCCATCGAGGCGAGTACGAACACGACGCTTGAAAAGCGCGAAGCGGGCATGAGATCGTCTCCCGAGTCGGAAATCGGTCGAATGATCTTTCTTGGCTCCATCCCCTCACAGCGCTCGCCACAGCGGTTCCACGTGGTCATGACGTTCGACGCACGGTCGATCTTCGATTCGGAAGCCTGTCTACTTCGCACTCTTGAAGTGGCGTTCGGCGAAGTCCAGAAACGCCTTCCAGTCGGACGGCAGGACCGTGTGACCGCCGCTGTGGTAGTGGTAGCCGAGGCTCCCGTCGGCGACCGGCTTGTCCAGCGGCGGCAGCTCGGTGACGCCCAGATCCTTCACACCGAGGAGCTTGTACACCGGTCCCGCGGCGACCAGAGCCAGGAACTGCCCCTTCGGGTCGCTCCACTGGTCGGTCAGTCCGCCGCTGACGAACACCAGCCGCGGGGCCGACAGCGCGACCAGCATGTGCTGATCGACCGCCAGGTCATCCCACTTGCCGGCCCACTTCTGGAGGTTGCCGGCGAACTGCCAGGGGAAGTTCTGGGCCATGTCGTCGAGGGTTTCGCCCCAGTCGCGGCGGATCAGCGACGCGCCCATCTCGCCGGGTACCGCGGCGAATACGGCTGCGATCCGCTCGTCCTGCGCGCCGGCCCACAGTACCGTCTTGCCCAGGCGCGACGCGCCCGTGATGGCGACCTTCTTGCCGTCCACGAGTTTGTCCGTCTCGAAGAAGTCGATGCACCGGCTCAGCCCCCACGCCCAAGCGCCGATCGTGCCCCACTCGTGCGCGGCGGGCTTCGTCTGGCCGTCCTTGAGCGTCAGCCCGATCACGCCCTCGGTCCACCGGTCGGCGCGGTCCGGCTGGATGTCGGTGTAGCCGAGCGTCGCGTAGCCCCACCCGCGCCCCAGCACTTCCTCGATGAGATCGAACGCGCCGGGCTTGGGCGGAACCTTGCCCATGCCGAAGCCGAAGGTGATGTTCAGCAGCAGCGGCACCGGGCCTTTGGCCTTCGCCGGCGTGTGGACGGTCAGCGTCATGCGCGGGCCGTCGGGCTTGTCGCCCATCCGCCCGACGACGCGGCGCGTGACAGCAGTGCCCTTGCGGGCGGTGTCGTCGATCTCGGTCACCTCCCAGGTGACTTTCGGGGCGTTGTCGGGCACGGCGCCGTAGATCTCGGTGCGGTAGAACTTCAGAATCTCGGGCCGGCGCTCCTTGACCCACATCTCGGCGGTGGTGACCTTCTTGCCGCTGGCGAGCACGAGCGGGTCGGGGAGCGTGTAGGCGGAAACCTTGTCCTCGGAGTAGTTGGACACGTGCCCGGTGGCTTTGGCGAGCCGGACCGGGTTGCCCTTGGGGTCGCTCTTGCCGATGTACGGCACGTTGTCCGGGTTCCCTCGCGCGCCCGGCTTCGGATCGTCCGCCTTCTTCGGTGGCTGCGCGCCGGCGAAGGTCGCGATCACCAGCGCGAGCGGAAGGACGGCGAGGGTCCACTTGCACATGACGGACTCCTCGTGCCGGGCAACTTCGGGGTGTGCGGTGTCAGAGGTCCAGCGTGAACACGTCGGCCGGACCGTCCACGAGCATCTTGCACGTGCGGAGGATGTCCATTCCGATCAGAGCATCGTACGGCACGCTCGGAGCCAACTCCATCACTAACAACGTCGGCTGCGGGAGCCACGGCAAGGCGACATTGCGTGGATCGAAGATGTGCAGGCTGACCCGGTACAGGTTCACGGCGATTGCCCCGCCGATGCTCTGCGTTGTGGTTCGGAGGACCGACGGAACGCCCAGTTGCTGGAGAATCGGCAGCGACACCGCCGTGATATCGCTCCCCGTGTCGATCAAGGCTCGCCCCTGAACAGGAGCCGGGCCAAGACCACGCAACCGCAGCGGCAGCAGAACTGCGGCTTCCAGATTGATGAGGACATCGACGACCAGGCCCTCCGGGAGAATGGGGAACGTCAACGCCATCGGCGAAGATACCCCCCTCCCCGGATGACCGGCTCGAGGGTGCGGATCGGCTTCATCAGCACGTGTTGCATGAGGAACCGCTCCAGGCGAACCCGGTTGGCCTCGTCTTCGGTATCCCAGATGCCGATGATTTCCTCGCCCTTGATGAGCACCCACCGGTCTTCGTGGCCTTCGGCCAGGAGCCGGGCCACTTCGCGGCGGTAGAAGTTCCACTCCACCGCGAGCGGCCCGCCGGACGTGTCTTCGGGCAGTTCGGTGTGGTGGATCGTCTGCGGTTCGGTGGTCGATCGCGGCACGATACTGGTGCCCAGCCGCTGCCGCTCGGTCTGCACCAACTGCTCACACAAGTCGCCGTTCGCGTCGGTCATGACATCGCCTCCTCACCGGGACTGTACCCGAACAGCCCTCGTCATGTCAGCCCCGTCAGGAATCTCCTCGATCCATTCCTCGCCGGACCGGGTTGCCCTTCGGGTCGCTCTTGCCGATGTGCGGCACGTTGTCCGCGTTCCCGCGCGCCCCCGGCTTCGGCTCGTCGGCCTTCTTCGGCGGCTGCGCGCCCGCGAAAGGCGCGATTGCCACCGCGGGCGGCAGTACGACGAGTGTCCACTTGCACATGACGGACCCCTCACGTTGAAGCGGCGAGGGTGAAGCACGGCGCTCCCAAGCGGAGACCACATCGTACCTCACAACACACGACGCGTACTTCGCCAGACGAGTACGGCAATTGCTACCCAATCAATCCACGGGAGAAACGACCCAGTTCCCGCACCAAGGCCTCGCGAATGTTAGAGTAATGGGAAAGAAACACACTATTTGCGTTCGGAGGCACTGAGATGCCAGTGAAGAAATCGCCTGGTAACGAGGGCGTGACCAAGTAGAAATATGCGTCGGAGGTAATCCTGTAGAGATCGCTGCCAGGGCCAGGATTCTTGATTTCGCCTAAGGCGTGAACAATAGACCGCACCCCTATGCCTTGGGAGCTATACTCTTGGAATCCAACGTGAACAGGTGAAGTAGCGTCTTGGAGGGTGTGCATCGCATTCCCAAGATGCACTAACGCAGTGTGCCTTCGCTCAGCCATTGACGCTTGTCGGGCGAGGGTAAGCTGTTGTGCAACCCACGCGTTTGCCTTGCTCCTTGCTTCGGAGCTCTCTTGGTCGGGGGCGCGCATTGCATGGAGATATTGCAATTCTAGATCCTGGAAGCGATCCATTGATTCGAGCTGATTCTTCAAAATATCCCGTTCGTCGTCCGGTAGGAATGTGAGGACATCATCTACTGCTTCTTGATGGACGTCGAAGAACGGTAATCCATGCACGTACGGGCTTACGAGACTCGATAATCCAGAGGACCACTTTCCCGAAGCGTCCACTTTATTGAACGGGTCACCAACAGCGTACAGGAAGCGGTGTAGAGTGAGAGGTTGGCCAGTGAGCCCAAAGAGAGAGTCCATCCCATAGAACCGTCCGGTTCCGACGCTCAAGTACCGTGCCCGGAGGTAGTCCAGTCCCAACCCGGCGTCGCGCTGTTCGCCGGCGAAGAGGTAGTTGTTGATCGTCGTGCCGGTGCCGCCGATCGCCCTTCCGAACGCCTCGTACACATAGCGGTCGCTGACCACGCCTGCGGCGTTGGTCAGCGCGCGGGTGCTGCCGAGGCCGTCCACGTGGTAGAACGACTTCGCGCCGCCACGCAGCTGCGAGATCAGGTCGTTGCCGTACACGTAGGAGACAAGTACCAACCCGCTCGGGCGGTACTCCAACACCACCTGCGCGTACGGCTGAACCGTGTCGATCAGGAACCGCGTCTCCGCGCCGTCCACGGTTTGCGACACGCGGATGCCGTCGGCGTCGTAGCGGTTCTCGATGTGCTTCGTGCCGTTCGCGTCGGTCACGTCCGCGGAGATCAGTCGGTTCTCGGCGTCCCATGAATAGACCGCGTGGTCGGTTGGCCCCGCGTCCTTCGACAGCGTGTTGCCGTTGGCGGCGTAGGCGTACGCCGTCACCGAACTGCCGCGTGTCTCGGTCAAGAGCCGGTCGTTGGCATCGTAAACGTAAAGTGTCGTGCCTTCGAGTGTGTCGGTTCGCGTCAGCCGGTTGCCGACCGGGTCATAGGTGTAGCCGAACGTGCGGTTCCCGGCACTGCTGTCGGTGATCGTCTCGCCGGTCAGCCGGTCGAGCGCGTCGTAGCCATAGTTCACTCGACGCCCAGAGTCCTCCACCACTTGATCGCGCCGACCGGTCGCCGCGAGCGTGTAGGTGTAGCTGGAGATCACCCCGCCCGGCCCGCGATTTTCCAGGAACACCAGCCGGTTGAGATCGTCGAACTCGCGTGTCTCGAACGTGCCGTTGGGCAGGTCGGTGCGAACGAGGTTGCCGACCGCGTTGTACTCGTACTCGGTGACGCCGCTCTGCGGGTCGGTGACGGTCGCGGTGCGGTTCCGTTCGTCGAAGGTGTAGTTCGTCGTGCCCGCCGGGGTGGTCACCGACGTGCGGTTGCCGGCCGCGTCGTAGGTGTAGGCGATCGCGGTGCCGTCCGGGTCGGTGCGCGACACGAGCCGGTTCCGCTCGTCGTAGGCGTACCGCGTTTCGCCGCGGGCGTCGGTCACCGTTTCGCGCTGGCCGTCGGGGGTGTAGGTGAAGGACACCGAGCCGCCCGGCAGGTGCTTCGCGGTCAGCCGGTTGTTGTCGTCGTACTCGTAGAGGATCGTTTCGCCGTTGAAATCGGTCGCCTCTTCCACATTGCCGACCGCGTCGAAATCGGTTTCGGATCGCTGACCCAGCGGCAACACGGTGGCGATCCGGCGACCGAGGCCGTCGTACTCGTAGCGCGTGATGTGGGTGTTCGCGTCGCGTTGCGTGACGAGGTTCCCGGCCTCGTCGTAGCCGTATTCCGTGCGCTGGTCGAGCGCATCGACCACCGCCGTGAGCCGGCCGAGGTCGTCGTACTCGTACTGCGTCGTGCGGCCGAGCTGGTCGGTGCGGCTGATCACGCGGCCGAGCGCGTCGTAGCCCGTCCCGGTCGTGGTCCCGTCCACGAAGACCGTCGTGATCTGCCGACCGAGGTCGTCGTAATCGAACTGTGTGGTGTGATCGAGCGCATCAGTCGTGGAAACGGTTCGCCCGGCCGGGTCGTGGGCGGTGAGCGTTTCGTGGCCCAGCGCGTCGCGCACGACGGTCTGCCGGCCCGCGTCGTCGTACCCGAACTCGGTCCGGTTGCCGCGCTCGTCGATCTGCGCCAGCACCTGCCCGGCCGCGTCGTACTCCGTTCGCGTGCGCGGGTTGTCGGTCAGCGTGAGCGGCGTGGAGTCGGGGTAGATCGTCTCGGTGAGCCGACCGAGCACGTCGTACCCGAAGTGCGTGACTTGCCCGCCGCGATCGGTGGAACTCGTCCGGCGCCCGGCCGCGTCGTAATCGGTCAGCGTGAAGGTGCCGTCCGCGAAGTCCACCCGCGTGAGCTGCCCGCGCTCGTCGTAAACGAACTCCGTGCGCCGGTCGAGCGCGTCGATCGTCGCGACCTGCCGGCCCAGTTCGTCGTACTCGGTTTCGGTGGTGTGCCCCTCGGCGTCGGTCACCGTCAGCGGGCGGCCGTTCGGGTCGTAGGTTGTCGCGGTCGTGAGCGTGCGCACACCGCCCGGAGTCGTCAGCGTGGTCGTTTGAGTGAGTTGATTGCCGTTGTCGTCGTAAGTGTAAACCGTCGCGTGGCCGAGCGCGTCGGTCTGAACGGTGAGGTTTCCGCGGCCGTCGTACTGGAACCCGGTGACGGCCCCGGCCGCGTCGGTGATCGAGGTCTGGTTCCCGGCGGAATCGTAAGCGAAGTGCGTGACGTTCCCGGCCGCGTCGGTCGTCGAAACCAGGTTGACCCCGCTGTAGGCGTTGGTCGTGCTGTTGCCCAGCGGATCGGTGGTCGCCGTCAGGAGCGTAACCGGGCGCGCGCCGCGGATGCTCGCGAAGAGGCCCGGGGTGACCGTGGCGTAGGTGTTCCGGGTGACGTTACCGAGCGCGTCGGTCTCGGTCAGCGCGTTGCCGGACCCGTCGTAGGTGAACGACCGCGTCCGCAACAGCGGATCGGTCTCGGTCAGCACGTTGTTGTTGTCGTCGTAAGTCCGGCGGGTGATGCCGCCGGCCGCGTCCACTTCCGTTATCACGTTGCCGCGAACGTCATACTCGAAGGTGGTGCTGTGCCCCAGCGCGTCGGTGACGGTTTCGAGGAAGTTGTCTGGGTCGTGGGCCAGTTGCACCGGGTTGCCGGCCGCGTCGATGAGCCTGATGAGTCGCCCCTGATCGTCGTACTCGGTCCGCACGCCGCTCTGGCCCAGGGGGTCGATCACTTCCGTCAGGTAGTGCGGCCGGCCGGGTTGGGCGTACACGAACTGCGTTTCGTTGCCGGCGCGGTCGGTGACGGCCACGAGGTCGCCGGCGAGGTCGTACCGGTAGCGGATGGTGTTGCCGGCCGGGTCGGTGACGGCGGTGATGCGGCCCTGCGGGTCGCGGGCGAAGGTGACGCTCGGCCCGGCCGAACTGGTGACGGCCGTGTCGGTAAAGGTGAGCGTGTTCGACAGCGTGTCCGCGACCGTCAACAGGTCGCCGGTGACCGCGTCGATCGTGTACGCGAGGCCGTCATTGGTCGTGACCGTGTACCGGCCGGCGAAGTTCAGCGTGTCGGCCGGGTTGTAGGGGAGCGTGTTGAGCGAGTAATAACCGCCGTTGACGAAGATCAGCGTGACGTTGTCCGGGACCGAGAGCCGGTCCGTCACGCCCGGGTCAGACTCGAATACGGGGTTGTAGAACGCGAACGTCCCGCCGAACCCGCCCACGAGCTGCGGGTGGAAGGTGAACCCCTCGCGCCGCCCGCCGGGGAGCGTGACGTAGACCCGGGTGCCGTCGCGGAACGCATTGTAAACGCCGTACTCCTCCTGCCCCGTGGGCGCAAGGCTCGTCCGCAGGTCGGTGTCGCGGAACTCCATCCGCCAGCCGAAGCCGAAGTCGTCCTGCCGCGCGGCCTGGAGCGTGTCATAGGTGCGCGCCAGGGTGACCGGGATGCCCGAGACCGGGATCGACAGGTCGGTGAACGAGAGGGTGAAGTTCCCGACCTTGAGGTCGCCCGCGACCTCGACGCTCGTTTCGATACTCGATTCGTTCCCGCCCACGTCCGTGGCCCGGAGGCGGATCGTGTAGCTGCCGTTGGCCAGCCCCGACGGGTCGAACCGGCCCAGAACGCCGCTTGCGACCGAAGCGGTGCCGCTCGCGAACTCCGTGAACACGCCGGTGTCGGTCGGGGCGACTTCCAGGACGTAGGAAACGAGGTTTGCATCGGTCGCGGTGCCGACGACATTCACCGGAGCGGTAATAACGGCCCCGTCGGTGGGCGCGGTGATGTCCACATCCGGCGGGATCGCGTCGGACGTATCGATCACGCTCAGCGTCGTGGACGCGAGGCCGGTGTTGCCGGCCGCGTCGCTCGCGAAGGCGACGACGGCGTAGTTCCCGGCCGGTTCGGCCAGCAGGGTCACCCGCCCGCCGGCGTCGAGCGCCACCGGTGTGCCGTTGATGGTGAGGCCGCGGACCGCGACGCCGACGTTGTCGGTCGCCAGCACCACGAAGGTGACCGGCGAGCCGACGTTCACGGGATTGTTATCGATGAGCAGGTTGACGCGCGGGGTTTGTACGTCGGCCAGGACCACCATGTCGAAGGTCTGGGTGACGAACGCGCCGCGATGATCTTCGACCGTGACGGCAACGCGGTGCGTGCCAATGTTGGGAATCGCCGAGTTCCAGGTGATCCGACCGAAGCCATCGACGGTCATGCCCACCGGGGCTTGCGTCAGGCGGTAGGTGATCGGGTCGCCGTCCGGGTCGCTGGCGCGCACGTCGTAGCGGTAAGCCAGTCCCGCGGTGACGAACGGAACCGGTGAAGAGGTGATCGTCGGTGTGCGGTTGTCGTCCGCGACCGCGATCGAGAAGGTCTGCGTGCCCCCGGCCCCGGACGGGTCGATCGCGGCGACGGTGACCGACTGCAACCCGACCTGGGCGATCGTGGGCGTCCAGGCGACTAGGCCCGTCGTCGGATTAATGGTCATTCCCGACGGAGCGGCGAGCAGCGAATAGAGCAGTGAATCGCCGTCCGGGTCGCTGGCCGCGACGGAATAGGAGTACGGCTGGGCGGCCGTGGCCGCGAGCGGCGGGGTCGAGGTGACCACCGGCGGGCGGTTCGCGGCGGTGGCCGAGACAACGACCGTGAAGGACTGCTCGGCGAACCCGCCCTGACCGTCCTCGACCCGAACCGTAACGGACCGGTTGCCCGTCTGGGCGGCGGTCGGGGTCCACCGAACCAGACCGGTGGCCGGATCGATCGTCATCCCGGCGGGCGCACTGGTAAGCGAGAACGTGAGCGGATCGGCGTCGGGGTCGGATGCGCGCACGGGGTAGCTGTAGGCTTGTCCGACCGCGGCGGTCGTGGGCGGCGCGGAGGTGATCCCCGGCGACACGTTGACCGCGCGCACGGTGACCGTGAAACTCTGGGTGGCGTAGCCGCCCTGACCGTCGATCGCGCGCACGACGACCGATTGCGAACCGAACTGATCGGCGGTCGGGGTCCAGCGCAGGGTGCCGAGCCGCGGATCGATGGACATCCCCGCCGGCGCGGAATCGAGGGTCCAGAGCAGCGGGTCGCCGTCGGGATCGGTGCCGGTGAGGTTGTAGGCGTAGAGTCGGCCCACCGTCGCGACGGCCGGCGGTGCGGAGGTGATCGTCGGCGCGTGGTTGGTGGCCTGTGTGACGACCTGGACCGTGAAGCCCTGCGTGGCGAACCCACCGCGCCCGTCCGCGACGCGAACCGTGACGGCGTTCGCGCCGAGTTGGGTCGCGGTGGGCGTCCAACTGACCAGCCCGGTGGCATTGATCGCCATGCCCGCGGGGGCGGTGTCGAGGGTGTAGGTGAGCGGATCACCGTTCGGGTCGGTCGCGACGACCTGATAAAGGTACGTATCGCCGATGCGGATGGAGAACCGGGGCGCGGACGTGATCGCGGGCGCGCCGTTCGGCGCCGTCGCGACTACCGGCAGGTCGAAGCTCTGCGCGGTCGATGCCCCTCGCCCGTCGCTGGCGGTGATCGCCACGTGCCGCGTTCCGACCTGAGCAGCCGCGGGTGTCCAGGACACGAGACCGGTTGCCGGGTCGATGCTCATCCCGGCCGGGCCGGAGAGTGAGAACACGAGTGTGTCGCCGTCGGCGTCCTGGGCGGCAACCTGGTAGCGCCACGGCAGCGCGACGACGGCCGGGCCGGTCGGGGTCGAGGTAATGACCGGGGTCACGTTCGGCCGCGCCGCGGTGACGCGGAACGACTGGAGCGCGACACCCCCGCGTCCATCGCGGACGCGCAACGTCACGTCGTGCCCGCCGACCTGATCGGCCGTCGGCACCCACACGACGATTCCCGTGGTCGGGTCAACAGCCATGCCGACCGGCTTCACCGCAAGATCGAACGTGAGCGCGTCGCCGTCCGCGTCGGCCGCGGCCGTGTTGTACCGCAGGAGTTGCCCGACGGTCGCAGCACCTGGTGGGGTGCTGGTGAACTGGGGCGGGCGGTTGACGACCGACCCGCCGACGACAGTCACGCGGAAGGTTTGCGTCGAGATGCCGCCGCGACCGTCGGACAGCGACGACGTGACGACGAACGTGCCGCCTTGTTCGGTGGTCGGGGTCCATCGGAACGTCTTGGTCGCCGGGTCGAACGTAGCCCCGGCCGGCAAGCCCGTCATCGAGAACGTCAAGGGGTCTCCGTCGGGATCGTACCCCCCGAGGGCGGCGAACCGACTGACCCCGAACAGTGGCCGGAAGTGGTTCCCGGCCACGCCCTGAATCTGGCCCGACGAGACGACTGTCTGCTGGAACGTCACCGGGTCGATTGCCACAATCCGCGAGTCGCCCGGTGAGGGAACGATCGACACATAAATCATGCCGTTCTCGCCGACCGTCACGCCCCACACGTTTACGAGGTCGTTCGCGAGAACGAGGCGTTGGCCGGTGACCAGATCGATCCGGTACACTCGCCGCGTCGCCGCGGAGGCGACGGCGAGATACCTCTCGTTCAGGGCAGCGACGCCGTGGCCCGTCCCCTCGACAGCGTCAACCAGGGTCAGCAAACCGGTGGAGAGATTGAGGCGATAGAGCCCCAACGTTTCACGGACGATGAACACGTTCCCAGCCGGGTCAATCAGCGGTTCCCCCGTCGGCAGGTGGGCGAGGGCGACGCCGCCCGCGCCGGGCGGGCCGATGACGGCTCCGGTCACGGTTCGGACGAACCCGGTCACTGGGTTGTGTTCGGAGAGGCCGCTGTCGGACCGCTCCTGAACGAGATAGTTGCCGCTCGGCAACTGTGTCAGGACTCGGTAGAAGAGGGGTTCGGCGCGCGTCCCGTCCGCAGGATTGACGCGATACCCGGAGTACAACGTCAGGTCGTTCCCGCTGATGGGGGAGTTAGTCAGGAAGTGACCGTCCCAATCGAGAATTAGGGCGTTCGGGATGAAGTTCGGCCGCAGGTGTTCGTTTTGAATCGTTTGCCGAACCTCCTCGAAGAGAACCTCCTGGAGTCCGGTGACCGGGTTGACCCGCTTGACCTGTCCCTTCGGAGTCGTGACACTCCCGATCAGCAACTCGCCCGCGCGGAGGCCTGAGTTGGCGAGGGCGAATTCGAGCGGCATACCGGCCCGCACCGTCCTGTCGTAGACGGGCCGCAGTACCGGATCGCGATTGAGATCGGCGCGGACATCGATCGTGAAGCTCTGCGTGTCCGACCCGCCGCGGCCGTCCTCGACGCGGACGGTGACGGTTTGCGGGTCGATGTCCTGTCGGAGTTTCACCACATAGCCGGTCAGATAAATGTCCCCGGTCGTATCGACCGCGAGAGCGTTTCCGCCGCCCCTTGAAGCAACGGCCCAGGCGAGATCTCCACTGCCAGTCAACTTCCAAACGAACAGGCGGTTTAACGTGGTCGCGGTCACTACCGAACTACCCGGACCGGGATCGAAATCAACGGTACCCAAGAACGGCCCACAAACGTAGATCGCGCCGGACTGGTCCGTGTCCAGCCCCTCGCCCCAGTCGTCGCCGGTTCCGCCGGCCGCACGAGCCCAGAGGAAGTTGCCCGCCGCGTCGAGTTTGGCGGCGTAGACGTCCGTGCCGCCGTTGCTTGTGAGATTGAACGTTCCGGGGCCGGGATCGAAGTCCGCCGTGTCCGTGAACGCCGATGCGATCACCACGTCGCCGTTCACGTCGATCTCGATCTCCTGATCTCGCGGGTAGTACTGATCCGTTCCTCCGAGTCGCTTGGCCCAGACGAACCCGCCGCCGGAGTTGAGCTTCTGGACGTAGTCGTCCTGGAAGTGGGTGCTGGTCAAGAACGATGTGCCCGCGCCGGGATCGAAATCCACCGTCCCGCGGAACGCGCCGATCAGGTAAACAGACCCGTCCGCGTCGGTGGCAACGTCCCGGGCTTCATCGAGACTCGAGCCCCCGAACCCGCGCGACCAAACGAGGCTGCCGGCGGAGCTGAACTTGGCAACGTAGGTATCCGAATTGCCGTTGCTCGTGATCTCGTCGCCCGGGGTCGGGTCAATATCGAACGTTCCCTGGAAGCCACCCACGCAGTACACGTTGCCCGCGGCGTCCGTGGCGATGCCGGTCGCGTTGGTCTCGCTGGAGAATCCACGCGCCCAGAGGAAATCGCCCGCTGAAGTCAACTTCACGACGTAGGCCGCGTGGCTACCAAACAGATTGAAGACCCCGGGACCCGGGTCCAGGTCGTAGGTGCCATGCACATTTCCCGTCACGAAGACGTTACCCGCGCTGTCGAGGGCAACCGCTCCGTTGCCGCCGATGCCGCTGCCGCCGAACCGCTTCGCCCAGACCAGGGCCCCGGCGGCCGTGTACTTCGCGACGTACGCGTCTTCCCCGGCGGCCGTCAACGCATAGACCCCAGGACCCGGGTCGAAGTCGGCGGTCCCGTTGAAGAACCCGACAACGTACACGTTCCCGGCGCCGTCTGTGGTGGTGTCATAACTGACGTTCACTTGACCGGGTTCCAGTCCGGCCGAGAGGGAGTAGACGAACTGCGCCGTGACGGGAGGAACAGCCCAGGAGATGACCCCCGAGGCTGCGTCGATCGTCATCCCCGTCGGGGCTTGCGTCAGCGAATACGCGAGCGGGTCGGCGTCGGAGTCAGTCGCGTTGACGTCGTAGGTGTACGGCCGCCCCGGTGTGGCCGTTGTTACCGGGTCGGTCACGATCTCCGGCGCGTGGTTGCTCAGGTCGATCGTGAAACTCTGCGTGTCGGACCCGCCGCGCCCGTCCTCGACGCGGGCGGTAACATCGGGAAAGGCGGGTGCCTGGTTCAACCGAGCCAGAAAGATGTCGGACGGACCTTCCGCAGTGAGGTTATAGGTGCCAGGACCGGGGTCGAAGTCCGTCGTGCCCGTGAACGCCCCCGTGACGTAAATCGCGCCTCTGGGATCTACAAGAAGATCCTGCCCACCCCCGTTGGAAAAGCCGCCGAGACTACCAGCCCAGAGGAAATCGCCCGAACCGTTCAGCTTGGAGGCGAACGAACTACTCGGACCCGAACTGACTAGGTTGAACACCCCGGAACCCGGATCGAAGTCCGCAGTCGCCTGATAGCTGCCCGAGGTGTACACGTTGCCCGAACGGTCAACGACAACGCCGTAGGCACAATCACTCCCAGTTCCACCCATCCTTCTGGCCCACACGAAACTGCCTGCGCTGTCCAACTTGGAGACGAACACGTCTTCGGCGCCGGCGCTCGTCAAGTTGAATGAGCCCGCGCCGGGGTCGAAATCCGCCGTCCCGGTAAAACTGCCCGCGGCGTAGACGCTGCCGGACGCATCCACCGCAATGTCCCAGCCGGAGTCGGTGCCAGTCCCGCCCATCGCCAGAGCCCACACGAAGTCACCGGCGCTCGTCAACTTCAGCGCGAAAACGTCGAGGGAGCCTCCAGCGCTACTGAGGTTGAAGGCCCCTGCTCCCGGGTCGAAGTCCGCAGTCCCCTGAAAGTAGCCGGTGAGATACACTCCGCCCGCGGCATCCAACGTGATGCGTTCACCGAAGTCGTCACTCGTCCCACCAACTCTCCGGGCCCAGACGAGGTCGCCTGCATTGTCGAACTTGGTCACGACGACGTCGTTCCCCCCGACAGTGGAGAGGGGATACGTGCCCGGCCCCGGGTCGAAATCCACCTGGGTGCTGCGGAGGTGACCAATCGCGTAGACACTTCCGTTTGAGTCAACGGCAACCCCCCGGCCAGCCTCATCGCCGGCGCCACCCCACCTGTTTGCCCACAGGAAATTGCCTGAAGCATCCAGTTTGAGAACGAAGGCATCGGCGTTGCCGGCGCTCACCAAACTGGAAGTACCGACGCCCGGATCAAAATCGACCGTACCCAGGAAGTTCCCGGTCGTGATAACGTTGCCCGCCCTGTCGATCGCAATGTCGATGCCAACGTCGGCGCCGTTGCTGCCCATCCTCTTGGCCCAAACCAGTGCACCGGACGGGGAATACTTGGCAACGAAGACATCGACGTCCCCGGCGCTCGTGAGAGTAACAGTGCCGGGACTCGGATCGAAGTCCGCCGTACCCATGAACTCGCCCGTGATGTAGACGTTGCCGGCCGAGTCAGAAGCAATGGCGTGAGGAGTCTCGTAGCGGAAGGCGCTCGATCCGTTGGCCGCGCCCGCTCGAATCGCAAACCCGAACTGCGGAGATGCGGACGGGATCGGCCAGGAGATGACTCCTGTCTCGGAGTTGATGCTCATGCCGTAAGGCGCGGCGGGCAACGAGTATGTGAGCGAGTCGTTGTCCGGGTCGATCGCGTCCACGTCGTAGCGGTACGTCTGGCCTGGCGCGGCCGTCGTTACCGGATCGGTCACGATCACCGGCGCGTGGTTTCCCACAACCTGTTCGACGCGGACCGAGAACGTCTGCGTCGCCGTGCCGCCGTGGCCGTCCGAAACGCGAAGCGTGACTGATTGCGGCCCGGCCTGCGCCGCGGTCGGTGTCCAGTTCACGACCCCGGAAGTTCCGTTGACACTTAGCCCCGACGGGCCACCGACCAGTGCGAACGTGAGCGGGTCGCCGTCCTCGTCGGTCGCCGTGGCTTGGTAGGTGTACGCGGAACCGACAGTTGCGCTCACCACCGGCACGGACGTGAACACCGGCGGGCGGTTCGGCGCGGGGGCGATTACCGAGAGCGCGTACCGCTGCTCCGCCGAGCCGCCCCGGCCGTCCTGGACGCGGACCCGCACGTCCGGCGTGCCGATGTTTGTGGTGGTCGGGTTCCAGGCGATCAGGCCCGTGGTCGCGTCGATGGTCATGCCGGTCGGGGCCGTCACGAGCGCGAACGCGAGCGGGTCGCCGTCGGGGTCGGTCGCGGTCACGGCGTACGAGTACGGCCGGCCGACGACGGCCTCCACGTCCGGCACGCTCGTGATCGCCGGGGCCTGATTCAGGCGCCCGAGGAAGACGAGGTCGTAAGTGAACTGCACGCGGTTCGGGTCGAAGAAGGTAACGCCCCGCGTGCCGCTGACCTGACCCGGCGCGAGTAGCCCGCCGGCGACGAGGGCCGAGAAATCGAAGTAGGGGATGCCGTCGGGCGTGAGGCCGTCGGGGTTCCGCACGCGTACGGTCGGGTCGCTGATGTTCGTGATCCCGACCAACAGCGGCGCGCCGATCGGGTACTGCCCGGTGTTGCGGACCGCGAGTTCGGCGTGCAACAGGTTCGTCGCGTCGTGCCACGAGGTGCGCCCGTACTCGCCCACGAAACTGTTCGGGGCCAACTCGGCGAGGGTCGTGAAGTCGATGGCACCGGCGGACGGTTGGATGCCAGTGAGAGTCAGCGACGCAGCGGCGGATTGGCCAAGTGTGTCCGTGACGATGACGCTGAAATGGTTCTCGCCCGGCGCGACAGCAACCCGTGTGAAGAAGTTGCCGGCTGGATCGAGTGCTTCAACTGGATGTCCGCTGATCGTGACCGATCTCACAGGGTTGCCACGAGATCCGCCGACAGCTTGACCTTGGACGAGTACTAACGTTCCCACTGCGAACTCTGAACCATCAACTGGTGATTGAATCGCCACCGTGGGTGGTAGTGGCGTAACAACGAGTCGCGAAAAATCAATTCCGACTTCATTGCCAGCGGGAGGTGCGCTGATTGTTAGTCCGACGGTAAGACTTCCTCCAACCAGCAACCCGGCATCGACTGGGAAACTGTACCACTTGATGACTTCATTACCGATGGGGATCTCAAAGGCAGTAACCGGCTGCGACACCCCATTCAGTGTGAAGGAGGTGAGTTGAACACCCTCGAAGGTGTTGTCCAGATCCCAGAGCGAGAACGTCAGCGTCGCGGGTCCAGCAAAGGGTAGTCCCGTATGGGTCCATTGGATGGTCTTGGGGGCCGTATGGAGCGAATTGAATGGCGACGGTTCGTTCGTCTGGGCAGCAAGCCATATCGAGTTGGAATTCAAACTACTGCCGTCGGCATAGTCTAACTCGCCAAGGAGGCTGACAAAATCGCCGGGCGGGTCCGCGATGCCCTCCGGCTGCGTGTTCCCCGCGGCCAGTGCGAAGGTGCTCGACGCGGTGCGGTTCCCGTCCCGCCACGCCGACCCGCCTGTGTAGGTGTAGACGACACGGTCGGCGCGATCGACGATCCACAAATCACTGCTCGCGCCGGTCGGGTCGCGGGTGATTCCCGAGGCGTCCGCGTTCCGCGCGTCCAGGCGCCAGCGGCCCAAGAATGCCCCCACGGTGTCGTAGACGAACACCTCGTCGCGCCCCTCGTCGGTCACCCACAGGATCTGACCGTCGGTCACCAGCCCGCTCGGGGCCGTGTTGTCGGCGTGCAGCGCGAATGTTGTTGCCGCGCGGGCCACGCCGCTCCGCTGGCTGGCCGCGCCGACGTACCGCAGCACCTGGCGCGGGCCGGCGTCCACGACCCAGACGTCCGTGCCGTCGGTGGTGATGTCCGGGGGGGACGAAAGACCCAGCGCCGTCCACGAGCCGAGTTGGCTGCCGTTGGCACCCTGCACGGCCACGGCGTGGGTCGTGGCGTCGATCAACCAGACGGTATCGCCCGCGGCGGTGCTGGCCACGCCGCGGACGTTGGCCACCACCCCGTCGAGCGTGAACGACCCGGTCGCGGCCCCGCTGGTCGCGTACCGGAACGCGGTGTCGGCCTGGGCGTCGGCCACGAAGAACTTGGTCGCACCCGGCGGGGAAACCGGCGGCACGGCCGGGGCGTGGACGATCGAGATCGTGTCCATGCCCACGAACATCGTGCCGTTGGCGAGCCGCCCCGTCAGGAACGCGACGGTGTCGCCGGGCCGGATGCGGCTCTCCTGGGTGCGGTAGTGGGTCATCACGAACCCGCCGCCGCCGTGCAACTGGCCGTGTTCCTCCGCGGCTCCACCGGGCCCGAACCTCAGCGAGAGGGGATCGATGGTCGCGGCGTCGAACCCGGGATCGCTGAACACCTTGACGGGAATAACGCCGTTGGAGTTCAGGTTGATCGACGAGGTCACATCGATCCGGACCGTGCCGTAGGTGAACGAGGTCGTGGCGGCGCCGCCGTCGTCGTCGGTGACGCTGACGGTGGCCGTGAAGACGCCGCTCAGGGCGTAATGGTGCCCGGCGACGAACGAACCCCGGGTGAGGGCACCGGGTGCGCCTTGAACCACGCTGTTCGTGATCGTCTCGACGGTCCCGTCGCCCCAGTTCACCGTCGTCGTGAACCGTTCGATGGTCCCCGCCGGCCCAGAGTCGAAACCGGGGTCGGTGAACCGCCCGGTCACGACCGCGCGCAGTTGCGGCGTCCCGGCCACGGGCACCGCTTCAAAACTCAAGCCCGCGACAAGGGCCGGGGCCACGTTCTGGACCGTGACGCCGACCGTGTTAGCGGCCGCGAACGTGCCGTCCTCGTCGGTGGCCGTGGCCGAGATCGTGTACGCACGGAGGCCGTCCGCGTAGGTGTGCGACACCGCCGACGGGTTGCCCGCGACCGTCTGAACGATCCCATCGCCCCAAGTAATCGTCCAATGGTCGATCGTGTCCGTTCCGGGATCGCTCGACGAGAGAAACAGCGAATACGAACCCCCTTCGTTCACGGTCGCCGCACCACTGAGGTTCAACGTGGGCGCAACATTGGCGACCGTGACCTGGAACGTCTGCTCCGAAGTCGCTCCGTCGCGGTCGGTGACGGTCACCGTGGCCGCGTAAACTCCGTCGTCGGCGTACGTGTGGCTCGCGGAAATGTCCCCGCCGCCCGCGTGTGGAACAACGGTTGCGGTCGAGGTGGTCCCGTCCCCCCAGTTCACCGTGGCCGTGTGGGAATCGCCCACGTCCGGATCGGAGAACGTGGCCGTCACCGCGAGTGGTTGGCCCTCCGGTATCGAATGGTCGGCGATCGGCGCCAGTTCCGGCGTGCGATTGTCGCTCGGCACCAGGACATCCAGAATCCGCACCGTCGTCCCGGTGTCCTGGTCGTTGTTCACCAGCCGGAACCGGAGGGTCGCTTCGGTACCGGGCAGCACGTCCGACACGTCGAGGGTGACCGTCTTCACCGCGCCGCCGGTCTCGGTCACGCCTGGCCCGGTGGCCAGCCCGACCTCCTCGGTGATGTTGAAGAACGCGTCGCGGCCGGTGGTGAAGGTGTGGACCAGTGGGGTGCCGGTCGCCGTGACCAGCGAAACCTCGAACGCGTCGTTGATCGAATCGGGGTCGGTGGTGTCGAAGAACAGGTCGGTGTAGGTGAACACCAGGGACGCCGGGTTCACCGGCATCACGAACGGCTGCTCGATGCCGACCAGGAACGAGTCTCCTTCCTCCAGGAGCGCCGAGCCGGGCCGCACGCTCCCCCGGCCCTCCTCGGTGCCCCCGACGACCGAGACGGTCCACCCGTCCAGATTGGTGTGATTGAATCCGATCCGCGCCTGCGCCGAGAGCGATGGATTCACTCCGCTCTCGGTCGTGACACTCTCGGTTGTGTCCGCGAGCGGCGCCGCGATCGTGAGTACCTGTTCGGACGAGTTCGAAACGACGGGGGCGAACGGTTGTCGGACCGGCTCAATCGTCTGTTCGGCGCCCCGATCGCTCGCGGCTGCCGGAGCGCGTTCGCCAGAAGTGACGACGCTCCGTTCGGAATCCGTCGTTCGCGCGACGCCGGCGGGGTACAGCGCGGGAGAGGCGGGCGCATCCGGGGTCGGTAACGGCCCTCCACCCGCTTCGTTCGTCGAGGTTCGGGACAGCAGGGTAGAGTTGATCGGGTCACTCGCGCTGGCACCCCCGCGCGGCGCGATGTTTTCGGGTGGTTGGTAAAACGTGACGAACCGAGCACCGACCGATCCCCGTCGGTCAAGAAAGTCATCGAGCTCGCCTCGCCCCGATTGAGGAACGGGAGACTCGCGCGACGTAGCACCGGTTGCAAGTGTGCCGGATGCCACTTCGACTCGACGGCCGGCCGGCGTGTCGAAGTTGTGGCGAGGGGCGCTCTCGGGCTCCCGGAGCCAGTGCGTTAGCAACTGTGGCGCCGGGCTCGGCTCTTTCGTTTGCCGGACGGGAACGTGTCGATCAAACGGCAGGAGGGTGCCCAGGGTCAACAGTGACCCGGGCATCTCCCGGTTCTCCAGGAATTCGAGCGCGAGCCTCGGCGGGGATGCGGTCGGGAGCGTGCGAGCGAGGCCGAAACGCGCGCGCAGGACACGTAACCAACGGGGCACTCGAAGAGCGCATGTGGCGGGCGACATCGCAGCCTCTGGAGGGGGTAGGCTGACCAATTGGATTCAACGTGCGTGTGACTGTAATCGGTCGGACGTAAGCAGTCAAAGGAGAAGTGTTTGAACCTCCAGTCACTCATCGCGAACGAGTATTCGTACCTCGGGGCAGTTGACGGTGATGAAATCAGCCCCCGTGGCGCGAGGACAACCCGGCTTTATGGCAGGGTTCATCGACGTATTGGCGTTTCTCACTCGCCGCTCGTGCTTCTGATCCTACAAGCATTTCGCACCAGATGAGGAACGCCAGGCGTTCTGCTTGATGTTCCGATCCGGGAGTATCCCGACTTGACCGCGCAGGTCGGCACGTGGCCCCGTCTGCCCGAACCGATCAAGGCCGCGGTCCGGGCGCTGGTCGCAAGTGCCAACCGCGCGTGAGACAAGGCGGCGAGGACACAGTGAGCGTCGGAGTCATCGCCGGAGTGTTGACCCTCGTCGGCGAGTGCCAACAGCGGAGTTCAAGTGCATCGTAGTTCGTCACGGCCCGGCCAGCTGCACCACCATATCGGTGACGAAGCGGCGGAACGACTCGTTCTGCACGAACTGCTTGTAGAATTCGGTGTCGTCCTTGAGCAGCGGACCCATGATTCGCATGAGCGCCGCGTCGAGTTCGATACGGGCCGCGTTCGGCGTGTTCTTCTTCGCGTTCTGATACGGCTCGTCCGCCGCGACCTTCGGCGCGATGTCGTCCTTGATCCGCTTCACGATCCGGTCGGAGTCCTTGAACAGCGTTCCAAACTGCTCGTTGAACGTCTTCAGGATGTTGCTCAGGCGGTCCAACTCCGGTTCCGGCCCGCGCCCTCCGCCGCTGACCGGCACAGGGCCGATTTCGGCGTTGTCGTCGGGCAGCGACACCTCCAGCGCCTTCTTCTTCTCCACGCGGTAACTGTCCATGTCGATCGATTCGAGGATGCCCTTCGCGAGGTCTTCTTCCTTCGGCGCCGGGAGCTTGGGAATCAGGAAGTTCAGGAAGATCGCCAGCTTCTCCCAGCCCGCGTTCGTGTACGGCAGGACCGACGCGAGGAAGTCGTAGGTCCGCGTGAACGCCTTCGCCTTCCCCTTGAACTCGACCTGTCCGTCCTCGTCGAGCTTCTCGCGGTAGACGGCCGCGCACGCGTCGAGGATCGGGTCGAGTTTGTCCCGCTCGGCGCCGGCGAGGTAGAGCGCGACCAGTGATTCCACCTGGTCCGGCGAGTACACCTGATGCCCGTCGAGCGCGGTCTTCAGGTCGTGGAGCTTGTTCGGGTCCGTCTTCTCGCTCAGGATCGTGGTGCGGTAGTAGTCGCCGAACGCCTCCGTGATCGTCTCGGAGTTGTTCAGGAAGTCGAGCACGAACACGTCGTGCTTCTGCGGGTGCGCGCGGTTCAGGCGCGAGAGTGTTTGCACCGCCTTGATGCCGGCGAGCGGCTTATCGACGTACATCGTGTGCAGCAGTGGCTCGTCGTAGCCCGTCTGGAACTTGTCGGCGCACACCAGGAACCGATACGGGTCTTCCTGAATCCGGTCCGCGATGTCACCGCTGGGGAACCCGTTCAGCGACGACTCCGTAACCTTCTCGCCCTTGTATTCCGGCTCGCCGGAGAACGCGACGATTGCCTTGTACGGGCTTTTGCGCTCTTCGAGGTACGTCTTGATCGCGTGGAAATACTGGATCGCCCGCTCGATGCCGGTGCAGATCACCATCGCCCGCGCCTTGCCGCCGATCTTGTGGAACGCGAGCACCTGCTCGTGGAAGTGGTCTACCATGATCTCGGCCTTCAGCCGGATCGCGTGGTCGTGGCTCTCAACGTACTTCCGCAACTTCTTCCGGGCCTTCTTCGTGTCGAACTCCGGGTCGCCTTCGACGGTCTTCACGAGTTTGTAGTAGCTGTCCACCGGCGTGTAGCACTTCAGCACGTCGAGGATGAACCCCTCCTCGATCGCTTGCTTCATCGTGTATGGGTGGAACGGCTTGTGCTTGACCTTTCCCTCGGCGTTGGGCGGGAGCGCCGTGCCGAACATTTCGAGCGTCTTGTTCTTCGGCGTCGCGGTGAATGCGAAGTAGCTCGCGTTGGTCAGCATCTTCCGCGCATCCATCCGCGCCTGGAGCGCGTTGTTCACCTGGTCCTCCGGGTCCGCGTCCACGAGCGCCTCGCTCAGCGCCGCGGAGGTCTTCCCGCCCTGGCTCGAATGGGCCTCGTCGATGATGATCGCGAAGTTCCGGTTGCGGTGCTGGTCGCCGATCTCGTCGAGGATGAACGGGAACTTCTGCACCGTCGTGATAATGATCTTCTTTCCGCTCTCGATGAACTTTCGCAAGTCGCCGGAGTGCTCCGCGTGCCCGACGGTCGCGCCGACCTGGGCGAACTTCTTGATCGTGGCCTGAATCTGGTCGTCGAGGATGCGACGGTCGGTGATGACGATGATGGAGTCGAACACGTCCTTCGCGTTCTTACGCACGCCGATGAGCTGGTGCGCGAGCCACGCGATGGAGTTCGATTTGCCGCTCCCGGCGGAGTGCTGAATCAGGTATCGTTTGCCGGCGCCGCGGTGTCGCACGTCGGCCAGCACGCGCCGCACCACTTCGAGTTGGTGGTAACGCGGGAACACCTGCTTCTCGCGTTTCTTCCCGGTCTTCGGGTTCTTCTCCTCGATGATCTGCGCGTAGTTCTCAAGGATGTCCGTGAGACCGCTGGGCGTGAGGATCTCTTGCCACAGGTACGCGGTCTTCAGCCCGTTCGGGTTCGGTGGGTTGCCGGCGCCGTCGTTATACCCCCTGTTGAACGGCAGGAACCACGATGCCTTTCCCTTCAGTTCCGTACACATCTGCACTTCCACGTCGTCCACCGCGAAGTGGACGACGCAGCGCCCGAAGCAGAACAGCGGTTCCTTCGGGTCGCGGTCCTGCTTGTACTGCTCGACCGCGTCCGCGGCTGTTTGCTTGGTGAGGCTGTTCTTCAACTCGAACGTGGCGATCGGTAGCCCGTTGATGAACAACCCCATGTCGAGGGCGCGGCGGGTCTCGTCGCGGCTGTAGCGCAGTTGCCGCGTGACGCTGAAGCGGTTCATCGCGTGCAGTTCAGCGGCCTTCGTGTTGCCCAGCGAGGGCGTGGCGTAGAACAGCGTGATCGCGTGCTGGTTGTGGTGGACGCCGGTTCGCAGCACGTCGATGACGCCGCGGGTGCGGATCTGCATTTCCAGGCGCGCGAGGAACGCCCGGCGAGTGGGCGTGTCGGTGGCGAGTTCCATCACCTCGGCGATGTGCGGTTGCGTCGATTCGATGAAGTGGCGGAGTTGCTCCAGATCGACGCAGTTCGAGCGGTCGTACTGCTTGCAATCGCCGGCGGTCCAGCTGTTCGCCAGCATACCCGCGACGATGAGGCTTTCGAGCCCCTTCTCGCTGGTGTCGGTGCTCATTCGTCGGCCTCTTCGGGTTCGGGCGCGTCGGCTCCGTCCTCGGCCGGGATGGGTTCGGCGGTTGTGGGCAGTCCCTTCACCGCGTCGCGGGTATCGAGTTTGCCGGTTACAACGTCCGCCGTCAATGTCGTGCGGTACTCACGCAGAAGCGCGATTTCACGCTCGGCGCGGGAAATCGCAGCATTGAAGCCGGCGAAATGTGCCTTCAACGAGCGCGCAATTGCGATTTGCTCAGTGAGAGGCGGGAGAGGCATCAGGAAAGCCCCGACGTGTGGGAGATTCATTCTCGGCTGTCGGCCGACGACCTCGTGGAACTGACGCGGCAGCGAGGTCGTGCCCTGGGGTGGGCGGTGGCCGACGACGTGCTCCGCGAGATCGCCCGCCGGTCCCGCGGGACGCCCCGGCTGGCCCTGCGGCTGCTCCAGGCGTGCCGCCGGGTGTGCCGCTCCGAGGCGGAACACGACATCGCCATGACTCACCTGCGGCGGGCGTGCGAGTTGGAGGGGATCGACGCCCTCGGGCTGGGGCCGGTCGAGCAGGCGTACCTGCGGGCCGTGGCCGAAGGGTCCAACCGGCTGAACGTGATCGCGTCGAGGCTCGGCCTGCCCGCCCGAACCGTAGCCGAGGTCTGCGAGCCGTTCCTGATCCGCGTCGGGTTTCTGCTGAAAGACGACCAGGGCCGGCGGCAACTCACCGCCGAGGGCCGAGGGCACCTGTCCGAGAGTAATCCTGCTTCCGACTGAGTTCAGCCGTGGTCGGGTCATGTTTGCGTTTCACGACCATCCTGTTCGTGTCGAAGAAGTGTTCCCAAAGCGTCGAGGAGCCGTCGCGTGGCGGTGCTGAAAATGTCCAGGAAGAAACCCGAGAGCGTGCCGGATGGCACCGAGAAGGCGGCGACTTCTGTCTCCGAAACAGCCGCACTATGCCAGTTGTCCCGCTCGCGGTTCCACGCCCTGGTTCGAGCCGGCGTGTTCCCAAAGGCTGTCGATTCGGGCAGCGGGAAGAGGCCGTACTACACGCCGGAACTTGTCCGTCAGTGCCTCGACATCCGCCGCACCGGGATCGGGGCGGACGGCAAGGTCGTGCTGTTCAACCGCCGCCCGGAGAAGCAGCCCGAACGGCGACTGCCAGCGGCACCGCCGTCCGCCGAGTACCCCGAACTGGTCGAGTCGCTGAAGTCTCTCGGCCTCGCGGTGACGAGCGATGTTGTCGGGGCCGCGGTCGATGCCGTGTTCCCGGCCGGGATGGGCGGTGTCGAGCACGGCGAACTGGTTCGCCGCGTGTTCCTCCATCTTCAGGCCCGCCG
Organism: uncultured Frigoriglobus sp.; assembly: GCA_964495365.1. GTDB lineage: Bacteria > Planctomycetota > Planctomycetia > Gemmatales > Gemmataceae > Gemmata. The sequence goes on along the minus strand of CAZBXY010000044.1, from coordinate 8,739 downwards.
GGGATGACGGGCGACCGCGAAGACTTCGCCCGACGCCATCATTGTGACCAGCGGCAACAGAACCAGCCGACCACCAGGAGAGATCACATGGACGCGGGGAACGATCTGCTCCGAGGGGCTGACTTGACTCGCGGGCCAGACCTGCTTCGGCCAGGGTCGCGGACGTGCCGCGGGCCGGTTCAGCCGCGGCACGCCTTCGTCTACACCAAATACCCCGGGCCGGACGGCGAGCGGCTCGTGCTGCGATCATCTTCGGTCGGGCATGAGCACATCCTGCCCGAACCGAACGTGCTCGCGGCTCTGTTCGGCCCGGACCACCGGAGCGTCACCGCCTCGGCCCGGTACACCCGGACCGTCTACGGCGAACGTGACCCGAGCACCGGCACATTTGCCGAACTCGGTCACGAAGAGGACTTCGATCCGTTCGAGCTTCGTCGGCTGGCCCTCGCGGAGAACATGCTCGGGCGGTATGGGTATTTCGCCGGGGTGCCCGTCGTGATGCTGTGGAACCAGCCGTTGTGCTGGGAGGACATGCTGGCGGCGATCATCGACAAGCTGGGCGTGCCTGACGACGGGGTGGTCACGTCGGGGTGCAGCGTGCTCGGTACGGTGGCTGACCTGCGGGCCTCGGGGGAGGAGGGATCGAAGCCCGGCTGACGGCTCTCCCGCCTGCGGTCGGCTCATCGCGTCAGAATGCGTAGGGGTGGGAGGAACAAGCGATGGACGACCTGACCGAAACGATCCGCCGGGCCAGGCTCGCGGAAATCAACGCCGTGCCGGGCAGCCGAGAAGCCGTCGAGGCCGAGTACGGGCCGGTGTGGGACACCACCGAACTGACCAGGGACTTCGAGGTCGTCGGCTTCATGGCCCCGTTGGTCGTCGTGCGGCGGAAGGCGGACGGCGTGACGGGGAGCCTGGAGTTCCAGCAGCACCCTCGCCTGTACTTCAACTTCGAGGAGCATCGCCCGTGATGACGCCCAAGTTCGAGCCGGGCCAGATCGTCGCCACCCCCGGTGCCCTCGAAGCCCTGGCCGAGAGCGGGCAGGACGCCGAGTTCTTCCTCAGCAAGCACCTGAGCGGTGATTGGGGTGAGGTAAACACCGAGGATCGGGCGGCGAACGACGCGGCCTTGCTCGACGGGGGCCGGCTTCTTTCGTCCTACCGCACGTTGAAGGGCGTCGTCCTATGGGTGCTGACCGAGGCTGTGGGCGACGACGGCGAGCGGGCCTCGACATGCTTGACGACGCCGAGCGAGTATTAGTTGACGCTACCAGGCCGCGTGATCGCGGTAAAATGGCGTTAACCACCCACCCGGAACGACCCCGGATGTCTACTAACAGTCATTTTGCCGCGATCAACAAACGAATCAGATAATTATCTCGGAAACCGTGTCAAGGAATGGCCGCGACGTGCGTATGAGAGGGTAAGGCCGGTCACGCTGAAAACAGCACCATCCGCCGGCCCACACCAGGGGTAATCACCCCACTTCGGAGGTTACGAGCATGAAGACCGCGATCAGGACCAAGAAGACCGCCCACATCACCGACGCGACGGAATCGGATTTTCACTTCCGCGTTCGGGAAGAGAAGTTCCGGGCCGCTTACGACTCCGCCCAGAAGCAGTCACGCCGGTTTGCCTTGGACACTCTGACCGCAGCCCTGAACCAGTCCATTCACTTCTTCGCCCACCCGCGAAACAAGAAGCTCCGCGAGCAATCCCGGCGACACGTCGTCACCCTGTCCGCGGCAATGACGGCCCTTATCGCTCAATGGGAAGTGTGATCCACCGCCGGTTAAGTGAAGGCGGCAAATGACCGGGGCGGGGGCACGGTAAACAGTCCCCCGCCCCGTGCCACTCAACACGCCGGACTTCCACCGCCGACCGCACAACTGCCCACGTCAGCTTCCGCGTCCTTCTGGCCCACCGCCTGGTCGAAGGCCGCGAGGAACGTCTCCGGCGGCTGTGCCCCCGACAGGGCCAGTTCGCCGTTCACGACGAAGAACGGCACACCCTCGACCCCGAGCCGGCGGGCTTCATCCTCCTCGGCCCGGATCGCCGCCAACGTGTCCTCGCTGTTCAGTTCGACCTCGGCCTCCTCGCGTTCCAGACCGGCACCAACCACCACGTTGAGGAGCGTTTTTCGGTCGCTGATGTCGCGGGCTTCGGTGAAGTACGCCTTGAACAACGCCTCCACCACCGCGTCCTGTACGCCTTGTTCGCCGGCCAGCCGGATCAGCCGGTGGGCGTCGAGGGTGTTCGGAGTCCGTTCGATCTTGTCGAAGGCGAACGTGATGCCCTCGGCGGCACCGACCGCCACCAGCTTGGCGTCGAGTTCGAGCGACCGCCCCCAGCTACCGAACTTCGCTGTCCGGTACGCCCGCCGCTCGATCCCGTCGCGGGGCATTTGCGGGTTCAACTGGAACGGGTGCCATCGCACGACGACCTCGTGCTTCCCGGCGACAGCCGCGACCGCCTTCTCCAGCCGCCGCTTGCCGACAAGGCACCACGGGCAGATCACGTCGGAGATCACGTCCACGTTCAAGTTCATGCCCGGTCCTTGTGTTGAAAGGGGCGAATGTCGAGCGTCCGAGAATATCGTAGGCTCCGGCCGTCCGACAGGTCGCCGCCCGCCGGTCCTGCGTGCCATGTGCCGGTCTATGATTCGGCCGAGGGAGATCGCCATGCACTACGAGTTCGTCGCCATCCCCGACGCCGAGGTTCCGCAGGCCGTCGAGCCGACCTTCCAGCATGTCATCGACACCTACGCCAGCGAGGTCAACAAGACCGCGAGCATGTGGCGTGCGGTTCCCGAACCGCTGCTCGAATTCAGGCCCCACGAGAAGGTGAACACGATCCGCACGATTCTGGTCCATCAGCTGCTTTCCGAGCGGCGGTTCTTCGCGGAGTTCGCCGGGCTGAACGAGCCGCCGGTCGAGGAACTGCTGCCGGCTGGGGAGAAACCCGCGGTGGCGGCGTACATCGACCGGTACGTCGGGCTGACGATGCGGCGGCTGCCGCAGTTCGCTCAAGGGACGACAGCGTGGTGGCTGGAGGAACGGGCATTCTTCGGTGGACTGAAGCGGCAGCGGGTGTGGGTGTTCTGGCGGCGGGTGCTCCACACCTGCCACCACCGCACGCAGGTGCAGGCGTGGCTCCGGCTGGCCGGGCACGAGCCGGTGCCCGCAATTTACGGCCCTTCCGGCGACGTGACCTGGGACGCAGCCGACCCGACTTACTCACTGGAGGCGGCAAAGCGGGGCGGGAGCAATGCGTCCGGGTTGCCCCGGTAGCGAACGTGGGCAAAATCAGTCGCAAGAAAGTGCGGACCGAGGACAACCAGGACTCTGCGGGACGCCGCGAGTCACACCTGACCCAAATCGGGTACAACCCTGGGTACAACCAAAGAGACGGCAACCAGTTTTGCGATGCAGGCCAAATAAAAAGTTCGCCGCAAACCTCATCACAATCGAGGTTTGCGGCGAACTTTTCGAGTGGGCAGTCCCGGGGTTGAACCGGGGACCTAGCGATTTTCAGTCGCGAAGTTTACCAAAGGTAGACGGACCGAAAACCGTTCAATTCGCTGGATTTCATCGCATTTCGGACGCCCCAGGCGCGGTCGTAGCTTGGTACAGAGTAGCGCGTTTCGTGTTCTTTTTCAATACATTCTGTACCACGGTACAGAATTCACCGCGTCCCGTTCTGGGTGCGGCTGCCGCTGCCCGTCAGCTCGGTCCCGGTGCCGTTGAGGGTGCCGCGGTCGAAGCTGATGAGCTGGTCCAGGTTGTCCCAGCCTCCGCTCGTCGCCTGCCCCGCCCGGGGCCGGTTACGCGGTTCGGAACACTCCGAGGTAGTCGGCCTGAGCGACCCGCTTCCAGCCGAGCCGGCGGGCGTGGTCGTCCACGACCCGACGCACGTCCGGCCAGCCCGGGTCCGGGTAGCCGTGGAACGCCAACAACCCGCCCGGCACCAGCAGCGGAAGCGCCGAGGCGACCTCGCGGGCCACGCGCCACGCGTCGTGTCGCGCGTCGATGACGATCAGCTCGAACGGGCCGCCGAGGTCACGACACACCGCGCCCGCGTCGCCGCGGCAGAACTCGACCCGCTCCACGCACCCGAACCGCCGCACCCACTCCGCGGCTTCGGACGGGTCCACGACGCCGACCGACACCACCCGCCGCGCCGACTGCCCCAGACACACCGTCGCGCGCCCCGAGGCGGTCTCCAACTCCAGTACCGTGCGGCCGGCGGCCGTCCGCCACAACATCTCCCCCTCTCCCCGCGTCAGCCAGCCGGGCACGTCCTCCGGCGGCTGGAACCCCGCGCCCAACTCCAGCCGGAACTCGGGGTCGAAGTCGGGCGCGCACGCGTCGGGGGTCTCGAAGGCGGTGCGCAGGGGGGCGTGCTCGACCAGGCACGGAGCCGTGTACCACAGCGGCAGGTCCAACTCCGCGCAGGTGCCCAGCACGCGGGCGTCCTGCGCGCCGCCCAGCCGGTCCCACCGCTCCAGGGCCGCCCGCACCAGCCGGCGCGACAACAGATACCCCTGGCTGCCCCACACCCGGTTCTTGGGCCAGAGCGCCTCGGGGCCGGTGTACCGCGGTCTCGCCAGCCGGTAGCCCAGGTGCGGCTCGGCGCGCTCCCACGGATCGGCGAGCAGGTCCGGGACGAACAGGCCCAGGTAGTCGCACTGGTCGCGGGCCACCAAGGGATTGGTCAACAGGTTGTGGCGCAGGTGCCGGCACACCCGCACGTCGTCTTCGAGGACCAGCGCGAAGTCGCACCCGTCCTGTGCGGCGGCTTCGAGCGCCCGCTTGTAGTTGGCCGTCCCCGACTCACGACCGACCGGCCAGTCGGCGGGCTGGGTCACGACGGTCGGCTCCTCGCCCCAGTCGCTGGCGCGGAGGTTGGCGAGGGTCGCGGCCAGGCTGTCGGCGTTGGCCGGGTAGGTGGGCACGAACGCGCGGAGCCGCGGGAACCCGGAGGGCAGCGGGTGGGCCGAGCCGCGGAGCGGGTTGTGCCTTGGCTCGGGGTGCGCGAGAGGGGCGTCGGGTTCGAGACGGAGGGTGAAGGTGTCGGTCCGGGGCCGGTCGCCGGTGGTGTCCTCCCAGCCGTAGCGGTGCGGGCCGACGTGCCACAGTCGGATCGAGGTGTCGGCCACGACTCGGAATCCGCACGCCCGGACCCGCGCGCAGAACGCGGCGTCAGGGGCCGGAACCGGTCCGGGTGCGAACGGTTCGGCCGCGGCGAAGTACGGGACGAGGCCGTCGGGTGTGGGTGGAAGGGTCGGTCGGAGGGCGTCAAACACGGTCCGGCGGACCAGCGCGAACCCCAGCGCGCAGGCGGCGACCTCGGTCGGCCCGCCGCCCCGCCCGAGCCGCACCTCGGTGGTGTCGGGCAGGAACTCGCAGGCGAGGGCGCGGGCCGCGACGAGTGGGTAGAGGCCGCACACCAGAGGCAGATCGCGGGCGCGAAGCCGCTCGACGTCAGCGGGGTCGAACAGGACGGCGGGGTGGACCAGGAGGAACTCGTCGAACCCGGCGTCGAGGGCCTCGGCGGTCAGGCGGTCGCGGGCGTCGGGGGCGGGGTCAGAGTTGCGGAGCCGCCAGACCGGGTACCCGCGCCGGGACAGTTCAGCGAGCGCGTCCTCGACTCCGGTGTCGTATACCCGCCCCGACGCGACCAGTACCACACAGGGCGAAGACATGGAGAACTCGTGAGGTTGTTTGTACGCTCCCGCCCGAGGCCGCGTTGTAACTGGTGACCAGATAGGCGTTGCCCTGTCCGTCGTAGCCGTACTCGATCCGACGCACAGAGCCGTCCACGCCGCTGCCCAACGTCGTCACCACATCCGACGTGAGCGTGCGGAGAAAGTAGTCGGCCACCGGCCAATTGCCCGCCGGTGGCGTTGGTGATCGCTGGTCGTCGGTACTCGAACGAACCGAGCGGGCGAAGAAAGCGAAGTAAGTCGGGACTGGTAACGAGGTACACTCTTGTCCCGCCCTCGCGTTTTGCAAGGAGCAAGTCAATCACTTCGTTGCTGTTTGGGGGGCTCCTTTTGGCCTGCTGTCTCGTCTCGAGGCGTTTCTGATTCTTGGGTTGGAGGATGATCCTCCTGTAAGTTGAACAGGCGCTGTAAGTTATCGATCATGCTCTGCAGCACGTCACGATGGCGCAGGAGGCACTCCTCGGCCTCATCTGTTTCGCCCTTGTCAAGATGATCAATAGCCCGCGCTAAGTTCTTCTTGACTTCTTCTGGATTGATCTCGTCGTGGTTCATTACCAACCCGGGAAAGGGGAAAGAGGGGGCATAGTGGGGGGGTTGGGAATTCTGGGACAGTCCTGCACTCTCATCTGGTTGATATTGAAGTTAATACTGTTTAACGCATTTCGCAACTGGAGGGATAGTTCCCAGGCGCGGAGTCGCAGGGCGTAAGAGGGGGGGCCGCCGCTGTTTGTCAGGTCTTGACGAAGAGCGTTGTATTGCACAAGAAGGGCCTCGAAATTGACCATTCCAATGTACACGTCGGATCGGAGTTTATCACACTGATGTTGATGATGCCCGCCCGCTGGAGGGGGATCATTTCGGATCGGTGGCATGTTCCCCCCCCCAGCGGTTCCATACCACTGTTGGGGCGGTGCAGTAAACGGTGCCGGAGGATACCAGACGGGGCCATTCGGACCGGGACTGCTGCTCTGAGGGGTGTAACTATACGCAGGATTGCCGAACCCAACGTCGTAGTCGACACTAACGTGGGGGAAGAAGTATGCCGCGACGGCAGTGAGGCCGGCTGGCACGGCCCCCACCGCGAACGCCCCACCCAACCCCCCGCCCGAAGCGGCCCCTGCCGAGATCCCTCCGGCGCAACTGGAGGAACCGGCGTACCCCGCGTAGGCCGCGCCGGCGGGGCGGGAGGCCAACTGGCCGGTGTACCCGACTCGGGCCGCAAAGCCCGGCAAGCCGGCACAAAGACCAGGGTTCCTGATGCAGGAGGCTGACACACTGTCGAGCAGGCCACTTGGGTCTAGCCGGTTGACCGGGGCGTTCCTCTCCCACCGGTACAGATTCACGTCCCCGGCGGCGTAGCGAATCGGATCGTTCGTGATCGGACGGCCCAGCGTTGGGCGATACCAGCGCCCGCGGTTGTCCACGTTCCCGCTCACGTCGTCGAGCGGGCGCCCCTGGAACCCGTAGCTCATCGAGTACGCGCTGCTCCCTAAACTGCTCCAACTGGCGTTCATGTAGGTCACGACGCCGAACGCATCGTAACCGTCGCGTTCCACCACAGTCCCGCTGCCGTTGACCAGCGCGGTGACGTTGAAGTTGGCGTCTTGCTGGACCCACAGTCGTTCATCCAAACTCCCATTCGCATCCGTATCCCGATCCCTCAGCACCATTGCATCGACATAAACCGGCGACCACACGTAGCGCTTGGTCGTGCCGCTGCCGACCTTCTCGGTGAGCACCTGCCAGGCGGCCGAGTAGTACAGGTCGGTGGTCGTCCCGCTGGCGGTCTCGCTCGCCCGGCGGTTCAGCCCGTCGTAGGCGTAGGTCTTGAGCGTCGTGCCCCCGCTGCTCTTCACCGTCACCAGCCGGTTCCACGCATCATAGACGAACAGCTTGCCGGTCTCGTCGCCGGTCATGTTCCCGTTGCCGTCGTAGGTCGGCGTCGTCGCACCGCTGATACTGGTGATCTCGTTCTGGCGGTTGGCGCTGCGGGTCTGGGGGCTGCCTCCGTCGGTCGTCACGCTGTCGAAGTTGCCCACCGCGTCGTAATCCCAGTCCTGGCTGCGACTGGCGCTGTCGGTTCGGTTTCCAATGCTGCCCCCTGTTTTAGTAGCTCTTCTGAATTGAGCTTCGATTGCATCATCTACTCAAGCCGAATACAGACACGAAATCCGTAAGTCATTGTGTCCAACGACGCTCCGACAAACTGTCCGATGAAACGACGACTCGCTGCTCGGCAATTCCAGGCTACACTGGCCCAAGACCCACCACACACCATACGACGATCCAATGTGTTTTTGTTTTCACACCATTCCCAGACATTCCCACTCATGTGAACCAACCCCCAAGGGTGTACCTCGTACCTCTTCATGTTTGTATCGTCCACTTCACATGGCCGGTCTAAATAGGGACCTTTCTTATCGGTCCCAAAAGGGATCTTCCCGCTGCAGTTCGCCTGTGTCCCATTCAACTCCTCTCCCCAATAGAAAGGCTGCGTGTTTCCTTTGCCCCCCCGATAGGCGTATTCCCACTCGTCCTCGTGGGGCAACACGAACTTGGCCGACTTCCCGAACATCTTGGCAAGTTGCGGACGCTTGTTGATCTTCGCAAGGAAATCTTCGCAGTCGCTTGCCCGAACGCTATCGACAGGGAGACGCGAGGGATTCTTCACGTCTGCGAGTTTCCGGCCTATCTTCTGCCGTCCGAGACCTTCGTTCTTGCCTGCCGGCCGGTAGAAACTTGGGTTCACCCCCATCACCGCTTTCCACTCCTCTTGCGTCACCTCGTACTTGCCGAGCCAGAACCCTTTTGACTTAAAGGTTCCGCGATTCTCCGTGGCTTCCCACTTCAACCACTTCGGTTCGTTTCCGAACTCGGCATCCTCCTCCTTCCAGGCTTTCAGGACGGCGTTCCGCTCCTCTTCTGTCCCCGACCCCAGTTTCGCCTCTCCGGGTGGAATGAAGCAAAACTCCATGAACACACCGTCAGCGATCTCGACGCGCTTTGTCGCACCG
>CAZBXY010000043.1:0-35470 GCA_964495365.1 uncultured Frigoriglobus sp. | reverse complement strand
ATCGACCCGAGTTCCTCGCCGGTGACCGGACACGTCTTCTGCCCCCCGTACGGCGCGGCCGCGGCGGCCGTGCTGCCGGGGGGCGCGGCGGGCAGGACCGAGGTGGCGGGCCCGGCCGGCAGGTTGTAGCCCAGAGGGGCCGGTTCCCGCCCCGGCGACTCCTTCCGACAGGTGCGGCACCCGCCGGGGCTGGAACACCCGCTGACGAGTGGCACCGTCAGGGCGGCTGCCAGCCCGGCAACCACGAGCCAAACTGCGTTCTTCATCATGCCCAGTCCTCCGTGATCGACCCCGTAGGGTCGGTGGTAAGCGCGGGCGCGTCCTGTGCGCCCGCGGGATCGTCACTTCCCGGCGACGGCGGCCTTCAACTCGGCCACCGTGGCGAGCATCCGGTCGGGGTCGGCCAGGACCTTCCGCTTGCACCCCTTACAGCACACGAACACCGGCTGCTCGACGCCGTCCTTGCCCGTCACCATCACCTTGACGGGGTCGCCCATCTCGCCGAGCTTGGTGTCTGTCATGACCGGGCAGTAACCCTGCGACGCAATCAGCGTCGCGTCGTCGGGAACCGTTTCGGCTGCGGGGACTTTCGGCTCCTCCGTGCTCGTGTCGGTGGTGCGGCAGCAGCCGCGGCCGGAGTATTTCCAGACGGCGTACCCGCCCCCGGCCGCGATTGCGGCCGCCAGCAGTACGACCCCAATCGTCTTGAAGTTCATGGTTCACCCAGTCTGGGTTCAGTGGTGAGGATGGTGGTGGTGCGGGACGTAGTGGCCGCCACCGTAGTAACCGCCGTAGCCGGAACCGTAGTAGTACCCGCCGGCCGGGTAGACGCGGGGGGCGAACGACGGGGCGTAGTAGTACGACTGTGGCACCACCGGCGCGACGGAGTACGTGGTGCCGGGATAGGAGTACACGCCCCCGTAGGCCGGGGCGTAGTAGTGGCCGCCGTAGACCGGAGCGGAGTAGTAGGAGCCGTGCCAGCGGTCTTGGGGACCGCGATACCGCAACGGACCGGCCTGGACGTCGGCCGTCGCCCACCCCACCGAGATCAGGGCAAGGGTCGCGATGACCGCGAAACGCGGGAACCTCGTGCTCGAGTTTCTCATGATGTGCCTCCAGCAATTCCGGCCGAACTCGGCCGGCGTGCTTCGGTCAGGGGTTCGGCGGGGTGCGGGACCAACCCGCACACCTGCCGCCGACCCGCCGCGTCACTTCTTGATGTAAGCCGACGGGTCGAGAACCTCGTCCGACTTCGTCTTGGCCTTGTCCACGAACTCCTCGATGCACGGGGTGCAGCAGAACTCGTAGGTCTTGCCCCCGATCACCCAGGGGAACTTCGGGCTGGCCAGGGTCTTCGAGATCGGGCAGATCTTCTGCCCCGATTTCGGGTTGTCGTCGTGGGCGGGGCGGATGCCTTTGAACTTCACCGACGGGACCGTGTTCCCGTTCGCCTGGATGTCGGCCGCGGTGTACTTCCCGCCGGGTGTCAGGAAGAGCTCGCGCTCCTCGTCGGATGCCTTCTTCGCGGGCATCGCGGTGTCCGCATGGGCCAGCACCTCGTTGCTGAACCCGATCCGGAACCGCTCGGTGCCGATCTGAATGTTGTTGATGGTCACCTGCACCTTCTTGCCGGCCAGGTTCTCGGGCAGGGTGGCGACGAACAGGGAGGTCTTGCCCTTCGCGTCGCCTGCCTGCGGCTCGGGCTTGAACGTCACCGGGACCGCCTCGGTCGATCCCTCGGGCGTGACGAACGCGGCCAAGTCCTGGGCATCCACCTCCTGGACCCGGGTCTCCTCCTTGCCGAGCATGTAGAGGCGGACCTTCCGTCCCTTCTCGAACACCGCCTCGGCGTGGTAGCTGTCCTTGCCCAGCGAGACGATGATCCCGCCGTGCGCGCCGGGCTTGTGGCCGTGTTCCTCGTCCGGCTTCGCGGGCGGGGCTTTGGGCTCGGCGGCCTTTTCGGACGGGACCGGCGAGTTGTTGCATCCGACGATGGCGACCGTCGCGACAGCGATAGCGAGGCCGCCGAACAGAACTGCCTTACGCAGCATGGAACCCTCCTGTGCCGGCGCTTCACGCAATCGTGCCCGAGGCCGGCATGGTTGACATTTGAAACGGAATGGTCCGCTCACCGCCGCCGACCCGGGGCGGTATCGCGGCCTCTAGTGAGCCTTCTCGTTGGCGAACGTGATCCGGAACCGCTCGGTGCCGATCTGGATGTTGTTGATGGTCACCTGAACCTTCTTCCCGTGGAGTTCGGGCGGGAACTTGCCCACGAATACCGTCGTCTTCCCGGCGGCGTCCCCCTTTTGGCGATCGGCGGTGAGTTTCACTTGCACCGCGTCCGTCGAACCGGCCGGGATCACGTGTGCGACGAGTTCCTGAACCTCAACCTCTTGGGGCTTGGACTCGTCCTTCCCGAGCATGTACAGTCGGAGCGCCCCGTCCTTCTCGAACACGGCCTCGGCGTGGTAGCTGTCCTTGCCCAGTGAAACGATCATCCCGCCGTGCGCGCCGGGCTTGTGGGCGTGGCCGTGGTCGTCCTTCTTGATGTCACCGGTCTTGTGATCACCGTGACCGTCCTTCTTGCCGTCACCGGCCTTGTGGTCGCCGTGGCCGTCCTTCTTGCCGTCACCCTTGTGGTCGCCGTGACCGTCCTTCTTGACATCACCGGGCTTCGGCTCTCCGCCGGGCTGTGGGGCGGCAGTGGGCTGCGCCTTGTTGCACCCGACGAGGGTAAACGCCACGAGGGCGACCCCGAGGCCGCCGAGAACGATGAGCTTGCGGATCATGAAAGTCTCCTGGTGAGGGACCGGATGAAGACACCCGGACCGACGAGGTTGAAACCGGAACGCGCCTCACCCGCCCAGCGGCCGGGCCGCGTCGGAGGTGAGTCGTGGGGAACGTGCGCGACGGGGTCAGGCCGGAACGGCCGACAGTGTCACGACGGAACACGTCACGCTGCGTGAGCAGTGGGACGCGACCGCGGGGAAAGGGTTAGCAGCGGAGGTTGTGGTGCGCGTAGAGGAGTTCGGCGGTCGTCAGAGAGTGGTGCGGAGGGCATCGCCCCCCGTCACGCCCATCGCCGCATGACGCGACTGTTTCACCGATCGTCGAGGAAATGAACGGCGCGATCAGGTCCAGCGTGAGCGTCCGGAGGAAGGTCGAGACGCCGGTCTGGGCGGACTCGGCCTGCGTCGCCTGCGGCTCGCCAGACCCGTCCTTGCACGGGCACTTGTCCGCAGGGTGACCGGGCTTTGAGGGGGCGGGCTTCTCGCTGGGGTCCGACTTCGCGTGTTGGTGCTTGTGCGAGCAGCACGAGTGAGAAACCCGCTCGGTGGGACCGTGGGAGTGCGAGGACACCGGGGGCGAAGCCGCCAAAAGCTTTCCGGCCGAGCAGCAGCAGAGCAAAGGCCCCACCGCCACGGCGAGAATCAGTTGGTAGGTGAGCGCCCGGCGCAACATCGTGGGTCAGACTCCGAAACTGTGCGTGCCCGTGTAATAGTATCGGCTGGGTCAAGGATCAAGTCCACCCGGAATCCGCCTCGACCGCCCACGCTAAGGGAGAGCGCCATCAGCCAGTCCGCATTCCGGACCGCAATAACCGGCCATTCGCCCAGTTCGGGCTCTCCGGTGCATTCGCGCCAGACGCACTCAAGGGTACCAACCCTCCCAACCGATTTCGTTACAACGGAAGTGCTGGCGGGCGCGAACCGAAGTTGACATCTCCACGGATGTTCTCATATGCGCACGTTCACCAGCCTTCGGGCCTTCGCCCTCGGCGCTTCGCTCTCCGCAGCCGGGGGGCTGGGGTGCCAGACGCCCCAGCCGCCGTCGCCCCCCACATTCACGGTGCCACCCGCTCCGGGGATAACCCCCGCGGGCGCGACCCCGACGAGCGCGTCCCTCATCCCCGCGGCGGCGTCGCAGCCCGCGACCGCACCGGCCCCGGCTACTGTACCGGCTGACATCTCCCTCACGCTGGAGGGGTTGGAGCAACTGGCCCTCGCCCGCAACCCGACGCTCGTGCAGGCCGGGGCCAACGTCGAAGATGCGCGCGGCCGCGCCACGCAGTCGGGTCTCTACCCCAACCCGACCGTCGGCTACACCGGCGAGCAGATCGGCCTGCGGGGAGACGCCGCGCCTGGCGAGCATCAGGGCATGTTCGTCGATCAGACGATCGTGACCGCCGGCAAGCTCCGGCTCAACCGGGCCAAGTTCGGCCAGGAAGTGACACAGATGGAGTGGCAGGCCGCCGCCCAGCAGTACCGGGTCGTCAACGGCGTCCGAGTCCGCTACTACCAGTTGCTCGCCATGCAGAAACTCCTCGCCGTCCGGACGGAGCTACTCAAGCTCGCCGAGGACATCGTCACGACCGCCGAGGAGTTGGTCAACGTCGGCCAGGCCAACAAGCCGGACCTCCTCCAGGCGCGGATCGAGGCCCGCCAGGCCAAGGTATCCCTCCAGAATGCGCGGGCGCTCTACGACGCGGCCCGGCAGCAACTCGCGGCCTTCGTCGGCGTGCAACAACTGCCGGACGGCCCCCTGCCGGGCGACCTCGAAGCCGGTTCGCCCCTGCCGGACTACCAGGAGACGCTCGCCCACCTTTTGGAGGCTAGCCCGGAACTCTGGATCGCCCGCACCGACATCGCCCGCAACCAGTTCGCACTCCAGCGGGAGCAGGTCGAGCCGATCCCGAACGTCCAGCTCCGGGCCGCCACCGGCTATAACTTCGAGAGCAAGACGGTGACCACGTCGGTGAACGCCGGCATCCGGCTTCCGGTGTACGACAAGAACCAGGGGAATATCCGCTCCGCGACGGCCCAGCTCGCCAAGGCGCAGGCCGAGGTCGGGCGGGTCGAGTTGTCGCTCCAGCGGCGGCTGGCGCGGGCCTTCGCCCGCTACCGGACGGCGCTCGCCGTGGTCGAGACGTACCGGAAGGAGAACCTGCCGGACTCCCGCGAGGCGTACCTCCTGTACAAGGAGAGCTTCGAGAAGCGGCGGGCGGCGTACCCGCAGGTGCTGATCGCCCAGCGGAACTACTTCCAGATCGCCACCGAGTACGTCGAGGCCCTGGAAAAACTCCGCCGGGCGGAGGCCGAGATCCGGGGCCTGCTCCTGGTGGACGGCACCGACGAGCCGGCCGGCCCCGGGGGCGAGGGGAGGCAGCGTAGCCGAGAGGGCGGCGGGAACGACCTCCCCGACCCGATCCCGCCGGCGGGGCGGCCGCTCGACGACCGCGTCGGCAACCAGCCCGGCGGCGAGTGACCCTTTCCGGTCGAACCAACAGGTCGGGGTTCGGTTTCGCTCCGCGCTGAACCGAGCCCCTGCCTACTTGGATTTCAGTGCTTGTGGTCGTCCTTCTTCGGGTCTTTCTTCTCGTCCTTCTTCATCTCGTGCCCGCCGTGTCCGCCGGGCATCTCGCCCGGGCCGGCTCCGGGGGTGCTGGCCCCCGGCTCGACATCGCCCTTGCCGGTCACCACCTTGTCGTAGAGGTCCGGCGGCAGCACCCGGATCACCGTCATCAGCCCCTCGACGCCGGTGAACCAGCTCCGCCGCATCCCGCGGGTCTCCGGCTTGTTGATCTTCTTGACGTGCTCGGGCGGGTGCATGCCCATCATGTCCATCATGTCCTGCGGGTAGCCCGGCACTTTGTAGCCGGGATCTTTCGCACGACCCCCCATGCCGGGACCATTGCGGACGCCCCGCTCGTCGCCGGTCTGCTCGCCCGTCCCCCGGCCGCTCGTCGTCGGCCCCAACTCGCCCAGCGGGGACGACCCGCGGCCCAGCGAGAGCATGCCCATGCTGTTGGCCATGTCCCGCGACCCCGGCGTCTTCATCATGTGCTGGGCCGGCGGCCCGACCATCGAACTCATGTGGTTCATCATGTGGTGGAACATGTGGCAGTGGATCATCCAGTCGCCGGGGTTGTTCGCGATGAACTCCACGTCCCGCGCCTGGGCCACGCCCACCAGTACGTTGTTGCTGGGAATCCACGCGGTCTCCGGAATGCGGCCCGCCTCCGTGCCGGTGATCCAGAACGTGTGCCCGTGCATGTGCATCGGGTGGTGGTCCATGGCGCTCATGTTCACGAACCGAACGCGCACCCGGCTGCCGAGCTTCACCACCAGAGGCGTCGTGTACGGGGCCGACCGGCCGTTGATCGTGAAGAAGTTGAACTCCATCGACATCGTGTTGGGGATGGTGTTCTGCGGGAGAATCGCCCACTCCTGGATCAAGAGGCCGAAGTCGTGATCCACCACCGGCTGGTAGGGGGCCTTCGGGTGGATGATGAACAGCCCGGCCATGCCGATGCCTTCTTGCATGGGGCCGTGCGAGTGGTAGAAGAACGTCCCGTTCTGGTGCAGAGTGAACTCGTAGACGAACGTCTTGCCCGGCTTGATCGGCTCCTGGGTCAGCCCGTGGACTCCGTCCATCGCGATGGGCACATCGAGGCCGTGCCAGTGGATCGAGGTGGACTCCGGCAACTCGTTGTGGACGACGATGCGGACCCGGTCGCCCTCGACGGCCTCGATGGTCGGGCCGGGCATGGAGTCGTTGAACCCCCACACGTCGAACCACATGTCCGGCAGGAACTCGCGCCGCGTGTGCTTGCAGTGCAGGTGGAACTCCTTGACCCCGCCCTTCATCTCCCAGAACAGTTTGGTCAGGTCCGGGGCCACGATAGATACTGGCTTCTCGTCCGCGCCGCGTCGGCCGGGGACGAGCTTCCCGCGGTCCGTCGGGCTGCCCACCGGACCGCTCGGACCGGGGCGGTCGCGGGGGTAGTCGGCGTCGGCTTTGGCCGGCCCGTCCTTCGCCTTCGGCGGGTCGTCTGCGCCCTGGAGAGGTTGCGCGGCACCGGAGGCCAGAGCCCCCGCCGTTGCCAGGGTGCCGCCGCGCAAGAAGGCCCGGCGGGTTGTCTCTTCGTCCATCGCGTTCACCGTGCGGGAAAGAGGGGTGACTTGAAAGCCCGCCAGCCTCCAAAACAATTGTCCCCCATCCGGGGGACAAAGTCTGGCTCTGTTCTCCG
Organism: uncultured Frigoriglobus sp.; assembly: GCA_964495365.1. Taxonomy (GTDB): domain Bacteria; phylum Planctomycetota; class Planctomycetia; order Gemmatales; family Gemmataceae; genus Gemmata. The sequence goes on along the minus strand of CAZBXY010000043.1, from coordinate 28,437 downwards.
GATGGGGGATGGGTACGAGGCGAGATTGTGCCGATAAGTCCGAAGACTCCCTCTATGACGTTTCCGTGGGGTGGCCCCGGTCTTGGTGACGATGTGTTTGTCGTTTACCTTCACCCCGAATCAAATGCTCAACCGTAGGCCCCGCCGTGGCGGCGGTTATTACTTGACCTTGACGTGGAAGCCGGCCTTGTTGAGCGCCTTCACCAGTTCAGCCGCGTCGAACTCGCCGGTCACCTCGGCGGTGGTAATCTTCGACTTGGCGTTGTCACCCGTCACGCCCTTCACGTCCTTGATCGCCTCCCGAAACGACTTGACACAGCCGGGGCAGGAGTTGTGGAAGCCGGTCACGGTGAGCGACTTGACCTTGCCGGTCTTCACGCCGCTGTCGTCCTTGAAGGCGTAGTCCTTCGCACCGCCCGTGTCCCCGTGGAAGCCGCCCTCGGCCAGGGCGTCGAGCGCCCGCTGGGCCGCCTTGGCGTCCGCCGCGGTGAATCGCGCCGTCGTCGTCTTCTGATCGACGGTCACCCCCGAGACGCCCTCGACCTTCCCGAGGATGGCGGCGACTTCCTTGGCGCACCCCGGACAGCACATGTGGACGCTCTTCAACTCGATCGTCGTCTCCGCCGCCGTCGCGGGGGCGGCCCAGATCAGCGCTCCTAGCGTGGCGGTCAGCATGGCGAACTTCGTCATCGCTCTCGTCTCCCGGTGTGGATTGGTCCGCCGCGGAACCCACGTCTCACTCGCAAGCGAGCCGACGTGCCGCCCCGCGCCATCTCCCTTTATACAGGGCGGCGCGCGAACCCGGCTGGTGTCCGGCGTTGCTCTCCGGGACCCCCAGAAACGGACCGGGCGCGCTGTTCGGCTTCCACGGCAGAAACGGACGCAAGCCGGTTCCCGTCAGATACGTGCCGTACCCCAACCGGGCAGAACCCGCCGGTCGGCCGCGATCAGTGGTTGTGGCCCGCGTGTCCGTCGCTGCCCTGATAGCCTCCGCCCCCGGTGGACTCGCAGCCCGCCGCCCCGCCGAGGACGGCGGCACACACCAGGGCCAACAACACCAGTCGAACGACCCACTTCCGTGCAGCCATGAGCGGTCCCCCGTTCAGAAGTTCCCCCGCAAGACACCTGCCGTGGTGCCTCACGACTTCCACGCCCGCCAGCGCGGGGGTTCCGTAACCGCGGGCCACGGTAATTGCAACCCCGGTCGTACTGACGGGTACTGACGGGCGAGTCCGGAACGAGCCTGATCAGGACGATCCGAAAGCGGCCCGTCCGGTCAAAATGGTGTGACCGGGCGGGACCGTTGGTCTACCACCACCGCGGATCAAGTGGCGTTAGCGAGCTATACTCTTCGCGGTCGGGAATGAGGTCTATCCTCGGGTGAATGGATCTGTTGGAATGGGCGGATCTCTGAGGCTTCTTTGATGGCCCGCCGGACTACCCTCACGTTCACCGCCGCCGACCTCGATGCGCTGGGCACCGAGCGGTACGAGTACCCGGACCCGCGTGTGCAAAAGCGTATGGAAGTCCTGTGGCTGGTCAGCCAGGGCGAGACTCAAGCCCGGTGCGGCCAACTCGCCGGCGTCTCCAAAGCCACGGTTGCTCGGTACATCGCCATCTTCCGCCGGCACGGGGTGGCCGGTTTGAGGGCGTTCCACTGGGTCAAGCCGGTCAGCGCACTGGAGGCCCATCGGAGAACCTTGGAGGCCGAGTTCCGCGAGCGACCGCCCCACACCATTGCCGAAGCCGCCGAGCGAATCGAGACGTTGACGGGGGTGCGGCGGAAGGAGACCCAAGTCCGCGTGTTCCTCAAAAAAGTCTCGGCCTGAAGTGGCGTCGGATGGGGGCGATCCCGCTGCCCCCGAAGAAGACGATCGACGAGCATCGGCGAACCCAAGCCGAGTTTCTTCGAGACCAACTGGAACCGGTGCTGACGCAGGCGCGGGCGAACGAGCGGTCCGTGTTCTTCGTGGACGCCGCGCACTTCGTTCAGGGGTCATTCTTGTGTTGCGTGTGGTGCCTGGTACGCATGTTCGTGCGTGGGGCCAGTGGGCGTCGGCGGTACAACGTGCTGGGGGCGTGGAACGCGGTCAGCCGAGAACTGATCCGCGTCACCAACGAGACGCGCGTGTCTTCGGATACGATGGTCGAGTTACTCGGCCGGATCGCGGCGCGGGTCACGGGACCGGCGACGGTGGTTCTGGACAACGCGCGGTATCAACGGTGTGTAGCGGTGGAAGCCGAGGCGAAACGACTGGGGATCGTGTTGCTGTTCCTGCCGAGTTACTCGCCGAACCTGAACCTGATCGAGCGCCTCTGGAGGTTCACCAAGAAGAAGGCCCTACGGGGCCGGCACTACGCTGACTTCGCGAACTTCCGGGCCGCTATCGACGAGTGCCTGGACCGCATCCCAACGGATCATCGCGAGGCTCTTGCCTCGCTCATGACACTGAAGTTCCAGATGTTCGACAGCGACTCATTCCTGGCCGCGTAAAGTATAGCTAGGAGTACTGGTGCAGCACGTGGAACCCGCCGGCCGAGTCGCGATTGGGGCGAACGCCACAAGGCCCATCTCGGCCAAGTCGCGACAGAGTTCAACGAGCCCCTCCCGGTCGGCGTGCCGACTCAGGCCCGCCCACTGGTCGAGCGTGCAGGGGCCGCGCGAGGCCAGCTCCTCGACCAGGATCCGGCCGTGGGCCTCCAGGACCGCGGTCCGGATCGTATCCCGCGCGACGAAGAACAGCACGTCGGCCGGCAAGGCCGCGTCGTCGTCCAGCAGCGCCGGCGTCGTGAATCGTGACCAGACGCGGATCGGGTTCAGGTGGACCCGCAGGCCGGGAGCCCGGTCGATTTCGTCCGCGAGCCGGGCGGCACCGCTCCAGAGTTCCTGGAAGCGCAGATGCCCGGCGCGATTCCTCTTGGCCGCCGCCTCGACGGCATGCCGCGCCCGCTGGCACGCGACGTGGTCGCGCTGCTCCGGCGGCGAGTTGCACGTCCGTTCGACCCACCCGAGGAAGCGTGCCGCGTCGGCGGTGGTGTCGCCGGCCGCCGGGGGCTCCTCGCCGAGGTACGCGCCCAACAGATGCTCGAAGCCGGCCAAGGCCCCGGCCACGAAGTCCAACTGCATGCGGAGCTGCTCCTCCCGTTTGGTGCGGTTGCTCTCGGTGAACAGCTTCACGTGGGCGGGGGACGAGCCATCGGCCAGGGCGGTACCCAGGTCGTCGGCGCGGCCGGCTGCCAGAGCTCGCGCCCAGCGGCGGAGCTGTTCGGGGTAGGGTTCGCTTGTCTCGGTCCGGTCCGTCATGACCCGGCCTCTGCCTCTTCGGCGACTCCGCGGAGCCGGCGGAGAATTGCCCGGTGCAGGTATCGCAGTATTACCGCCGTACCACCTCGCCTATTTGTCCTTGTGGCCCGGTGGGTGCTCGGCTTCCTTCTTTTGTTCCGGCTTGTTGGGTTGAGGAGCTTCCTTCTTGTCGTCGCAGCCGCTCAGCCAGCAGACCGAGGCCGTGGCCAACAAGGCCAGCGCGAGCAATCGAGTCCGAACGTTCATGGTGTACCGCGTGAAGAAACAGGCTATTTGGGTTCAGCACACTCACACAACTCCGACCTGTCGCCAGTCGGGATAAGCGCGCAATTCTTAGGCCGTAGAAAAAGCACAAGGGTCTTCGGCATCGCCCGCTGTAGGCGGCGAGTTCATTTGTGTTCGTGCCTGTGGTGATCCGGACCCGCTTCCCTTTGCATCTCTTGGCCTTGGTTCGGAGGCGTTGCTCCGTTGCCCTCCGAACTGCCGGAGGCGCGCCAGGCCGCCACGCCGACCGCCCCAGAAACCGTCAAGACGATCACCGCCGCCGTGGCCCACTTCATATTCCTTATCCGCCTCATCACCGTTCTCCGTTGGACATCCGCTAATCTTCTCAAGAAACGGTGGCGTAAAGAAGCCGACTGCCTGAAAAACCAGGGCCGATCGTCATTTCGCCAGCGTTTCTAAAGCGAGAACCGTTCGGTCTGAATGACGGCCTCCGCGACACCGAGATCGTGAAGGATCGCGACCATCGCCGTCGTCATCGCCGGTGGGGCGCAGACGTAGTACGCCTTGTCCGCCACATCCTTGCCGCACAGCCGCTCGACCTTCTCGCGGTCGAGGCGGCCGGTCTCGCCGCCCCAGCCGGCCTCGGGTCGGCTCAAGACGTGGATGACTTGCAGGCGGGGGCACTCACCCGCCTCGATCGCCGCCAACTCGTCGCGAAACGCGATATCGCTTTGAGTCGTATTCGCATCAATCAGCAGCACGCGCCGGTCGGCCCGCGTGTCGCTCATGTGCCGCAGCATGCTCATCAGCGGGGTAATGCCGATGCCGCCCGCAATAAAGACCAAGTCGTGCTCCGCGGGGTGCAGCACGTACGAGAATCGCCCAAAAGGGCCGAGCACGGCGGCGGTGTCGCCAGGCCGCGTCTGGCCGATGGTGGCGGTAAAGTCGCCGGACTGCTTGATCGTGAAGGTGATGAACCCCTCCTCGGTCGGGCTGGACGAGATCGTCCAGTGATGTTCCTCGGTCGGCAGACCCCGCCCCCGGCTCAGGGTCAGGAAGTGGAACTGGCCCGGCAGATAGTCGTTGCATCGTCGGCCCTCCGGCGGGCGGAGCTTGATGGTCCACACGTCCGGCGTCTCCTGAACGACCTCGACCACGCGGTAAGGGTTTCGCCAAAGCCAGACTGGCCGCGCGACGCGGTGATAGAGGTACGCCACAAGCGCCGCGCCCACCATCCCCGGCCAGAGGAACCGCAGCGGACCGGTGGTCGGGTCGAGGCCGGCGTTCCAACTATGGACGAAGCCCAGGGTGAGGAGGAGCAGAGCCAACCCGTTGTGCCAGCGCCGCCAGCGCTCGTACTCCAGGCGCAGAGCCAGCCGAAACCAACTGATGCTCACGTGGACGATTAGAACGAGCAGGCTCACCCGGCCCAGCCAGTGATGCCAGGGGACATCGAAGTCGACGAGCAAAGCCCAGCCCCGCCCGCCCGCCGCCAAAAGCAACGGGTGAAGGAGCAGCAGCGCGGTGGCGAACACGGCCATCGCTTTGTGAAAGCGGAACAGCATGTCCAGACCGAATGGTCGCTCGATCCACCTCAGCCGGGCGCTCAGCACGAACTGTAGGGTCACGATCGTGAACCCTAGCAGGGCGAACGACCTGCCCAACTCGCCGAGAAACCCGTGGCCGCCCGGGCCGAATACGGCCGCCAGGGACAGGGGCGTGAGGAGCAAGACGATGTAGAGTGCGATGCGCGTGATTGCGTCGCGCCTGCTTGGGTCCGTCATGACCCGGCCTCCGCCTCTTCGGCAATCCGCCGGGCCTGAAGGAGTTCGGCGCGCCAGCCGGCCTCGTCGGGGAAGTCCTGGTCGCGCTCGATGAAGACCGCGTCCACTTTCCCCCGGGCCAAGTCGAGGGCCTGGCGGTACAGATCCCAGACCTCGTCGGGGACGGGGCGGGAGTGGCTGTCCATATACAGGCCGGCCTCGGCGTCGAAGTAGCCCCCCGACAGGTGGATCTGGAGACCCGGAGCCGCGGGCACCACCCGGCGCAGGAAAGCGGACGGGTCGTAGCCGTGGTTCGTGGCGTTGGCGTACAGGTTGGTAACGTCCAGCAACCACCCGCAGCCAGTCCGCGCCAGGACGCGGGCCAGGAACTCGGCCTCGCTCATGGTGCCGCGGAAGTGGAACAGGGAGGCGATGTTCTCCAGGAAGAAGGGAATGCCGCGGAAGTAGTCCTGGATGAGGGCGACGTTCCGGCAGGTGGCGTCGAGGGCGGCGGCGGTGAACGGGGGCGGAGCGAAGTGGGCCAACTCGACGCCGTCCTGGCTGTCCCGCGTGAACCCCAGGTGGTCGCTGACGGCGGACGCGCCGTTCTCCTCGGCCAGCGCTCGCATCGCGCTGAGGTAGGCCGGCGGCGGCGGATCGGGACTGGCCGGCGAGAGTTTCAGGGCGTGGACACTGACGTAGTCGAAAACCTGGTCGCCGAGGTAGCGGCCGAGGCGCAACGAGTCGTCGGCGCGGTCGAACGTAATCTCGACGGCGTTCAGGGCCGGGTCGCCCAGGATCGCGCGGTTCTCTTCCCAGAGCGCGTAGCCGATCGCGGGCACCATCGGTCCTCTCCTGTCACGGCGCGGCCCCGGCCGAGAAACGTGCCGGGGCCTCGCGTCATTCACGGGTTACTTGCCGTGGCCGAGGCGGGCCACGTGGCAGCGGTGACAGCGGTGGCAGAACGCCAGCTTCACGCGCTGGTCGCCGCCCGGGGTGCGCAGGTTCTTCAGTTCACGCACGGCCTTCTTCGGGGCCGCGGGCTTGGTAACTCCAGCCATGAGAACACTCCTTCTGGTTTGGTGAGAGTTCGCTGGACGGCGCGGCAGCGGAGGCGTCGCGCCGCTCGACAAACTTACGTTCGGAACGACTCGGGTTGCGCGACTCCCTCCGGCATTACGGCGTCTCACTCCTTAACGCGCTTGAAGGTCCGGAGAGTACAGTGGGAATCTTTGGCCGCGGTGAACTCCTTCGGATACCCTTCCCCACCGTGCCAGCAGACCTTCATGGTGTCGCCGTCCACGGTGACGACACCGTGAATCGTCTTGCCCTTCAGATCCCCGTCCTTGTTGCTGCCCTTGGTGTAGGTGATGTCGTACTCGTCGTGCTTGTCGCCCGCCTTGTGGAGCTTGGCCGTCGCCTCGGTCACGACCTTGTCGCCCTGCTTCACGACGAACTTGAGGTCGTCCCCGTCCGCCTTGGTGATGGTGACCGTAACGTTTTCGATCTCCTCCTTCGGCAGGGCCTTGCCGTCCCGCTCGGCGGAGACCAGCTTCCAGGTTCCCGGAGCCTTCTTCAGGTGATCGGCGGCGGCGGTGCCGGCGGCGGCCAGGACCGAGCCGGCCGCGAAGATCGTCAGTGCAAACCAGCGCATGGAACACCTCCCCAAAAGAGGGCGACGAGAACCCAGGAATAGCCCGCCAGCGTACTCGTGTATTCGGCAACAAATGTGCCGGTAAAACGGCCATCTCGCGCGGAAACACCTCGGCGGATCACCGACCCGCCGCTTCCGAGCGCGTGACGCGCCAGACGACCCCGGTCCCGGGGAAGGGCCGCGGGGCCGGGCCGGTGGCGGTCGAGAGGATCGCGACCGCGCCGACATCGACCACGTAGAGCGCGTTCCCGTCCGTCGAGAAGCGGACGTCCACCGGCCGCCGGGGGCCGGCCGTTACGACGTACTCCATCCCCTTCGGCCCGAGCGCGCCCTTCTTTGCCCCGAAGAACGGCTCGGCCTTCGCCGCCGCCGGGTCGATGCGGACCACCTCGAAGCCCGACCGCTCCGCGTGTTGTCCGGTGATCGGGTTCATGTCACCGGAGAGCGCCAGGAACAGGTGCCCCCGGAAGCCGAAGCCGTCGCCCCGGCCGAAGTCGATCTTGGCCGCGCCGACGTGGGGGGGCAGGGGGAGGAGCGGCTTCTCGGCGGGCGGGTGGTCGCGCATCAGGAACTTCGGGGCCGGGCCGTTCTCCGGCCGGAACCGGGCGTCGGTCACCGGCACGCCGCCGGCGTAGTCGGGGAACCCGTACCAGGCGTCCTTCTTGACGACCCAGAGGTAGTCGGGAGCGTGCGCGATCGGCCGGCTGCCCCGCTCGTCGTAGCCGTTGTCCGAGGCGTAGAGCTTGCCGTCCGGTCCCCACATGACACCGAACGGGTTGCGCAGCCCCCAGGCGTAGACCTCCAGGTCCGAGCCGTCCGGGTTCATGCGGAGGATCGTGCCACTCGCCTTGATCGTGCCGCGGACCGCTCCATCGTCCGGCGGCGTTTTGCCGAACGGCTGGAAGGCGTAACTCTTCACCATCTGGTGCCCGGTAGGGCTCCCGCCCGTTTCCGGTCCCTTCGCCGCGCCGTGCCCCTCGTGGCCCGCGCCCTTCGCCGGCTCCTTCCCCTTCTCGGCCTCCTTTCCCTTCGGGTCGTGTCCGTCGTGCTCCTTGCCCTTGACCGGCTCCTTCCCCTTCTCGGCGTCTTTCCCCTTCGCCGGCTCCTTCCCCTTGTCGTGCCCGTCGTGTTCCTTGCCCTTCTCCTGGCCCTTGGCCTTCGGATCCTGACCATGCCCTCCGTGGCCGTCGCCCTGTTGACCCGGACCGGCGGGTCCGGGTCCCAGGAGCGCCAGCGGGTCGGGCGTCTCGAAGGGCTGGGGGTGCAGACGGATGTCCTTGGCGGGCACGTCGCTGATGTCGGGATACTTGGCGAGCCAGCCCATCTTGAAGCTGTCGAGGCCGACGACACCCGAGTTGGTCGCGGTGCCCTGGCCGAAGTAAATCTTCCCGTCCGGGCCGACGGTGAGTTGGTTGTTGTGGTGGTCGCCCAAGCTCGGCAGCCCGGTCACCAGGTCGCGTACCGCGCCGTTTTCCAGCACGGAGATTTTGCCCCGGTGGGAGATGTAGAGCCGCTTGTCGTGCCACAGCAGGTCGGTGACCGGGCCGTTCAAGTTGTCGGCCACCGTCTCGGCGTTCCCGCCGGCCGGGAACCGCAGGACGCGGGCGCGGGCCACATCGTCGCCGTAGACGAAGCCGCCCTCGGCGACGTACATGGTGCCGGCGTCGTCGAACTCGACGCTCGTGGGGTAAGTCAGGTCGGCCAGCACGACCTCGACGCGATACCCCGCCGGCACCTGGGCCGCGCTCGCGTCCGGCTTGGGGATCGCCGGGAGGCTCTCCGGGGCACGCCCGCGCCCCGGCGCTTCCGGCGCTTTCCCTTTCTTTTCCTCGTGGTTGTGTGGTTGGCCCGCGCCGAGCAAGGCCAGCGACGCGGCCGCGGCAAGGAACAATACTCCGGCGGTGACCCAGTGGTGTCTGCGCATGGCGGAACTCCGTTGGCGGACCGATGAGCGGGATGAGCGAAGGGCTTCACCTTCGAGGCGGCTTGCGAACCGGCCGCGGCGGACCGGACCGATCCGCGGCGGCCGGGAACGAGGGGCGCTACTTCTTCTTCGTGTCGGCCTCGACCTTGGTGACGATGTGTTTGCCGCCCTCCTCCTTCATGGTGACCGCGACGTGGGTGTGTTCCTTCAGGTCTTCGAGCTTGGCCTCCTTGCCGTCGATGGTGACCTTCGCCTCCTTGGGCACCGGGTGGGTGACCTCCTTCTTGTCGGTTCCGACCATCGTCAGCTTGCCGTCGGCGACCTTGACCACGTGCCCGTGGTGGACGTGGTCCTTCTTCTCCTGCGCTCGCGCGGAGGCTCCCCAGCCCAGGAAGACCACGGCCGCGGTCAGCAGAGCCGCGGTGGTGATGCGATGCGTCATGGCGTTCTGTCCTCTCGATGAAACACGGGCGACCTGGGAACCGATCCGTGCCGGCGACCGGCTCCGACCACCCGCCAGCACGGGGCCGGTCTGTGCTGGCCCCGTGCTGGCGGGTGGTCAGGGGTGTTTGTGGGGTTCGTCTTTCGGGGCGGGCGCAGGGTCGCCCGGCTTGGCCTCTCCCGGCTTCGGCTCCGGGTGCGGGTGACCGCCGCGCACCTCCGGGGCGAGGATGGCGGGATCGACCCCGGCCCCGCCGCGGTAGACGATCTGCCCGCCGAGGAACCCGCCGCCGGCGAGCAACCCGGCGGCCACGAGGCCGGCGACCCGCACCCCCGTGCCCACACCCTCGGGCCGCCGGCGGGCGAAGTAGACCGCCGCGAACAGCACGAGTGCGGCGGCGTTCAGCCCCAGGTGCCAGTACATCTGGTCGTGCGCCGTCTGGGTGTGCGCCCGGACGGTGAAGAACGCCAGCAACCCGGTCGCCACGGCTACCAGGCCCAGGACCGTACCCGCGGCCATCAGCCCATTCGCCGCCCGGGCGAGGTCGGTTCGGCCCTTCCACCAGGCGTACAGGTCCAGGGCGACCGCCCCGAGCAGGAACGCGATCGGGAAGTGGACCGTCGCCGGGTGCGCCTCCCACGGCGGGAACGGCCCGACCGGGGCAACCGCTTCTCCGTCAGCCCAGAGCGGCATCGGAGCCTCCGAGCGTGAATAGCCGATGGGGGTCGAAACCGTGAGCCTCGCCCCGATTTTGCTCCGGGGTGAGAACAGAAGGTGCCAGTGGCGCGACCCGAGTTCGGCCGACCGTCAGGCGGCGGCGCCCGACATCTTGCGGCACTCCTCGGCGCACTTCCGGCACGCTTCGGCGCACCTCTTACAGTGGTCGGGCTTGTGCCTGGCGCACTCGGCCGCGCAGGCGTCGCAGACCTCGGCGCAGACGCGGCAGATGTCCGCGATGAAATGGGAGCCGCGGCTCATGAAGCCGGCCGCGAGCCAGCAGGTTTCCGCGCAGTCCTTGTCCAGGCGGATGCACTCCGCCATCATCTTCACGTCGGATTCGTCGAGACAGGCGCCCGCGCAGTGCTCGCACTCCTGCGCGCAGCGGACACAAGCGTCAATACACGACTGGTGTTCACGGTGTGCCATGACGGCACCTCCAAGAACGGGGTGGGAACGGACCGTGCCCGCCAGCCGGTTGATCGAGGAGCAGCAACTCTGGTGCCGTGGGGCGAACCCGGGTACTACTCGGTTCCGGCGGGTTTCTCGGCGGCGAGGTACTCGACCGCGGGCCACCGGCGGTGGACGCACCGGACGCCGGCGAACCCCGCGGCCGCGAGGTACTCCGGCAGCCGGCCCCGCAGTTGGTCCTCCGTGTACTCGACCGACTCGACCGCCCGGAGCCACCAAGGGGCCCGGTGTCCGGCCGTCGCCCCGAAGTCGGCGAGAAGGAACCGCCCGCCGGGCCGCAGCACGCGGAGGATCTCGCCGAGGGCCGCGAGCTTCGCCGGGGTCGGCAGGTGGTGGAACGCGAGGGTGCTGACGGCGGCGTCGAAGGTTCCGTCCGGGAAGGGGAGCGATTCGGCACGCCCCGCGTGGAGTGTGACCCGGTCGCGCCACCGGCCGAGACGGCGGGCTGCGATCGCGAGGATCGCTGGGTCCGCATCGACGCCCGCGGCGAACAATCCTCGGTGCCGGCGGAGGGCTTCCGCGAGCAGCCCGCCGGTGCCGCAGCCGACGTCAAGGAGCCGCTCGGCGCCGTGGAGCGGAAGACGCGCGGCGACGTCCCGCCGAAAGCTCCGACCGAGCCCCAGAACTTCGCACCCCAGGTCGTAGAACGGGGTGAGCCAGTGCCGGCCCGCGGCCGGCACGATCCGGTAGTCGGGTCCGAGCGGTGACGCAGACGGAGTCGCCATGACCGTGTAACCTCCGCGACCCGGCGAACACCGGCCGGGCACCTCGTCGCCCGGCCGGAACGCCCGACCGAATCCGCCCCCGGCTACTTCTTGGTGGTGGCCTCCACCTTTGTGACGACGTGCTTGCCGCCCTCCTCCTTCATGGTGACCTTGACCGGGGTGTGCGGCTTGAGGTCGGCGAGCTTGGCGTCCTTGCCGTCGAGGGTGACCTTCGCCTCCTTGGGCACCTCGACGGTGTGTTCCTTCTTGTCGGTCCCGACCACCGTCAGTTTGTGCTCCGCGACCTTGTGGACCTCCCCTTCGAGGACGTGGTCCTTCTTCTCGTCCGCCCGTGCGGCGGCTCCCCAGCCCAGGAAGGCCAGGACCGCGGCGGTGATGCGCTGCGTCATGTCCATCCCCCGAGTGATGTGGCGGGCGACCAGTCCGACGGGCGGTGCCGGCGGTCGCCCTCGACCGGCACCGACGATTCCCAACCCGTCAGCGGGCCCGCGCCGGGTGGGTCAGTGGCCCCGGTGCGGGTCTTCCTTCGGCGCGTGCGGACCGGGTTCTCCCTCGTGCCGGTGCCCCTTCCGCAACTCCGGGACCAGGGCTGCGGGATCGACCCCGGCCCGTTGCGACGCCAACCGCACCGGGGTTAGTGGTGCTTGTACCAGCCCACCCCCTTGATGTCGTTCCACGCCGTCGTCTGGTGGCAGAGGAAGCACTGCCGCACGTCCGCGTGCGGCTGGCACGCCACCCGCTGCGAGACCATCTTGAAGTGCCCCATGTAGTGGATCGGCGGGGCCTGGTGGCACAGGGCGGACTCCGTGGACTGTGCGGAGGGGTGGCGGAACGCCGGGATCGTCCACTTGTCGGTCCGGTGGCACTGGGCGCAGTCCTTGCCGAAGAGCCCCTGGTGCCGGTCCTTGGTCCCGTGGCAGGTCGCGCAGTTGAGCGCCGCCTGCGTGCGGGTGATCCCCGGATGCGGGCCGGCGTCCCCGTCCGCGAGCCACCGGCGCAATCGGTCAGCCGCCTGCTTGTCTCCGGTCGCGACCGTGTCCAAGCCGGCACGGGTGAGGGCCGCGTGGTCCATCGCCGTCGGCCGGACCGATGCCCCGCGGTGTTCCGGGTGGCACTCCCGGCACGTCCCGACGGCTGCGTGGAACGCGGTCGGCTCGCGCTGGAGGACCGGGCTGTCGGCGTGGCACGCGACGCACTTGTCGGCCGTCACGCCCTTGACCGGGGTGTGGCAAGCGGCGCAGTTGTCCGCGAGGAAGGCGTGGGCCGCCGACAGGTCGCCGGGGCTGACCTGCCGTTCCCAGGTCGCAGCCCGGCCCAGCGCAGTGTACCGGGCCAGCGCCCAAACTCCGAGCGCCCCCGCGAGCAGGGTCGCGGACACAAGAACCCATTTCTGCCGCGCCGGTTTCATGCGAACCACCTCAGCCCGTAGTGGATCGCGGCCCAAACGTGGAGGGCCAAGACGGCGTACAGGACGAAACTGATGACGATGTGGACGCGGAGCCACCGGCCGAACAGCCAGCGGAACGTCTCATGGGTCTTGATCGCGTACTCCAGGTCGGCGATCGACTCCGCCAGTTCCAGCGCCCGGACCGGCGCGGGCGTCGGCCCGGCTGTTGGAGCCGAGCGGAAGAGGGACGCGGCGAGCCGACCCCAGAACCCCGACCAGGGGCGGAGGACCGCGACCGCTTCGGGGTGCGCGGCCAGTTCCCCGGCGGTCTCGCGGTAGGCCGATTCCAGTCGGGTGAGCATCTCCTTCTTCTGGCGGATGTCCTCCGCGAACATGCTCATCAGGTAGCGGCCGACGAACCCGCTCGCGACGGCCACCAGGGTCATCGCCGTCAGGGCGACACCGAGCGGGCTGTCGAACTTGTGCCCGGTGTGGAGGATCACCAGGATCGGTCCCAGAATGCCGGCGTAAATGTGCCAGGCGAGGAGCGTCCGCATCGACACCCGTGCCGTCGCCCGCCGCTTGAGCGGCGGCACCCGCTTGACGACGAGGTAGGCCAGCGGGACGAGCATGAGCGCCGAGCCGGTCACCGCCAAGACCCCGCCCCAGGCGCCGCCGGCGAACCGCGGGTCCCGGTGCAGCAGGAACCCCAGCCACAGCACCAGGAGCAGGACGACGAGGCCGGTGGCGACGAGCCGCTCGCGCTCTTTCATGTCACGCCTCCACCGCCACGTCGCCCGTGGACTTGGCCTGGCACGCCAGGATGATGTTCTTCTCCTTGTCGCCGGGTTCCAGCCCGTCCTCGACCGCCATCGTCACCGCGCCGGAGAGCAACCTCACCCGGCAGGTTCCGCAGGTGCCGACCCGGCAGGAGTTGTCGATCTCGACCCCGGCCGCGTCCGCCGCGTCCAGCACCGTCTTGTCGTGCGGGAGCGGGGCCGCCTTGTGCGACCGGGCGAACGTGACGGTGGGCAGCGCGACCGCCGTCCCAGTCGTTGGGGTCGGGAGCGCGGGTGGGACCTCCGGCACTGGCTTGCCCAGCGCGGGGCCGAACGCCTCGGTCTTGATCCGCTCGGCGGGCACGCCGAGTTCGGCCAGTTCCTTCTTGACCGCCTCCATCATCGGCACGGGACCGCAGACGTGAACGTACCGCGACGCCAGGTCGGGCACGGACTTCGTGATCAACTCCTTGGTGATCCGGCCCGTTTGCCCCACCCAGTCGATCCCCTCGGGGTGCGACACGGTGGCCACCGCGCGGAAGTTCGGGTGGCGGCGGGCGAGGTACTCGATCTCCTCGCGGAAGATGAAGTCCTTCGGGGTGTGGACCGAGTAGATGAGGTAGATGTCGCCCGCCCACGCCCGGTCGGTCAGGTAGCGGACGACGCTCATCAGCGGGGTGATCCCGACCCCGCCGCCGACGAGCAGGATGCACTTGCACTCCCGGCCGGTGAAGACGAACGAGCCGGACGGGCCGGAGCAGTCCAAAAGATCCCCTTCCCGGACGCGCTCGTGCAGGTAACCCGACACAACACCGCCCGCCTCGTGCTTGACGGTGACCTCGACGTAATCGTGCTGCGTCGGGGAGGAGGCGATCGTGTAGGCGCGCTTCACCAACCTAACGTCGGTCAGGACGGCGAGCGTGAGGAACTGGCCGGGCAGGTAGGTGAACGGTAGGACGCCGCCGAGCGGGTTCATCAGCCGGAACGTCTTCACGTCCGGCGTCTCCTGGAAGACGCGCGCGACCCGCAGCCGTCCCGACCACCGGCCCGTTGTCGGGACGGGCGGTCCCGGTTGCGGTTCCGACGCGGCGGCGGAAGGGGCCATCGGTGCTGGAAGGGACAGTGCCGTCGGTGCCGCGGCCGGCGCGGGCGACGCCGACGCGGTTCCGCCCGCGCTCGCGCCGGTCAGCGCCTGGAGGAGGTCGGCGGCGCGGCGCATCTTGCGGTAGTACATCACGACCATCGCCGCCGCGAAGCCGATGAGGGCGGCCATCACGACGAAGTGGAACCACGACAGTCCGAACGGGCCGCTCCGCGCCGTCGGGGCGGTCGGGGGCGGGGTGAGGTTCATTTCGCGCTTGAGCCACTCCGTCGCGGCCGCGGGCGGTTCGGCCTGACCGGCCGCGACCCGCCGCATGGCGACCCCGGACTCCATCCGGGCGGTGCCCTCGCGGACGCGGGCGAGCGCCGCCTGCATCCCCGCGTGATCCTCGACCTCGGCCGCGCCGGCGAGCCGCTCCAGCCCGTCCGCGATGATCGCGGTTCCTTCGCGGACCCGTTCATCGCCGGCGGCCTTCAGCCGCGCCCGCGCCTCAGGGTCGAGTTTCGGCGCATTCATCATCTCCGGGAACGGCTCGCGGGCCGGCGGGCGACCGTGCATCGCGTCCATCATCCCGCCCATGCCCTCCATGCCCATCATTCCGCCCATCCCGGACTGGCTGGCGGGCTTGGCCGGGTGGTGCTTCGCGTGGTCCGCGGGCGACACGGGCTGTGCGACGGCGATGCCCGCGGCAGACACCGCGAACAAGATCGCAGCCACCTGTCTCCCTGGACGCGACATCGCGGCCTCCGAGTGATCGAGGGAACGAACCGCCGCACGGGGTTACCCGCGCCCAGCCGGGTGTGCCGGCTCAAGGGGTCTTCGGGTGAACGTGGGGCTGGTCGGTGGCTGGCTTGGCGTGACCGAGCAGGATCTTTCGCTGGTCGTCGGTCAGCACTTTCGCCGCCTCGCCGACCGCGCGGATGAAGGCCATACGCTGGTCGCCACGGAGCTTCTCGATCTCCCGCACCTTGGTGTCGATCTTGGCCGCGTCCGGCTGGTCCGCCGCGGTCAACTCCCACAACTGTTGCTCGGCCTCCTCGATCTTCCGCTGGGCGTTCGCCTTGTCGGTGACCGCCTTCTGCTTGGCCGCGTTGAGCTTGACCTGCTGCTCGGTGGAGAGGGTGATGTGCTCGGGGTGGTCGAGGAAGAAGTCGGTGGCCCCGATGTGGTAGATGTGGGACGCGCCCGGGAACCCCGGCAGGGCGGCGGCCATCTTCATCTTCGCGCCCTTCTGGCCGGCCATCGAGCCCATGCCCATCATCCCCATCATGTCCATGTCGTCCATCATCCCCATGCCGGGGCCACTCGTGCTGCTCATGCCGGGCATGCCGCCCGTCATGTTGTCCATGCCCATCATCCCGCCCTTCTTGCTGCCCATGTTCCCCATCATGCCGTCCATCCCCATGCTGGGCATGCCGCTCATCCCGCCCGTGCCGGCGGTCGGCGGGGCGATCTTGGCGACGGCCGCCTCCAACCGGGCGACCTTCGCGTTCAGGAGCTTGATCTGCTCGACCAGATCCCTGTTCGGGTCCGCCGCCTTGTCCGCCGGGTGAACGTGCTTGGGATCGGCAGGCGGATCTTTCTTGTCCTGGCCGGCGGCGAAAACCGGCCAGGCGACCAGGAACCCGAGGACCGCCGAGCCGATGGCCACGGCGGCATACTTGCTTCGAGGCGACTGGAGCCAAGTCATGGTGGCATCTCCGGTTTGGTGAAGGGCGTCGGCCAAGGTTTGGCCCGACGCCGATGAGTTCCGAGCCGCGCGCGGGAACAATTCCCGCCGGTGTCGCGACAGGAGTTGCTCCTGGCACGGGCGCTGTGCCGAGTCCGCACACCTGGGCACTCGCCGCGACGGCAGTTGTGCCCGTTCCGCACAGTTCCGCGATTCGCCACTGCGGTTTCCACCAACACCAAGCACGTCCCGTACCGGCCGCCCTCCGGATCGTCACGCGCGGTCGTCGGTTCACTCCGACCCGCCGTTCGTCGGCGCGGCGGCACCGGACCGCGTTTCGTCTCCCGCTGCGTGCCTGGCGACTGCTTCCGTGATCGCCAGGAGGAGCGTCGGCATGTCGAACGGTCTGGCGAACACCCGCTCCGCGCCGGCCCGGGCGAGTTCCTCCCGGCAGTAAGCTCCGGGGTTGCCGGACATCAGGAAGCCCCGGACGGCCGGGTCCGCCTCCCGGATCGCGGTCAGGGCGTTGGGACCGTCGAGGCCCGCCATCCGGACGTCCATCAGCACCGCGACGATCTCGCCGGGCCGGGCACGGCAGGCGGCCGCCCCGCCGTCCGCCTCCACCACGCCGAACCCCGCGGACCGAAGGAGGCCCGCGGTGACCGCACCGACCTGCGGGTCGGCGGCGGCGACCAGCACGAGGGAGCGCGCGGGGCGGCCGGCGGGTCCGGCATCTGTCGGAACGGACGGTGTCATCGGTCAGACCCTCCTGGGCGAGAGGCCGGCAGCCTCGGTCAGGGTTTCTGCACGTAATCCTCAGGCGGCTTCAGTTCGTCCGGCTTCTCCTTGCCCTTGCGGACGAACACGTCCACGCACGGCGGGCAGCAGAACAGGTACTCCTTCCCGCCGACCACCCAGGCGAGCTTCGGGTTGGCCTTCGCCTTCGAGACCGGGCAAACGCGGTCCCCCGGCTTCGGCTTCACGTCGTGCTCGGCCTTGACCCCCTTGAACTTCTCCGACGCGGTGGTGCCGCCGCTCGCCTTGATGTCCGCCTCGGCGTACTTCCCGCCCGGCGTCAGGTAGAGCTTCCGCTCCTCCTCGCCCGTCACCTTCTCGGGCATCGGGTCGCGGACGACGGTGAGGCAGATGAGGATGCAGACCCCGAGGGCGAGGAGAACCCCCCGACAGCCGCCGCCCACACCACCCAGCGTCGGCTCAGGGCAGGCCCGTAGGGACCGACCCGCGGCCGCCCCGGCGCGATTTCTGACTCATTTGTCATTCCCTGCCGAGAACCCGGAACTGGGGCGGCCCGTGGAAAGTGGCACGGCCGCCGGGGGCACGAGCCCGCGCGGGGTCCGGCGATCGGCCCACGCGGACGCGGCGGAATCGAACGACCGGGGTGACGGGCGCGGAACGGGTCCGCCGGGTCACCGGAGGTCGAGAGGGACGGGTTCGGAACGGATTAACAGCGAAGGGCGTGATGGGCGAAGAGACGATCATCCACAGACATGAACGGCAGACGCGGACCGGCGAGTGCCGCGACCTCCGCACCGCCGGGGTGGAACCCCGGCGGGAGTAGCGGACTGACCGGGAGCGAGCCCGGGCTGAAGAGATCCCGCGAGTCCGGGTTCACCCGGGGGTCGCCCTCATTCACGACCATGACGACGGCACGCCGACCCGGCTCCTGACACGGGCAGGGGTGATCGTCGGGGGCTTGGCCCGGGAGGGTCGTCCCGGCGGTGGTCGGCCGCCCCTTGTCGGGCGGCGACCGGTCCGGCTTACGGTGCGGGGTAGAATTGCAACAAACCCAAGCGGACTTCTGCTTCGGGTGGAGAGCGGTCAGGCGGACCAATCGGGTAGCGGCGTTGGCGATGGCGGCGGGGGTGCAGCAGCAGACCGAGGGGCCTGCGGCAGTGAGGACGATCAGGAGGAGATTCAGAAGGAGTCGCATGCCGACTCGTACCGGGATCGGGCGATTTGCCACGCTCAGTGTAGAGCGTGCCCTGCAGGATTCAACCCTCCGGACCGGATTGATCTGACCCGCATACCCGCTTGCGGAACCTCCCGAGGAGGTTCTCTGCCCCGGCCGGTCGGGCAAACCAGGGTGGGCGGAGGTTCTTCCCCTCCCCCGCAGGTCCGCACAGTCGGAATACCCTGCATATCCCGCACCGCCGAAGCCGATAGGAGATGCTGGGGTGTCCCGCGGTCCGGATGATGTCATGTCACGGGTGTTCGTCACACTGATGACCGTAATCGCGTCCCTCCAGGGGCCGGCGGTCTGCCCGTGCCGTGTCGTCGCCCGCCTCGGCCCGGCGGACCGACCGAACTCGCTCGCCGATCAATCGCCCCCAAGACCGCGTTGCGGGTGCCACGGCCCGCACACCACGCCGGTCACCCCCCAGTCGCCGGAGCCGGTCCACTGCCCGTGCGACCACCCCGCGCCCTCGGCCCTCCCGGCGACCCCGCCGCGGGTGGTCGGGTTCGATGGCGGGGACGATTCCGATGCCGGGTTCGCCAGTCCCCTCCATGCCCCCGGGCTTATCGCCCGGATGCCCCCGGCCCCGGAAGAGGGCGACTCCGGGGAACCCACTCGCCAGTCATGGTGGCCCTCCGCGCGCGCCTTCCTCCGGTTCACCCATGCCTTCCGGTGCTAAGCCCCGGCCGCCGGTGCGCGGTAAGTGGTGATGCCTCGACGGCGTTCGGACCGGGTGGAGGGTGGCCATGCGCGACCTCATTCAAAGAGCGTTTCTTTTCCGGCCCGGGTGGTGGACACCCGGTCTCGCGGCGCTGCTCGCGGCCGGGTGTGCGATGCCGGGGGGTTGGGAGCCCACCCCCGGGCCGTCGCCGCCCCCGCCCCGGGCGACCGTCACCGGCTCCCGGCCGCCGGGACCGGTCCGCCAGGCGGCGTTCCAGATACCCTCGCCGCGGCCGGGTTCGGGGCCGGCACCTGAACCGGCCGACCCACATGGGGTCGGCGGGCCGATGGGTGTGGACGAGCTGGTCCGACTCGCGGTCGAGCGGAACCCGCGGCTCGGGAAGGCAACCTTCGCCATCGATGCCGCGCAGGGCAAGTACGTCCAGGCCGGCCTCTACCCGAACCCGGTTCTCGCGGTCACGGGAGACGAGCTCGGGGACCGCACAGGGCCGGGCGGGATCATCACCGCCCCGCAGTTCACCCAAGAGATCGTCACCGGGCGGAAGCTCTCGCTGTCCCAGGCGGTGGCCGCCAAGGAGGTGGACCAGACGACCCTCGCCCTCCTCCGCGAGCGGTACGCGGTGGTCGGCGGGGTGCGGGCCGCGTTCTACGACCTCTACGCCCTGGAACGGCGGATCGCCGTCCTCGACGAGCTGGTCGGGCTCGCCGGGGAGGCGGTGAAGAACGGACAGACGCTGCTCGACAACAAGCAGATCGCCCGACTCGACCTGGTGCAGCTCGAAGTCGAACTCGCCCGATTCCGGTCCCAGGCGGAGGCCGCCCGACGGGAACTCCCCGGTGCCCGGAAGCGGCTCGCGGCCGTCGTCGGCGACCCGCGGCTCCCCGTCAGGCCGGCCGCCGGCCCGTTCGAGGAGGTGCCGCTCTACGACCCTGACCGCACCCTCGATACCGTCCTCGCCACACACCCCGAGGTGCGGTCGGCCCGGGTCGGGGTCGAGCGGGCGCAGGCCGCCGTCCGCCGGGCGGAGGTGGAACCGATCCCGAACCTGACCCTCTCGACCGGGTACACCTACCAGGGGCAGAACCGCTCCAACGACTGGCTCGTCGGGGTGAGCGCCCCCATCCCGGTGTGGAACCGGAACCAGGGGAACGTGCGGACGGCCAAAGCCGAGCTCGGGATGGCGGTGCAGGAGGTGGGGCGGGTCGAGAACGACCTCGCCGAGCGGGTGGCGACGGCCCTCCGGGCGTACTCGGCGGCGCTCAAACTCGCCGAGCAGTACCGGATCGACATCCTGCCGAAGGCGACGGAGACCTATAAGCTCTCGCTGGAGGCGTTCAAGGGCGGGCAGTTCGAGTACCTGCGCGTCATCCAGGCCCAGCGGGCCGTGGCCGAGGCCAGGCTCGAGTACAATCGCGCGATCGGGGAGGCCTGGAGGGCCGCGGCCGAACTCTCGGGCCTGCTCCTGGAGGAGTGGTGGCCCGGGCCGCCCCCGCCGGCCCGCGGCCCGGGGCCGGCCGTGCTCTCCGCCCCGAAACAGGTGCCCGAGAACGGGGCCGGACCGCGCTAGAACGGCCCGGATTGCGGTGTCGGCCGGGCCGTTACGCGGCGATCTTGCGGCACTCCTCGGCGCACCGCTGGAGCTTGCCCACGCCCCTGCTCGCACCGTGGATTCGTACTTCGTTCGGCTCGACTCGCATCACAACCCTTTCACGAAGAGCACCCCGGCCGCCCGGGTCGGGCACCGGCTGGCGGGCACGAACGCCCGGAGCCCGGGACGGCGCGAGGCCCCCGGCCTTGCGGCCGAGGTCGCAGGGCTACCGCGCCCGGTCGGCCGCGACGGCCGCGAGCGTCTTGTCGGGGTCCGCCTGGGCCTTGGCGGCGCACCCGCGGCAGCACACGTACACGGTCTGGCCCTTCAGGGTCACCGGGACGGGCCGACCCATCGACCCGAGTTCCTCGCCGGTGACCGGACACGTCTTCTGCCCCCCGTACGGCGGCCGTCGGGGCGGGGCCGAGGGCGGTGCCGCCGCGGGCGGCCCGGGCGGCTCCTTGCGGCAGGTGCGGCCCCCGCAGGGGCTCGAACACCCGGCGGCGAGCGCGACCAGCAGGCCCGGCGCCGCCCCGAGTAGCGGTCGTACCATGTTCCTGACCATCGTCCCGTCCTCCCTGACCGGCCCGACTGTCGGGCCGTGGTTTAGCCGGCGGCGTCCGGTCCGCCGGGCGATACTTCCCGCGCGAGCGCCTCGACGACCTCGGCCACGGGGAACGGCTTCGCGAACACCCGGACGGCCCCGACCGCCGCGAAGTCTGCGGCCGTGTACCGGCCCGGGTTCCCGGTCATGAAGAAGCACTGCGCCGCGGGGTCGATCGCCCGGATCGCCCGCGCCGTCTCGACCCCGTCGAGTCCCGGCATCCGCACGTCGAGCAGCACGAGGTCGATCCCGCCCGCGCCGAAGACCGCGACGGCCTCCTCCCCGGAGCCGGTGAGGATCGCCCTCATCCCCCTCCTGCCGAGGGCGACCTCCAGCATCCCGCGGATGGCCCTCTCGTCCTCGACCACGAGCACCGTGGGAGTGGCCTCGGGCGTCATGCTCTCCGCAAACAGGTTGCGACTCATAAGCAACTCCGACGGCGACGGTCACCGCTTCACGTAGTCGGCGGGCCGCCGCACCTCGACCGGGCGGTCCTTCGCGAGTGTCACGAACTCGTCCACGCACGGCTGGCAGCAGAACTGGTAGTCCTCGCCGGCGACCCGCCAGACGAGCACGGCCACCACCCGGAACCCGGTGATCGGGCAGACCCGCTCGCCGGGCCGGGCCGCCTCGGCGTGCGCGGCCCGGTGCCCGCGGTACTTCGCCGCGGCGGTCGCCCGGGCGGAGGCGGCGATGTCGGCGTCCGTGTACTTCCCGCCGGCGGTGAGGTAGATCCGCCGCTGGTCGGCCTCGTAGGCGGCCCGGACCTCGTCGTCCGGCCGGCCGGCGTCCCAGTTGACCTCGAAGTCGAACGCCTCCCCGCGGATGCGGAGGCCCTTCACGCGGACCACGACCCGCGCGGCCACCGCGTCGCCCGGGAGGCGGCCGAGGAACGCGGTCGCCCGGCCGTCCGCGGCGAGGGCACCGGGGTCCGGCCGGAAGACGAACTCGTGCTCCTCCCCGGACCCGGCCGGCCGCGCCCTCGCGACGAGGAGTTCCGCCTCGGCCGGGACGGGGTCGGCGAGGTCCTTTCCGAGCGCGTAGAGTCTCGCGGCCCCGGTCGGCTCGACGACGAGCTCCGCGTGGTAATGGACCTCCCCGCGCCCGAGGGCGACCACCTGCCCGCCATGCGGGGCCGGGGGGTGGGCGTGGTTCTTGTCCCCGAGGCGGAGGAGCTGGCTGCCGACGAGCACCACGAAGGCGACCGCGGTCAGCGCCCCGCACCCCAGGGTGAACCGCCGGAGGCGGCGCGCCCGCGCCGCACCTTTCTCCCCACGCCGTGGCCTCTCCTGTCGCTTCTTCGCCATGCCCGCCTCGATGTGTGGGGACTAGCTAGGGGCGCAAGGGGATCGCCGCCTCACGAAACCTCTCGACGGCTCTTCTTGACGACCGGGGTGCGTCGGGTGACGGTGCGCCCAGCGCGGGGCGCGACGGGACCGCGCGACACCGCCCGTGTCGCTCACCCGCGGAGGGATTGGCTAGCAGCGAAGGGTTTGGAGAACGGCGAGGATGTCCCGGGGATTACCCGGCTCGGGTGAAGTGTCCCCGACTCTCAGCCCCGGGGCGGAGGCGGCGGGGGGAAGCCAATACGGCGTGGGGCTTGCCCCGCAGAGACCGGGGTCGGCGAGGTGCTCGCCGGGTCGGTCGGCGGACTCGATCGGCTTCGGCGGGAGGACCGCGTACGTCGGGGCGAAGAGCTTACACGGGCAGTCGCCCGGGGCGGGCGCGTCCGGGTCCAACGGAAGCCCGCGACCGGGCAGGTGGCCGCAACAGCCCCGGTACTCGCCGCCCGCGATCCCGAGGAGCGACTGGGCCAGGTGGCGGGCGTCGGCCATGCGGGACGACGCGCAGCAGCAGAGCCAGGGTCCTGCGGCCGTCGCGAGTACCAGGCAGTAGGTGACCGCCACGCGAAACATCTGTGAGATAGCCCTTCCCCGGACGGGAACGCTCTTAGCCAAGGTTCATTGTTATGATCCGCCCGCACCGCGTCAACCGGCGGGCGAACCGCAGACGAACAGGGGTCCGGACGCACTCCACGTGCCATCCGGCATCTCCCGCCCGCTTCGCAACCCGAAACACTTGCCGAACCCGGGCGATGCGTTCAACCGCGAAACGCGCTAAACCCGATAGAGGGGGATAACTCGCGGTGCGTGGCGGCGCGCCGTGTGCGAAAAGGGCACGCTGATGAATCCGGTCATGGGTCGTATCCGCCACGTCGTCGCCCCGCTCCTCTGCCTCTCGGGCCTCGCGGCCGTCGGCTGCGCGTCTGTCACGGACCGGGAGGCGCCCCGGCCGGGGTACACGCCCGCGGCCCAGAAGCCCCCGGCCCCTCCGGCGGGCCCGGTGCGCCAGGCCTCCGCGGTCGTCCGCGCGCCCGGGGGTGCGCCGGAGCCGAAACCGCTCCCGGCCGTCGCGGAGCTCTCGGCGGAGTTCGTCGTCGAGCAGGTGCTCGCGAGAAACCCCACTCTCGCCCAGATGGCGGCCGCCGTCCAGGCCGCCGCCGCACGCTACCCGCAGGTGACCGCGCTCGACGACCCGTCCTTCTCCACCTGGGCCGCCCCGGCGAGCCTCGGCTCCAACAAGGTGAACGACTCGGCCCGGTTCGAGGTGAGCCAGAAGTTCCCGTTCCCCGGGAAGCGGTCCCTACGCGGCGCGGCGGCCCTCGCGGATGCGGCCGCCGCCGGGGGCGACCTCGAGGACACGAAGCTCCAGCTCGTCGAGAGCGCCCGGGTGGCGTTCGCCGACTACTACCTCGCCGAGCGGGCGCTCGAAGTGAACGACGAGGGGCTCAAGCTCCTCGACGAGTTCAAGAAGAACGCCGAGACCCGCTACAAGACCGGCCAGGCACCGCAGCAGGACGTCCTCCAGGCGGACGTCGAGATCGGCCGGCAGACCGAGCGGCGGCTCACCATCGAGCGGAACCGCACGGTCGCCCGGGCGCGCCTCAACACCCTCATGAACTTCCCGGCCGACTCGCCCCTGCCGCCGCCCCCGAAGGGGCTCGCGAAGGCGGAGCCCGTCCCGGAGACGGCCGCGCTCCGGGAGGCGGCCGTCCTCCGCCGGCCGGACCTCCAGGCGCTCAAGGCCCGCATTGCCGCCGACCAGGCGAACCTCGCCCTCGCCGAGCGGGAGTTCTACCCCGACATCGAGGCGATGGCCGCCTACGACTCGTTCTGGCAGGCGGCCGACGACCAGCAGCGGCTCCGCCCCCAAGTCGGCATCCGGATGAACCTCCCGATCCGCCTCGACCGCAGGCGTGGGGCCGTCGCCGAGGCCTCCGCGCTGCTCGCCCAGCGGCGGGCCGAACTCGCCCGGCAGTCCAACCAGGTCGGGCTGGAGGTCGAGCAGGCGGCCGCCCAGGTGCGGGAGAGCGAGCAGGCGCTCCGGCTCTACGAGGAGAAGATCCTCCCGGCCGCGCGGGAGAACGTGAAAGCCGCCCAGACCGCCTATATGACCGGGAGAATCCCGTTCCTCACCCTCATCGAGGCCCAGCGGAGCGTCATCGACCTCCGGGACCGGTTCAACCAGGCCGGGGCCGACTACCAGCAGCGGCGGGCGGCCCTGGAGCGGGCCGTCGGCGGGCCGCTCAACCCCGCCCCGAGGGAACTGCCGAAGCCGGGTGGTGCGGTCCCACCGACACCCCCGCGGCCGTAGCGCCCGGGCGCTCGGCGGCGCGAGCATGGACCAGCCTCCCCACGGGAAGGTCGATTCGGCCCGGAGCGTGCGGTGGTCAACACCGGCTCTCTTCCGCCTCGTCGCAAACTGACACCGGGACCGCCCCCTAGGCGGGCGGCCCCGGTCTAACGTCTACTTCTTCGTCTCGACCTTCGACGGCTTCACCCACTTCTTCCCGCCCTTCTCGGTCAGCGGCCCGACGACGGTGACGCCCTCCTTCTCGCCGTCGCCGCACTCGTGGTACTCCTCCTTCATGCCCTTGTCGTCGAGGAGGTAGGTGACCGTCTTCTCCCCTCCTTCACCTGGAGGGCGTTCGTACACTTCTTCACCCCGTCCATCTTCAGCTTGCACTTGGCGCACACCAGCGTACCGGTGAGCTTGACCTCCTTGTCGGCCATCTCGCCGCCGAGGGCCGGGAACACCGCCCAGGTGCCGACGGCCAGGGCGAACGTCGTACGGATCATCGAACCGTTCTCCTTCACGAATCCCGGGCGGGCGGCCTCCCGGCCACGCGGCCGATACACGAGCCGCCCACCCCTACCAGCAGCCGGCCCGCTCGGCGCGGCCGGAGTGCTCCTCCACCACCGCCCGGCGGTCACGCCCCGGGCGTGAACGGCTCCCGGGCGCCGGCTTCCCGGGGCGGAGCGGCCGCCCCGCCGTCCGGATGAACGTCACCCGCGTCCGCGACGAGCGCGACGGGTTCGGCCGACGCCCGGGCCTTCTCCTCCTGGAGTTTGAGCCACCGCGCCCGCCGGACCCAATAAAAGCGGACCGGGAGGAAGAGGTCCACCACCTCGTCGGATATGAGGAGGCCCCCGAGCACCGGGAGGGCCATCGGGGCGAGCACCTCGCCGCCGACGCCCGAGGCGAACACCATCGGGAAGATGGCGACGATGGCAACCCCTTCGGTGAGGAGCTTCGGCCGGAGCCGGTGGACGGCACCTTCGATCACCGCCTCGCGGAGCTCGTCGAGGGACTTGATGTTCTCCAGGCCCCCGCGCTTCTCGATGGCCTCGCGGAGGTAGACGAGCATGATGATGCCCGTCTCGGTCGCCATCCCGAAGCAGGCGATGAACCCGACCCAGACGGCGACCGAGAACTCGACGGGCGGCGTCTCCCACCCGTAGACGATCTTCGGGAAGAAGTAGAGGAAGAACGCCCCGCCCGCGAGCGCCTCGGGGACGGCGAGCATCATGAGGACCGCGTC
Source organism: uncultured Frigoriglobus sp. (assembly GCA_964495365.1). Taxonomy (GTDB): domain Bacteria; phylum Planctomycetota; class Planctomycetia; order Gemmatales; family Gemmataceae; genus Gemmata. The sequence goes on along the minus strand of CAZBXY010000043.1, from coordinate 2,544 downwards.
GGCGAGGTCGTGGTAGGTCAGGTAGAGGATCAGGAAGATGACGAGGATGACGACCGGGAAGACGACCTTGAGCGTCCGCGCCGCCCGCTCCTGGTGCTCGAACTCGCCGGCCCACTCGACGTGGACCCCCTCCGGGAGCTTCACCTTCTGCTCGACGACGCGCCGCGCCTCGTCCACGAACCCGACCGCGTCCCGGCCGCGGACGTTGAGCGTCACGTAGTTGAGCAGCCGGCCGTTCTCGCTCTTGATGACCGCCGGGCCTTCGACGATCCGCACGTCCGCGACCGACGCGAGCGGGATGAGCCTCCGCCCCGACGCCGTGTGCCCGGGGGCCGCCTGGTGCCCGGCGGTCGCGTCCGCGGTCGGGGAGACGGCGGGCGCCGCCGCCGCGCCCGTCCGCGGCTCGGCCCGGGCGGTCCCGGCGACCAGCAGCCTTTTCACCGCCTCCTCGACCTCGCGCTGGGCGCGGGCGTAGCGGATGCGGACCGGGAAGCGGTCCCGCTTCTCGACGGTCTGTGTGACAACACGCCCGCCCAGGGCCATCTCGATCTCGGTCTGGACGTCCTCGACCGTGACCCCGTAGCGGGCCGCCTTCTCCCGGTCGATCGTGACCTCCAGGTAGCCCTTGCCCATGATGGGGGCGGCGATGACGTCCCGGGCACCGGGGACGGGTTTCACCGCGGCTTCGATCTGCTTGCAGACCCGGTCCACGGTGTCCAGGTCCGGGCCGAACACCTTGATCCCGATGTCGGTCCGCACGCCCGTCGAGAGCATCTCGATGCGGTTGATGATGGGCTGCGTGAAGATGTTCGACCACCCGGGCACCTGGAGGACGCGGCCGAACTCGTCGTCCACGAGGTCGCCCTTCGGCCCGCCGGTCCGCTGCCAGAGGAAGACCCGGCCGCGGAACGGGCCTTCGAGCTCGGCCCGGAGTTCCCCGAACGGCTTCAGCGCCGCCACGTCGTAGGGCTTCCCGAGCCGGACGTTCTTCGACGCCGCGGAAAACCGCTCGGCTTCCGCCCCCTTCGGGGCGGAGCTTACGAGCGCGACCTTCCCGGCGCTCGCGACGAGCTCGTCGATGGCGTACCAGGTGAACGCCTCGACCCCGCGGTCGAAGAGTTCCCAGTTCACCGTCTTCACCCGCTCCAGCCACAGTTCGCGCCGCCTCTCCTCGGTGGCCGTGAGCACCACGCCAGCGAGCGTCTCCCGGCTCCCGCCGAGGGACTCCCTGACGGAGCCCAGCGCCTTCCGGAACCGGCCCTCCCGCAGCTCAAGGGCTCCCGCCGCGTCGGGGACGACGCGCCGCGCGGCGAGTGCTTCCGCCGTCTGCCGCTGGATGCGGGTGATGACCTCGGGGGCCGGCTGCCGCGCGAGCCTCGCCCCCTCGTCCTTCGCGAACCGGGCCGATAGCTCGTCCGCGAGCCGCGATTCGTCCGCGGCGGAGAGGGCCGAAAGGTGCCCCGCAGCCCGCATCCGGCGGAGCGTTTCCGCGACGACGAACCGGGTGAGCACCGGCCCGAGCTCCGCCTCGAACTCGACGTAGCGCCGAAGCGCGAGCTCCCGCATCGTCTCGTCGAACCGTTCGAGCGCCTTCTGGGTGGCTTCGTTCACCACGTTGTCCCGGTCGTCCGCGTGCGGGGCCGAAAGCACGTACCCCCGGTCTTCGAGCGCCCGGAGGACGTCGCGGGTCTGCCGCTCCGCGTCGGGGAAGCGGAGCACCCGCTTCGGCCAGAACTCCCGCGGGCGGAAGTTCACGAACGTCTCGACCATGTCGAGCGGGGCCGGGTCGGTCGGGGTGTCCGCCCGGCCGGACTTCCCGACGACCGACTCCACCTCGGGGAACCCGCGGAGGAGCGCGTCCCGGGCCTTAAGATCATCGATCGCCTGGGTGACCGACGCCCGCGGCACCGTCACCGGCATGTCGAGGGTCGTCCCCTCGTCGAGCGCCGGCATGAACGACACGCCGATCTTCGGGAAGTGGTAGGCCCACATCGCGAGGAGGATCAGCGTCCCGAGCGAGAGCGCCTGCGGGACGAGCCCGCGGGTGAAGGCGACGGTCAGCAGCGTCACCAGGCCGAAGACGAGGAGGAACATCGCCTCCCACGCCGCCTCGGACGCGCCCATGCCGACGAGCGCCTGGACCGGGAAGAGGCCCGCCGCGAGGATGAGGAGCGCCGCGAACGCCCACATGACCAGGTTCCGCCGCGGCAGCGCCCAGGTGAGGAGCGGCTTGTAGACGCGGATGAAGCTCCGGACGATCCAGTTCTCCTCCTCCGACCGGAGCCGGCCGCGAATGAAGCTCGGGATGAGCGCCGGGACGACCGTGACCGAGATGAGGGCCACACCCAGGAGGGCGAAGCTCTTCGTGAACGCAAGCGGGTGGAAGTACTTCCCCTCCCGGCCGGAGAGCATGAAGACCGGGACGAACGAGAGGAGCATGATCAGGACCGAGAAGAAGATGGGCCTCCCCACGGTGCGGCAGGCGCGGATGACGATCTCGCGGGTGTCGCCCGTCACCTTCTTGTCGCCGAACTTCTCCTTGAG
>CAZBXY010000042.1:0-35579 GCA_964495365.1 uncultured Frigoriglobus sp. | reverse complement strand
CCTCCGCGGTGAACGGCTCGTTCACCTTGCCCGTCTTCAGTTCCAGTTCCATCTCGAACTTCTCTTGCTCCCACTTCAGCACCATCAAGGTCGGGTGCTGGATCGCGAGCGGCAACCCCGTGCGCGGGTCGGTACTGGTGAGCGTCACCGTCTTCGCCTGTTTGATTTCGGCCGCGCAAATCACCTTGCCGTTCGTGTTCTTGACCACGTGCCGCTTCACCTGCGGGTGCGTCCCGGTGGCCGCGTCGGCGTCGAAGACGATCTCCTTGACGACCGACGTCCCGCCGGGCGTGAGCGCGGGCCAACTGAGGGTGTAGGTGCGGGTCTTGTCGTCGGCCCGCGCGGAGTACTGGTTGTTCGGCGCGAGCGTCGTCATGCCGAGGGCCTGCATCACCCATTCCGGCTCGAACGGGAGGCCGCCGGGCAACGGCGCCTTGCCGGCCTGGAAGTCGGAGTGCGAGGCGTACACGAACAGCGGCTTCATCGTGGGCGCATCGAAGTACACCCAGAACTGCTGGTCGTTGGAGCCGAGATCGACCTTCGCGCCCATCGCCCCGCCGGTGCCGGTCATGCGGAAGTTCCGCGGCTGGGTGGCGGCCATGCTCCCGCGGAGCGCCGGCAGCGGCAGCCCGTCGCTCTTGGCGCCCACGCGCACGTCGCCGTAGTTGAGCGACTGGAGCCGCGCGGCCCGCTCGTTGAGGTAGGTCACGAGCTGATCCGGCTGCACCTTCGCGAGCGGGCCGTCGCCCTTCGGCCGCTCATCGCGCTCGGTGATGCGTTTCATCCACTCGCACCCGGTCAGCGGGGCGAGTACGGTCGCGACGAGCAGGAAATTCAGCCGTTTCATCGGGGAACCTCGCCGGACGGAGCCAGAAGCGCCTTCGCACCCTGGCTCCTGTTTCCTGACTCCTGCTACTCCCAGCCCAACACGCGGAACACTTCGGTCTGAACGGTGGCGATCTGCTCGTCGGTCAGCCTCGGATCGACCACATGATGCACGGCCCCGCCGCGGGCGTCGCGGACGATCATCACGTCGCGCCCCTGCTCGTCGCGGATCGCGTCCTCGAACTTGAACCGCTTGCGGCGCATCAGGAGCAGCGTCGCGACGTAGCGGAAGTTCAGCCCGTCCGGGTCGGCGCTGTCTTTCAGCCGGTCGAAGCAGTCGAGCAACAGTTCGTCGTTGACGACCGGCTTGCGCGGCTTGTTCCCGAGGGCGGGCACCTTCCCGGCCCAGTACGCGATCGCACCCGCCGGCGGCCCGGGCCACGCGTCGGGTGCGTAGTCCGCGCGGACCAGCTTGCCGGCGTCCTCGGTGAGCACCGCGAAGAACCGGTCGCCCGGCTTCAGCTCGCGCCCGCTCGCCGCGCACACCCGCGACGGGGCCTGAATGTCGTACTCGGTCATGCGGGCTTCTTGTGCCTTGTTCTTGTGGCACAGGCTTTCCAGCCTGTGTGCCGTGTCGCGCCGCGCGCACAGGCTGGAAAGCCTGTGCCACGAAAACCAAAGCCTCTATCCACCCGAAAGCATCGTACCCCGCGCGCGCCGCGCGGAACAATCACGGTAGCGGCCCGGCAGCGCCGGTTCCGGGTGCGGGCGTGCCGGTTGTTCCGCCGGCGCGGTTCGGGGGAGCTGCGGGAAGCAGGCGGTCCACCTGCTCACGGACCGAATGCCCGGTCTCGGCGCCCACCCCGCTGAAGGTCCACTTCACCAGCCCGGCCGAATCGATCACCGCGAACCGCGGCACGGATTCGACGCCGTAAGCGGTTTCGGCCCGCGCGCCGTCGAAAATCGGAACGGTCCACTGGCGGCGGTCGCGGTCCTTGGCGGCGGCCGATACGTCGCCCCACACCACGAGCGGCACCACCGCGGCCCGCGAGCCGTACTTCTGGTGCAGCGCGTCGGCCACCGCGAGCGCGAGGTCGGCGGTTTCGCTCCCCGGTTTGAAAAACACCAGCACCGCGGGCTTGCCGCGGGCCTCCGCCAGCCGGAACGCGCCCGCGGTGAAGTCCGGCGCGAGTTGCCCCGGTTCCGGCCACACGGGGCGCGGCGGAACGGCCGCCAGCGAGAGGGCCAGCGGCGAAGTCGGGGCGGCTTTGGCGACCGTTTCGCCGCGCCGCGCGGCGTCGAGCTGCCGGCGCACCGCCTGCACGGCTTCGCGGTACGGGCTGGAGGGGTCGGATTCCTTCAGGTGGTCGTCGATCTTTTGCAGCCGCGTCTCGAAGAACTTCGGCCCGTGGCGCACCGCGTCCGGCAGAAACGGGCTGATCTCGGCCGCCATCGCAAAGGCCACGTCCACGTCGCGCCGGTAGCGGTCGAACGTGCGCCCGCGGACGGGCGACTGGTCCTTCAGTTCGTACCTCACCTCGACCCACGCCGCGAGTTCGTTCGCCAGCCCGTCGCGGTGCCGGATCACGCGCAGCACCTTCCGCGCGGTCCCGTCGAACGTGGACACCCACACGGCATCCGCCCGGTGCCACGCGCTTTTTCCGCCGACCGGGTTGGCCCAGTTCGGGTGCTGCTGGTTCATCACGAGCCGCGCGCAGCGTTCCGCGGTCACGAACTCGTGACCCTGCGCCTGCCACGTCTCCGCGGAACGGTTCGGGTCGGTCGAGGCGACGGCCCACGGCCGGTCCGGCGCCGACCGCGGCGGCCGGGGCGGGAACATGCCGAACTCGAAGGGGCTGAAGGTGTCCAGCGAGAGCACCGGGAGCGTGCGCGCGGGCGTCTTGGCGTCGAACGTCAGCGGGGGCGGCCCGGTCGGGAGCAGGTGGTGCGCGGAGCCGTCGGCGTGAACGCGCACGAGGTCGAGCCGTGCCGCCGGCGGCGCGGCCTTGTCCGCGGTGCCGCCGGTGATCGTCGCCGCGGCCCCGGTGACCGCGTCGTCGGTCCGGCGGAGCAACGTCAGAACCGCCACGTCGGCCCAGGCGTCGGTTCGTTCGAGCACGAGCACGCGGATTTCGAGCTTCTGCGCGCGGCGGAACCGGTTGCCCGGCCGGTCGATGCCCTCTTCGACGCTGCCGAGAAACGTCAGCTCGTCGCCCTTGGCCAAACCCGTAGGCTCAGCCGTGGGGCAAAACAGGGCGAGTGCGAGGAAACCGCCGGTCACAGATACCTCTGGTCGAGGGCGGGCCGTGTTCGACCGGCGGTTTATAGCGGCCCGCGCGACAGATGCAACGCCAACCCCTTGCCCGGCGCATCCCCCGCAGATACCGTGTTCGTCGTCGGTCGGGTCTGGCCCGCGCACGCGGGAAATTCGAAACGAAGCCGAATCCGAAATGCGAAACGAAGACCGAGCCTCCGGCTTCGTATTGGCTGTTGTTTCGAATTTCGGATTTGTGTTTTCTTTCGAATTTCCCACCGTGGGGTCTCGCCGTCATGCTGTTCCTCGTGTTCCTGATGCTGGCGCTGGGCCTGTTCGCTCTGTTCCTGGGCGGCGGGCTGGTGGCCCAGGGATACCTGTACCAGAACCCGGCCGAGCGGATGCCGCTGCGGGCGGCCGTCGCCGCGGTACTCGTCGGCGGGTTCATGACACTGTGGGTCGCGATCGACCGCCGCAACCCCGGGCGCTACGACACCCTCTTTAACTTCACCGCCTACACCACGGCCGAGGTCACCGAGTTCGAGGCGGTCCGGTGGACCGGCAGCGGGGGCAAACTGAAACTCGACGACAAGGGCCAGCCGAACGAGGTGATCGTCAAGTTCAAGCGCGGCGGCAAGGACGGGAAGTTCTTCGAAGAGGGGACCAACAACGCCTTCGACCTGAGCGGCAGCACGGGCGGGGGCGTGCAGTACATGACCGGGGCGCTCCGCGTGAAGACCCCCGCCGACCCCGAACCGGTGCGGTACAACGCGACCCTGACGAAGGACAAGACGTACACCCCGGACCCGCGGTTCGTGGAGGAAAACGGCAGCCGCTACATCGAGGCCGACAAGGGGAAGATCGGGCGGCTGTTCGTCCCCAGTACCGGGACCATCGCGGGGGCGCTGGCGCTGAACTGCGCGCTGGTGGTCGTGTGGCTGGTGGCGTTCTGGCCGGTCCTGCGGTTCTCGTTCGGGCACGCGATCCTGTTCACCGGCGCGTGCGCGGTGATCGCGCTGTTGGGCGCGATGCCGCTCCTGTTCGACCGGACCCGCGAGCCGAAACCGGCCCCGCCCCCGCCCCCGGCGGCCGCGGCGTTCGGGAGCCAGGAAGCAGGGGTCAGCAGTCAGCAGAAGTGTTGAGTGCTTTTTGTTGTGGTGCGGGCGGGACCGGTAGTTGCCATTACGTCGTGTTGGTCGTGTGTGGTTGTGGTGTGGGGTTGCGTTGCGTTGATCGGGTCGCGTGGGGTGATCGTGAACACGAGGGCCCGTTCCCAGCGTAGCTCGTTGAGGGCCGGTTGGGGACCTCTTGCGCCATCTACTCAATTTGGCAACTGCTGGTCCCGCCCGCACCACAATGAAATGCCCCGCGCGAATGGTGGCGAACGCCAGAACCGATCAACCTGACCCACGGACGGCTCATGAAGTTTCGTCTCACCCGCCGGCGGTTCCTGCTCGGCTCGGCGCTCTCCGCGATCGGCGTCGGCACCTACACCTGGCGCCTCGAACCACACTGGCTCCGCATCGTGCGCCGAGAGATGCCCGTTCGGAACCTGCCCTCAGCAATGGCGGGCCGCATCCTGGCGCAGGTGAGCGACATCCACGTCTGCCCCTACGTCGATCACGATTACCTCGGCGCCGCGCTCCGCGAGCTGTCGGCGCTGCAACCCGATCTCGTGGTCATTACCGGCGACTTCATGAGCCAGGGATCGGCCCCGGAGCGGGCCGACGAGGTGCTTCGCGTGTTGGAAAACCTCACCGCGCCGCCGCTGGGGTGCTTCGCGTGCTTCGGCAACCACGACTACGGCGAGCGGTGGATCGATATGACGATCGCCGACAACCTCGAACAGCGACTTACCGGAGCCGGCATCACGGTTCTGCGGAACGCGAGCCGCGAGGTGAACGGCCTGCGCATCGCCGGCGTCGATGACTTCTGGGGTCCGAATTATTACCCGAAGAAGGTATTGCCGACGCTGACCGCTGAGGAACCGACGATCGCGCTGTGTCACAACCCCGACGCGGTAGACAAGCCGGTGTGGGCGAACTATCGCGGGTGGATTCTGGCCGGGCACACGCACGGCGGGCAGTGCAAGCCGCCGTTCCTGCCGCCGCCGATGCTCCCGGTCGAGAACAAGCGGTGGACGAGCGGCGAGTTCGACCTGGGCGACGGCCGGATGCTCTACATCAACCGCGGGCTGGGCCACCTGCTCCGCGTGCGGTTCAACGTGCGCCCGGAGATCACGCTGTTCGCGCTGGTGAAGGCGTGAGTGACTCGGTTACCCGTTAGGGAAGCCGTCACCGTCGCGGATGGTGTAGCCGTAGGAACCTGCTCCCTCGAAGCACGCACCCTCCAGAGCCGCCCCGTCGAACTCCGCGGCATCGACCGCCGACTCGTGGAACGATGCACCGCGAAGATCCGCGCCCCTGAAGTTCGCGCACTTCACGTTGCACCGCTGAAAACTCGCTCCGCGCAGGTTCGCTTTCTCGAAGTTGCCGTTATGGAACCACGAGCCGTCGAAGATCGCCCCCTCAAGCGTGGTCCCGGCGAGTTCGGCATCGTCGATGTCCGTGTCCGGGAAACGGCGTTCTCCTTCAGCGTAGCGCTGAATCAACTCTTGAACGCTGGCCGGAGGGGTGTAGCCGCTGTTTCGTTGGACATGACCTGAACTCCGCGACTTTACCCCGCCTGCCGGATGCGCAGATCGACGCACGCGGCGGTGTGGCTGGCTTCGAGGTCGAGTTGCACCGCGAACTCACCGTTGAGCCACAGTGGGACGCTCGGCAGCGGTTTGCCCACTTCCAACGCGAACGGCCACACCTGAAGTTGCCCATCGGCTTCGCGACCGAGCGAGCGGTACGCAACCGCGCTGAGGCCGGGCGGCAACGCGGGCGGCGGTTCCGCGCCGACGGCCGTGAATAGTTCCGTCTGCATGTCCGCGTGCCGCGTCGTGACCACATCGACTACCACAACCCCGCACCCACGCCACAGGTGGTCGGCGCACTTGGCGGCGAACGCTTCACGCGCTTTCGCGCGGTCCTTGTTCCGCGGGCTGACCAGTTCGATCGCTGCCGCGAGTCGCGGGTCGCCGTCATCGGTCATCACCTCCACGCGCACGTCGTCGATGGGCGGCCATTCGACCGCGACCGCCGCCGCCGGTTCGCCCGGGCTCCACGGCTGAACGCCGCTCGAACCGCTTTCTGCGGCTTCCAAACCAGGGGTGTGAAGCGTCGCGACGTCGATTTCGATGGGGCCATCGCGGTCGAGAAACGGAATCGCGTAATAGCCCGGCGGAAGTACGCCAGCATTCAGCAGGCGCGCCATTGCCGCGGCCCACGCGCCGTGTACTCCGCGCCAGGGGTGCGTCCGGCTGAGCGGCGGGCGGTGGTGATCGAGTAGCGACATCGACGACTCCCCAATAAATTCACCGCCATTGTACCAGAACCGGAACGCTCCTGGTTACAACGCCGCGAGCTGCGCCCAGCGGGCCTCCAGCAACTCCGAATACTCCATCGATTCCAGTCCGTAGGGGTTCAGCGAATAGCCCTCGTTCACCTCCACCAGCACCGTGCGGCCGTCGGTCAGTACGCCGAAGTCGATGCCGTAAGCGGCCGGGGCGGTTCGGCTGTAGTCCGCGAGCGCGGACTTGATGACGCGCGGGTCGGGGTAGCGGAACACGTCGCCCTGGTAGCGGCACAGGTCGAGCGCCTGCCCGGCGCGCACGAAGCACCGCCACTCGGACACGAACGTCACGTACTCGGCGACCAGCACCTCGCTGCCGTCCGGCTGGCGGCCCGCGTCGGGCAGGTCGTCGGCGTCGTACACAGCGACCGACGGGAACCCTTTGTTCTTGCGCAGCGGTTTGACCCACAGCGGTTCGCCCGGCCCCTTCTTCGCGTACTCGGACCGCAGCGCGCCCCACGTCGAGGGCCACACCCGGCGCCCGCGGTACCTCGCCAGGCACGCCGGGAGGTTGTCCGCAACCGGCACCGGAATGCCCAGCGCCGTGAGGGCCGCTTCGACCACCGGCACACCGCCGGCGACGAGCGTATCGCGGGCCAGCGGGAGCGCCCCCTGTTCGAGTTGCTTCGGCTCGAACAGCTCGCACCGCACGCCGCGTTTGCGGAACCCGTCGTACGCGCGGTAGAACGAGTCCGTCGCCGGGATGCCGTTTTGAGCCTGAACGTAAGCGAGTTTGAGTTTCATCGGGCGGCTCCGTCGAGACGAGAGACCGCCGGCATTGTACGCGGGCGGCCGATTTTGCGTGATGTGGCGCCACGGCTCGCGGTTGGTCCTCTGGAATCGCTTCCGCGAGGCTCTTGCTCATGAAGATCGTCATTCCCGGCGGGTCGGGGCAGGTGGGGACGATCCTCGCCCGGCACTTTCACGCCAGTGGGCACGAAGTTGTTGTGCTCAGCCGGGCGCTTGCGGCGAAGGTGCCGTGGCGGGTCGCGCTGTGGGACGCGCAGACCCGCGGGGCGTGGGAGAGCGAACTCGACGGCGCGGACGTGGTCGTGAACCTCGCGGGGCGCAGCGTGAACTGCCGATACACGCCCGCCAACCGGCGCGAGATCATCGAATCGCGCGTGCGCTCGACGCAACTTGTGGGTGAAGCGATCGCGGCCTGTGCCCGACCGCCGCGGGTGTGGCTGCAATCGAGTACCGCGACCATTTACGCGCACCGCTTCGACGCGCCGAACGACGAGCGAACGGGCATTCTCGGCGGGACCGAGCCGAACGCCCCGGACACCTGGACGTTCAGCATCGAGGTGGCGACCGCGTGGGAGCAGGCCCTTGCCGCGGCCGACACCCCGCGCACGCGCAAGATCGCACTGCGATCGGCGATGACGATGAGTCCCGACCGCGGGGGCGTGTTCGACGTGCTGCTCGGCCTCGTTCGCCGGCGGCTCGGCGGGCGCGCCGGCGACGGCCAGCAGTTCGTGTCGTGGGTCCACGAGGCCGATTTCATCGCCGCGGTCGAGTTCCTGATCGCCCGCGACGACCTGAGCGGCGCGGTGAACGTCTCCGCGCCCGAACCGCTGCCGAACGCCGAGTTCATGCGGGCGCTCCGGGCCGCGTGGGGCGTGCGGTTCGGGTTGCCCGCGTCGCGGTGGATGCTCGAAATCGGCGCGTGGGCCATGCGAACGGAATCAGAACTGGTGCTGAAGAGCCGGCGTGTCGTACCGGGGCGGCTGCTCGAAGCCGGGTTCTGCTTCCGCTTCCCGGCGTGGCCGGAGGCCGCCCGCGACCTCTGCCGCCAGTGGCGCGGGCAACGGGTGAGGTGATTCGTCACCGTCCACTAACTTCGCGCATCACGAGCGGCGCGTCCGGGGCGCCCGGCGTCGGGCGGTAGGTGGCGAACGAGTTCTCGGTCTCCCACAGCGTCACTTCGGTCACTGGCATCCCGTTCTTCGCCGCTTGCTCGTAGATCAAGCGGGCGATGTTCTCGGCCGTCGGATTCGCGTCCAGTGTGATGAACGGCTCGCCCTGCTTTGTCAATTCGGGGATGATCGGGTCGGCCGCGTGCAAGAGCATCCGGTGGTCGAGGGTGTCGTCGATCCATTTGCCGATCACGCGCTTGATCGCGGAGAAGTCTACCACCATCCCGAGCGCGTCGAGCGACGCGGCTTCGAGCGTGATAACGGCCTTGCCGTTGTGGCCGTGGAGGTGCCGGCACTTCCCGGCGTAGTTCAGCAACCGGTGCCCGTAACAGAAGTGGATTTCTTTCGTGACTCGAAACATCAGCACCTCTTGGCGAACCCCGCCCGCAAGGGCGGGGGTGAAATCGCCAGCTACCGACACCCCCGCCCTTGCGGGCGGGGTTCGCCCTTACCGCGCGTAAGCGGTGGGGTCGCTCAGCCCGGCGGCGGCGAAGCCCTGCTGTCGTTCCCAGCACTTGCTACACGCCCCGCAGTGCAGCCCGTTCGTGGGGCGGATGCACGAGAACGTGTGTTCCAGCGGCAGCCCGCGCCCGCGGTGCAACACGTCCGTCTTGTGCAGCGCCGAATACGGGCGCAGCACGCGGACGTTCCCGCCCACCGCGCCGCTCACGAGGGCCGCGAAGCCGTCGTAGAACGCGGGGGTCGCGTCCGGGAACGGGTTGCATTCGAGTGGGGCCGTCGCCACCTCCGGGGCGCCGTTCAGGTGGCACCACACGAGCGCTTTGGCGAGCAAAAACACGTTGCGCCCCGGCAGGTACACGTCGGCGTCCGGCGTACCGGCCGCGGGCACGCCCTCGCCGGTGATGCTCCAGTGCGGGCCGTACACGTCGGCCACCGGCTGTTCGAGGACGTGCAGCGGGCGCAGGTTTGGGGCGCGAATCGCGTGAAGGAACCGGTCGAGGTAGGTGCGTTCGACCGCTTCCCAGAAGAGACCGGTGCGGACGTAGAGCGGGTAAACGGCCGGGTAGGCGCGCGCCGCTTCCGCGAGGAGAACGGCGCTGTCCAGCCCGCCGCTGACGAGTACGGCGAGCGGGGCGCGGGGCGCTGGTGGCGGCCACGCGGTACTCACCGGCACGATGCCACCCGGAGGAATCGCCGGCGTCGCGGGCCTTTGGGCGGGCCGCCGCCGGGGCCGGGTGGACCGAAGCCACCGGGGCCGCCACCGGGCGGGCCGATGCCACCCGGACCGCCGCCGGGCGGGCCGCCCTGCGCCCGCTGCCCGGTCACCTTGCCCAGCGCGGACGCTGCCGCGGTTTGAATTTCCACGGTCTCGACCGAACTGCGGGCATAGAACACGTCCCCGGACGCCCCGAACGAGATGTTGGACAGCAGTTGCGTCGCGACCTTCCGGTCGCCCATGCCGCTGGTTTCGTCCTTGAACCACTTGGGCGGGGTGCCCTCGTCGCCCTTGGCCAGTTCGCTGTCCTTCCACTTCTGGGCGACGCTCGACGACTTTTCCGAGTCCTTGTACCACACACAGATCTCGAACCGGACCTCGCGGCTGCCGAGACTGGCCTTGATGCCCATCCCGCGGGCCGAACTGGTCGTCTCGGCGATCGTGCGGCCCAGTTGGGCCTTGCTGTCGTCGCCCCCGCCCCCGGCCGCGCCGCCGGCCGGGGCGGCGGGCGCCGCCGGCGATCCGACCTCGTTATCGAAGACCGTCATCTGCCAGAACGTGCCGCGGGTGACCCGCTTGCCGAGGTCGCCCATCCGCATCCCCAGGGTCTTCTCCCGGCTGTCGGCGTGGCCGGTAATCATCTTCTTGAACGTCGCATCTTTGGTGCTCTCCGGGCAGACGACGACCAGTCGGTCGGTGGGGGAAAACACCCGCTGGCGCTCGCCCGTCCCGGTGAACGACGGGACCGAGTAATACGTCTTGTCGCCGGACTTCTGGGCCGTGGCCCCGGGGATCTTCTTGAGCACGTCGCCGTCGAACTCGTACTTGGTGCGGAAGATGATCGCCGAGCCGTTGTTCGACCACGCCTTGACCATGTAATCGGCCAGCGCGTCCATGTCGCGGTCGCCGTTGGCCTTGGCGATCGCGTCGCCGGCGGCCTTGTAGTCGCTGCCGCTGTGGAGCTGCTGGACCGACTTGTAGAACTCCGGGTACTTCTGCGCGTGCCCGATGTTCATGCCCATCGCGTTCTGGGCGTCCTCGGGCGCGTAGTACATCATCTCGACTGACTTGGACGTGCGGGTGAAGAACCAGATCAGCACCCCGGAGACGGAGAGGAGCATGACCAGGCCGGTGCCGATGACCGCGAACAGCGCGAGCTTGCTGGTCTCGCGTTTCTTGGCCTTGCGCTTGCGCGGAACCCCGGGCGCCGGCGCGGTCTTGGTTTTGGTCTTCTTCTCCTTCGGCGCGGCCCGTTCTTCCGGCGCGTCCTCCGGTTCGGGCTCCGGGGCCGGGAAGACAGTGCCGCACTTGGGGCACTCGACCTCGGTGCCGGCGTCCGGGGCGGTTTTGAGGCGCAGTTTGGCCCGGCAGTCCGGGCAGCGAAGTTCGACGGCCATAATGGGCACCAGTTCCGGCGACAAACGGGTGAGCGGACGCGACGACGGGTCCAACTTGCCGATCCTACCGGACACCGGTGCCGCAAGGCAAGGGTTTAGCGGCCCGACACCTTGACGCGGACCCGCGGCGCCGTCACCTTTAAGGATAGTGGAATGCGAACCTGCTGGGAGGAGCGGTTATGACGATCCGGGGAGCCGTCGCGGTGTTCGGGGGGCTTGTGGCGGCGGGACTGGCGGCCCCGGCCCAGGACCCGCCCCCGCCGGCGGTCACCACCGACGCGCTCGCCGCCGCCGCGACCGCCGCCCGCGGGGCCACCCTCGCCAACGTGGTGCCGGCCACGTTCCGCGCGCAATTAGTGGTGGACAATCGGTTCAAGGCGCCGGTGAAGACCGCCGACGGGAAGGAAGGGCCGGACCCGCGGAACCGGACCGGCAAGATTCATTGCCTGGTGTGCGAGAACGGGCTGTCGCCGACGATCGCGATCTTCGTGCGGGCCGACCTCAAGGGCGTGGACGCGACCAGCGGGCTGGGCAAGCTCATCAAGGGCACCGACGCGCTGATCCCCAAGTACCGGTCCGACAAGCTGGCCGGGTACGCCATGTTCCTGAAGCTCGAGGGCGGGGACAAACTGGTGAAGGTGAAGGGCGCCGGCGGGAGCGAGACCGAGGAGAAGGCTCCGAAGGAGTACCCGGACGACGAGAAGCGGGACGTGTACGTTCAGGAGATCGCCACGTTCGCCGGCACCGTGAACGCGGACAACGTGCCGTTCGGGCTGGCCCCCACGAGTTCCCCGTCGATCAAAGAGTTCGGCATCGGCGACGCGGTCCCGGTCACGGTCATCATCTACAACCGGTTCCGCATGGCGCAGCGGTGGGAGTTCAAGATGGACGAGATCACCGACGCGAAGATCACCGAGATCCTCGAAGCGACCGAGCGGATGATCGGGGTGGCGCCGAAAAAGTAGGGTGAGTGTGGGTGTGAGTGTGTGTGTGAGGAAAGCAGTGAAGGCAGAGTGAAAAGCCAGAAGACCGGAGCCAAGTAGGTTCCGGTCTTCTGGCTTTTCACTTCTTGGTTTGTGTCTTCACACTCGCACTCGCACTCACACTCACACTACTTCTTCATTGCTTTCCCAACAGCAGATCAACAACCCAGCACCCGCGGGTGTGTTCGCGGGGGTCGCGGCAGTGGGCGAGGATGTCCGCGTCGTCGCACCCAGCGTCCTGGAGCGCGTCGGCCAATATCGGCATCGCGCCGAAGTCGCGGGTCGCGTAGATCGCGCGGGCCAGCGCCAACACGGTGTCGGTGAGCCATTCGAGCTGAATTTCGCACGAGCGGAACGGGTTGCCGAAGATGTCGCGCAGGAGATCGGCCTGGGCGGCGAGTTCGGCGACGTATTCGGGCGGTCGGATGCCGCTGGCCGGCGGCCAGGGCACATCCGCCGCGGCCCGGGCGGTCGCGAGTGCGGCATCCCGGGCCGCCTCCATCTCGTTGGCGGACCAGCACACCGCGGCGACCGCGTCCAACAGGTGACACAGGTACCCGGTCCCGTTCCAAACGTCCGCGTCGCGCGCGAAACCGATCGCCGTTCCGACCCAATCACCAACCTGCGTCAGCGTCTCGCCGGTGATTTCACGATCGGCAAAGGCTTCGGCCGCGTGCACCGCGCGCTCGACGAGGCGAGGAGTAAACGGGTTCAGCACCTGCCGGCAGCACGCACAGGTGAACAACCGCAACTTGCGCCGGCTCGCGCTCTCGCTGACGAACGTCAACATTCCCCACGGCTCGGCCGTCGTCAGCCACTCTTGCTCGGTCATTCCTCCACCATATCGCGTGCTATACGCAGTTCGCTACGGCCTTCAAAGTAGTAGGCACACGCCGTGTGCCGTCGCTTCACATAAGAGAAAGGCAACGGCACACGGCGTGTGCCTACTACTCTGTCAGCGGAACAGCGGGAGCGAACTCCGCACCGTTTCCGACACGCCCCACGCCAGCGGTACGCCGACCCACGCCCACCGGAAGCAGAGCGTCGGCCAATTGATCGCGGGTTGTGGCGCGTTCGTCGGTGCAATACCTTTCTCTTCCGCGACCTGGGGTAACTGCGATCCGCGAACGAGCAGGTTGCACACGAACCCTATTACGAGGAGCGCCGCCATCAGGTACATCACGAGCGTGTACACGTCCTTCGCCGGCACGCCGCTCTTGATTTGGTAGTCGCGAAGCTCGTTCACCAGCATCGGCCCCGCGACGCCCGCGAGCGACCACGCGGTCAGGAGTCGGCCGTGGATCGCGCCGACCTGCGCGGTGCCGAACCGGTCGCGCAGGTACGCCGGGATCGTCGCGAACCCGCCCCCGTACATGCTCATGATGACCGCGTAGCACAGCACGAACAGCACCACGTTGCCGAGCTTCCCGGTTTGGGGCGTGAGCGCGTACAGGGCCGCGCCGAGCGCGAAGAAGATGCAGTAGGTGAGTTTGCGGCCGATGAGGTCGGATGTGGACGACCACACGATGCGCCCGGCCATGTTGAACAGGCTGAGCAGCCCGACGAACCCGGCCGCGGCGGCCGGGTTCACCTGTTCCGGGAACATCTCCTGAATCATCGGCGACGCCTGTTCCAGCACGCCGATGCCCGCGGTGACGTTCAACAACAGCACACACCACAGGAACCAGAACGCCGGCGTGCGGATCGCGTCGTTGGGCGTCATACTCGTGACACTCGCGATCCGCTTCACGGTTCCAGGCGGCTTCCACCCGAGGACCGGCAGCCGCACCGTCAGCACGCCGAACATCATGAAGGCGAAGTACACGATTCCGAGTGTGACGAACGCCTCCGCGACGGTGAGGTGATCGAGCAGAATGCGCGACAGCGGTGCGCCGATCATCGCCCCGCCGCCGAAGCCCATGATCGCCATCCCGGTCGCCATCCCGGGCCGATCGGGAAACCACTTGATGAGCGTGGACACCGGCGAGATGTAGCCCAGACCGAGGCCGATCCCGCCGAGGACGCCGTAACCGATGTACAGGAGCCAGATCGCGCCGAATTCGACGCCGACCGCGGAGACGAGGAATCCGCCGGCGAAGCACGCGGCCGACGCGAACATCGCCTTGCGCGGCCCGACCCGTTCGAGCCACGACCCGAAACACGCCGCAGACAGCCCCAGGAACACGATCGCGATGCTGAACACCCATGCGACCTGCTTTTGCGACCAGCCCGCCGCGAGCGAGGTGAGCGGCAACTTGAACACGCTGAACGCGTACACCTCGCCGATGCACAGGTGGATGGCCAGCGCCGCGGGGGGCACGAGCCACCGGTTGTAGCCGGGCGGGGCGGTGATGCGCGCGCGGTCGAGGAAGGAAGGCATGGGGCAGAGGATAGCGAATCGCCCCGCGCCGCGGTATCGTTCTCCTCATCCCTATTCGCTCCGCGAGGCTCACCGTGAAACGTCTCCTCTCGCTCGTGTTGTGCGCGTACGCGCTCGTTGCAGTCCCCGCGCCGGCCGCGGACCCGGTTCCGGAATACGACCTGCTCATCACCAACGGGCGCATTATCGACGGCACCGGCAACCCGTGGTTCCACGGCGATGTCGCGATCGTAAAAGATCGGATCGTCGCGGTCGGGCGCGTGCCGGAGGGCAAGGCGAAACGCACCATTGATGCGAAGGGGCTGATCGTCGCGCCCGGCTTCATCGACATGCACTCCCACTCCGACGACCTGCTCCTCGAAGACGGACACGCGCAGAGCAAGATTCGGCAGGGCGTGACGACGGAAATCCTCGGCGAGGGGCGCTCGGCGGGGCCGCTGAAGGGTCAGCTTCCGGCACGCAACTTCAAGGCGCGCGGGAAGGAACTCACCTGGAGCACGCTCGGCGGGTACTTCGACACCTTCGACAAGCTCGGCGCGAGCGTGAACATCGCGAGTTACGTCGGCCTTGACAACCTCTGGGAGTGCGCGATGGGCAAGTCCCATGCCCGGCCCACCGCGCGCCAACTCGACCAAATGAAGGAGTTGCTCGACGAGGCGATGACCGACGGCGCGCTCGGGCTTTCGACGTACCTGATGATGCCGCCCGGGTCACTCGCGACGACCGAGGATCTCGTCGAACTGTGCAAGGTGGTGAAGAAGCACGGCGGCATCTTCTCGTCGCACATCCGCAGCGAAGGACTGGACGTGTTCGCGTCGGTGAAGCAAGTCATCGAGGTTGCGGAGCGGGCCGGCGTGCCGCTGGACATCATCCACATCAAGATCGCCGACGAGAAGCTGTGGGGGAAGATGTCGGACGTGATCGCGCTCATCGAAGCCGCACGCAAACGGGGGGTGAACGTTCAGGCTAATGTCTATCCGTACACGCGGGGTAACAACAACCTCGCGAGCATCATCCCACCGTGGGCGCACGAGGGCGGCACCGCGAAGATGCTCGAACGCCTGAAAGACCCCAAGCAGCGCGAGCGGCTGAAGACCGACATCACGAAGGGCATCGACGGGTGGTACAACCATTACACCGCGGTGGGCGGCGACTGGTCGCGGATGCTCGTCAGCGGGCGCGGCACTTACGAGGGCCTCACGATGGACCGCGTCATCGCGGCCAGGCAGAAGGGGAAGAACCCGCCGGCGGACCCGCTCGACATCCTGTTCGACGTTCTGGTCGAACAGGACGGCTCGGTGCCGACGGTGTTCGCGCACCACGACGAGAAGGACATGAACCTCGCGATGCAGCAGCCGTGGTGCTCGATCGGTTCCGACGGCTCGGCCTACGCGACCGAGGGGCCGCTGAAGCGCGGCAACCCGCACCCGCGGAACTTCGGCACGTTCCCGCGGGTGCTGGGCGTGTACGTCCGCGCCCGCGGGGTACTGAAGCTGGAAGACGCGGTGCGGAAGATGACCTCGCTGAACGCCGCGAAGGTGGGCCTGAAGGACCGCGGCACGCTGCGGGCACTTGCGTTCGCCGACGTGACGATCTTCGACCCGGAAACGGTGATCGACCAATCGACCTACACGGCCCCGTTCGCTTACAACGTGGGGATCGAGTTCGTGGTGGTAAACGGCCAGGTGGTACTGGACCGCGGCACCCACACCAACGCCACGCCCGGCCGCGCGTTACGCAAGCCGAAGTAGGATTCCTGACGGGCCAAGATCGGGCCGAAGGTGTACCACCCGGCCGAGGGCCGAGACGGGTACATCACCGCGGTCTGGGCGAACATCGCCGGCCACGGCCGGGCCGTTACGTTCCGCGAGATCGACCCGAAAAAGAAGTGAATGTGCCGCGCTCACACCGCGGCCATGACCAGCGCGCCGTTCTGGCCGCCGAAGCCGAAGCTCGTCGAGAGGCCGTACTTCACCTTCGCCTCACGGGCCGTGTTCGGGATGTAGTCCAGGTCGCACGCCGGGTCCGGGTTCGTCAGGTTGATCGTCGGCGGGTACACCTGCGTCTTCAGGCTCATGGCAAGCGCCGCGGCCTCGATCGCGCCGCTGGCGCCGATCGAGTGGCCGATCATGCTCTTGATCGACGAGAGCTGGACGGCCTTGGAATAGTCGCCGAAGACCCGCTTCACCGCGGCCGTTTCCATCACGTCGTTCAGCTTCGTGCTGGTGCCGTGGGCGTTGATATAACCCACGTCGCGGTAGTCCACCTCGGCCTCGTTCAGTGCCGCCAGGATCGCCCGGGCGCCGCCGCGGCCCTCCGGGTCGGGCTTCGTCACGCTGTAGGCGTCGAACGTGCTCCCCCAGCCCCTCACCTCGGCGTAAATCGGGGCGTTCCGCGCCTTCGCGCGCTCGTAATCCTCCAGAACGAGTACCGCGGCGCCCTCGCTGATAACGAACCCGTCGCGGAGCCGGTCGAACGGGCGCGACCGCTCCTCCGGGGCGCGACCGTTGGATTTACTCAGCGTCCCCAGCGCGGTGTACGCCAAGAGCATGAGCGGGTCGATGCGGCTGTCGGCCCCGCCGCAGAGCATCACGTCGGCGTCGCCGCGCGACACCAACCGGTAGGCTTCACCCACCGCCTGCGTGCCCGCGACGCACGCGGTCACCACCGTGTTGTTCGGCCCCTGGCAGTTGAACGCCATCGAGATGTGCGCCGCGGCCATGTTCGGCAGGTACTTGAGTAGCCACAGCGGGAACAGCGGGGCGTCAGGTCGGGTCGGGTCGGGGAGTTTGGTTTCGTCGAACGCGCCGTTTTCTTCACACGCGCGGGCCAGGAGCGGGGCCAGTTCGCCCAGGTCCATCGGGACGAGCCCGGCGCCCATCACCACGCCAAACCGCGTCGGGTCGAGCTGCGCGGTGTCGAGGTTGCTGTCACTGATCGCAAGCCCCGCGGCACCGATGCCGAACTTCGCCGCCCGGCCCATGACCTTCACGGACTTGCGGAACTTGTCCGGGATGAACGGCTCGGGGTCGAAGTCGAGCACCTCGCCGGCGACGCGGATCGGGTGGTTGGAGGCATCGAAAGATCGGATCGGCCCGATCCCGCTGTGCCCCTCCACACACGCCTTCCAAAAGGCGTCTTTGCCGACGCCGTTGGGGGCGACCACGCCGAGGCCCGATACCACCACCCTGCGCATGACGTTACCCCGATCGGCCGCCCCCGGCCCTCGTCCGTGAGGAGGGCGGCACGTCACGCCGACACCAATTCTGTACACCCGGACACTGCATTCGGTCGAAGTTGGGCCGCTCATCCGCTGTTTTACGCGATTACCCCATCTTCACCATCTTCCATAAAGCTAATCTGCCCGACCGTTCCCTTCAATCCCCTGTTTGATGCCGAATCTGAGTATCCGACGCACTTTACGCAAACTCACTCGCTAAACTCGGCACAATCGGACCACAAGGTGGTCTGGGGGCTTTGGTCACGGCAAAATGTGGGGTTGAATTCAAGCCGCGGAGCCCCGCTATCGGAAGACGGAGGCGGGGTGTTCGGCGGATATGTGAAAATGCGAACCGCGTGCCGGGCGAATCTCTGAGGGGGCCGATCGCGGGAACGTTCTTTTGCCCCGGTTCGTCGCTCCGTTATAATCTGAATAGGCGGGCGCACCGGGGGAACCCCGCGCCCGCACCCCGAAGGAACGATCACCGATGCTTCTGCCGCGCGCTCGTAGTCCGTTCGGTTCGCTCGTCCTGGCGGTCGTGGGCTTGCTCACTTCTGCGGCCCCGGCGTCGGCCCAGGACGTGAACGACGCGATCGCCGTCACGGTCCAGAACCCGATCACCACCGACGCGTTCCAGCGCATCAAGAACCAGATCAACCAGCGGCTCAACGACACCCAGCGCCCGCGCCCGACGGCGATCGTCTTCGATTTCAACCCCGACGAGAAGGCCGCCGCGACCACCGACTTCGGCCCGTGCTTCGACCTGGCGGAGTTCATCGGCGGGCTGAAGGGACAGACCCTCACAATCGCGTTCGTCCACGCCCCGGTGACGGGCCACACCGTTCTGCCGGTTCTCGCCTGCAAGGAGCGGGTGATGCGTGAAAAGACCGGTGCGCTGGGGCCGATCGTCACGGAGGGCGTCCCGGCGCTCAACGCGTTGCGCGTGGCGGCCTACCGCGAGCGCGTCGGCCCCGACCAGTGGGCGCTGGTGCAGAAGATGTTCGACCCCAGCGTGCAACTGGTGCGGGGCCGGCCGAAGGAGGGCGCCGACCGGATCGTGTACGCCGACAAGCGCGACGAGGCGGCGGTGAAACTGCTCGGCCCGACCGAACCGGTGAAGGGGGTGCAGGACGGGCAACTCGCCAGTTACGCCGCGGAGCTGGCGCGGACCGTGGGGCTGTCGCAGGGGCGGGCCGACTCGCGCGCCGAGGTCGCTGACCAGTTCAGCCTGCCCCCGCTCATCGACGACCCGCTCCAGGGCCGCACACCCGAGGCCTACCAGTGGACCCTCAAGGGCGACGTGGACGGGGCCATGCGCGAGTCGGTGGGCCGCATCATCCGCGACGTGCGCAAGAAGAAGGGGAACGTGCTGATCCTGGTGTTCAAGGAGTGCGGCGGGACCGACCTGGACGCGGCCCGCGGGTTGGCCGAGGACCTGATCAAGGTCCAGCAATCGGGCGACGACGCGATGCTGATCATCGCGTTCATCCCGGAAACGGCCCCGGACGCCGCCGCGGTCGTGGCCCTGGGGTGCTCCCAGATCGTGATGACCAAACCGCCACCTGGGAGCGAGGCGAAAGAGGCCGAGTTCGGCAACTTCGATCGGACCGTCAAGTCTCTCAAGGCGTCCACGCTCGCCGCGCACCGCAAGAGCCTCCGCGAACTCGCCCAGCAGCGGGGCTACGCCGGCGTGCTGATCGACGGAATGCTCGACCGCAGCGTGGAGATCGTCCGCGCCACCGCCCGCGACAACCCGAAGAAGACGAAACTGATGACGCGGGAGGAATTCAAAACCGAACTGGATGTCAACCCGGGCGCGTGGAACGAGGCCGCACGGGTGATTAAACCCAAGGACATGCCGTTCCACCCGAACGCCACACTGGCGACCGAACTGGGGCTGGCCCGGTTCACCGTGCCCTCGACCAGCGTCACCGACGTGTGCGCGATCTACGGCGTGAAAGAGGCCAAGCACCCCGAAGCGGGCCTGCTCGACAAGTTCGCCGAGTTCCTCAAGATCCCGGCCGTCACCATCATCCTGGTGATGATCGGGTTCATCGGGCTGATCCTGGAACTGAAGGTGCCGGGGCTGACGGTGCCCGGGATCATCGCGGCGCTGTGCTTCATCCTGGTGTTCTGGTCGCAGTCCCGGTTCAGCGGCGAGATGTTCGTGCTGGCGCTGTTGCTGTTCGTCTTGGGGCTGGTGCTGGTGGGGCTGGAAATCTTCGTACTACCGGGTTTCGGGGTGTGCGGGATCTCCGGTATCCTGTTCATGCTCGCGGGACTGGGGCTGGTGACCCTGGAGAAGGTGCCGGACAACACCGGCGAGTGGGTCGGGTTCGGGGAGCGGGTGTCGTACTACCTGTTCGCGCTGATGGGCGCGCTGGCGATGGCGTTCGTGATTGCCAAGTTCCTCCCGCAGGTGCCCGGGGCTAACCGGCTCCTCTTGACGCCCCCGGCCGACCAGCCCAACGCGGCCGAGCCGGTGCTCCCGGGCGCGACCGAGGCACTGGAGCTGTTGGGCGCGATCGGCACCACGACGACCACCCTGCGCCCGGCCGGCGTGGTGCGGTTCGGTGACAAGTTCGTGGACGTGGTCTCCGACGGCGGGTTCGTCCCGTCGGGCGCCCGGGTCCAGGTGTTCGCCGTGGAGGGGACTCGTATTGTGGTGAAGGAAGTGTGAAGAAGAGTGTGAGTGTGGGTGCGAGTGTGAGGAAAGCAGTGAAGAAGTGAAGACAGGAATACAAAGAGGATGAGGACGGGATCTTCTGTTCCCTCACACTCACACCCGCACCCACACTCACTAAAGGGGTGAGCAATGGCACTGGCCAGTTACCACGACCTGCTCGCCTGGCAGCGGGCGATCGATTTCGTCGTTGATACGTACAAGCTCACCGGTCAGTTCCCGCGAACCGAGTTGTACGGGCTGACGGCCCAACTCCAGCGAGCCGCCGTATCGATTCCGTCAAATATCGCCGAAGGGGCGGGGCGTATTCACACGCGCGAATACATTCACCACGCGGGGATCGCCCGCGGGTCACTGTTCGAGGCCGAGACGCAGATCATCGTCGCCCAAAGGCTGGGTTTTGTCAGCGAGGACAACACCCGACCGCTGTTGAACGCCGTTGCGGAAGTGGGGCGGTTACTGCACGGTTTGATCGTCGCGCTGGAGCGGAAACTGAACCCCGGCGAGTGCTGACACCAGTTTGTTTTTTAGTTTTCACACTGCATCTGTTTTGGTTTTCACTTGTTTTTTGTCTTCCCTCACACTCACACCCGCACTCGCACTGCGAAGCACTGCTAATGGACGGCTACCTGACGCTCGCACTCGTCCTGATCGGCATCGGGGTCTTCCTGCTCCTGGCGGAGATCCTGGTGCCCACCGGCGGCATCCTGGTGGTGGCCGCGTTGTTGTTCTTCGCCGTGGGGGTCGGTACCATCCTCTACTACGGCAGCACCCTGGAGGCGGTCGTCGCCGTCGTCGGGCTGGCGATCGGGCTACCGGCGTTCGGGTACGTCGCGGTCGCGGCGTGGCGCCGGATGTCGCTGGACACGGTCATCGACGACCCGGCCGCCACGCCGGGATCAGCCGCGACCGAGGCCGTCACGCTCAAGGGCCGCACCGGCAAGACGGTCTCGCCGATGCGCCCGTCGGGCAGCGTCGAGTTCGACGGCCAGCGGGTGGACGCGATGACCGAGGGCACGATGCTCGACGCCGGCGTGTGGGTGCGGTGCGTCGAGGTCAAGCGCGGGCAGGTGATCGTTCGGCAGATGGAGGAACCGCCGGACGCGGACACCCGCCCGGCCCCGCCCCCGGCGCCGAAAGCCGACGCCCCGACGGGCGAAGTACCCCACAAGGACGAGCCGAAGAAGCCGCGCGACGACTTCGACGACTTCGACATCGGCCTGGACAAGACATAGAGTAGGTCACCCGCTCCGCGAGTGACGCGAGTCGCCTACTTTGAAAGACCGGAGTACTCATGTTCGGCCTCGGCGGACAGGAAATCCTCCTGCTGCTCTGTTGCGGCGGGCTGCCAGCGGTGGTCGCGGTGATCGTGATCCTGGCGACCCGCAAAGCCACCAAGACGAGCGCCCCGCCGGACGATGATTTCGACGAGTAACCTTGGGCCCCGACCGACCCGATAAAAGACACCCGAAAGGATCGCCACCGTGACGCCTTCGACCGCAATGACCCTGTTCGCCCAGCAGAACAAACAGGCCGGCGCCGCCGGGGCCGACGTGAGTACGACCCAGGTGATCATCATCGTGGTCGCGCTGGTCTCCGTACTCATCTTCATCGTGTTCCTGTTCCTGTTCTTCAGCTTCATCCGGCTGTGGATCCAGGCGCTCTTGACGAAGGCCGACATCGGCATCGGGAGCCTGATCGGGATGAAACTGCGGAACGTCGATTACGCGATGATCGTGCGCCAGAAGATCGCGCTGGTTCAGGCCGGGGTGCGTGTCACGACCGGCGAACTGGAGTCGCACTACCTGGCCCGCGGCAACGTGCCCAAGACCGCGACGGCCGTCATCGCGGCGCACAAGGCCGGACTCGACCTCCCGTGGCGCACCGCCGCCGCGATCGACCTCGCCGGCCGCGACGTACTCGAGGCCGTCCGCACGAGCGTGAACCCGAAGGTCATCGACTGCCCCGACCCCGGCAAGGGTAAGCAGTTCCTCGACGCGGTGTGCCGCAACGGTATTCAGCTCCTGGCGAAGGCCCGCGTGACGGTGCGGACCAAGCTCGAACGGCTCGTCGGCGGGGCGACCGAGGAAACGATCATCGCCCGCGTCGGCGAGGGCATCGTGAAGGCGATCGGCTCGGCCCACGATCACAAGGAGGTACTCGCCAACCCCGGTATGATCTCGCAAACGGTGCTCCACAACGCGCTCGACGCGCAGACCGCCTACGAAATCGTCTCGATCGACATCGCGCACATCGAGGTCGGCGAGAACATCGGCGCCAAGCTCCAGGCGGAGCAGGCCGCGGCCGACCTTCGCGTCGCACAGGCCGAGGCCGAGAAGCGCCGCGCCGCGGCCGTCGCCCGCGAGCAGGAGATGCGCGCCCTCGTCGAAGAGAACCGCGCGAAGGTGGTGGAAGCGGAAGCGCAGGTGCCGCAGGCCATCGCGGACGCCTTCCAGAAGGGCAACTTGGGCGTGATGGACTTTTACAACATGAAGAACGTGCAGTCCGACACGCTGATGCGGAACAACATCGCCACCATGACCGGCGGGGCCGAGGGCCAGTCCGGGTCGGGCCGCTAATTGAAACGACGAATACTGACGAATGCCCCACCAATGACGAAGGAAAGAGAGCCAACCGCGCCTCTTATTTCGTGATTGGTGGGGCATTGGTGGGGCATTCGTCAATATTCGTCATTTCCAGCCGGTGGGCATTCGTCATTAACTGAGTCATTCCGGGGGCCGGCATGGGTATCGTCCAGATCATCATCACGATCATCGTCCTCATGGTCATCTCGACCGTGATCGGGGCGATCATGAAGGGGCTGAACAACCTCGCCGAGGCGAACGCGACCCGGCGGGCCGAGGAGGAGCGCCGGGCGCGGGCCGAGCGGATGGAGCGGAACGCCGCCCGGGCGCGCGCGGCCGAGGACGAGCGGGCCGAGCGCCCGCGCGCCACCGCGGCGGCCCCGGCCGAACCGCACACCGGGGGGAACGTGCGCCCGGCGAACTCGGAGATGGACCGGTTCCTCGCCGAGATCGACCGGTTGCGCCGAAAGGCCGCGGTGGCCCCCGACCCGCCCGCGGCGGCCCCGGTGGCGCCGGTGGTCCAGCCGATCAAGCCGCCGGCGACCGCGCGCCCGCGGCCCCGCGTGGTGGCCGAACTCGCCGACCAGCCGCCGGTTTCTCCGCCCGCGGGTGGCGCGGCCAGTTTCGGCACCAGCCCGCAGGCCCCGACGCGCGAGGCCCCGGTCGCCGGACAGGTGGAGCAACTGCCGGTCGCGAGCGTACTGAAGACGACCTCTTCTACCGGCGCGCCGGCGACGAAGGTGACGCTGTTCACCAAGCGCCCGCGCCCGGCCGCGAAGACCAACCTCGGCAAGAACCTGACGGCGCTGCTCGCGTCCGGGCAGGGCGTCGCGATGGCGGTCGTGCTGCAAGAGATCCTCGGCCCGCCCAAGAGCAAGCAGAAGTGAACACTTCGAGTGACGAAACACAAGGACCACACCATGACATCCCGTCTCCTGGTCTGCGCGGCGGTCGCGCTGGTCGCGGGTTCGCCGGCGGGCGCGGCCGACGAGAAGCTCGCAGCGCCGCCCAAGGGGTTCGACACAAGGCGCGAGGGCATCGAGCGCGGGAAGGTCGAGACGATCGAGTACGACTCCAAGACGGTCGGCATCAAGCGGGCCGCGGTCGTCTACACACCGCCGGGGTACTCGAAGGACCAGAAGTACCCGGTGCTGTACCTGCTGCACGGCATCGGCGACACCGAAACCGGCTGGACCAAGCAGGGCGCGGCCGACGTGATCCTCGATAACCTCTACGCGGACAAGAAGCTGGTTCCGATGATCGTCGTGATGCCCAACGGCCGCGCCGCGAAGGACATCACCGTGCGGACGCCGTGGGACAAACAGGGACCGGCGTTCGAGGCGTTCGAGAACGATCTGCTGAAGGATCTGATCCCCTATATCGAGAAGCATTATGCCGTGAAGGCCGATCGCGAGAGCCGGGCGCTCGCGGGGTTGTCGATGGGTGGCGGACAGTCGCTCAACTTCGGGCTGAAGAACCTCGACACGTTCGCCTGGGTCGGCGGGTTCGCCTCGGCCCCGAACACCAAGCCCATGAAGGACCTCGTCAAGGACCCGGCCGGCGCCGCGAAGAAACTGCGGCTGTTGTGGGTGTCGTGCGGCGACGCCGACTTCATCATCGACGTGAGCAAGAAGGTTCACGCGGACCTGGACGAACTGAAGGTGCCGCACGAGTGGCACCTGAGTACCGGGCGGCACGAGTGGCCGGTGTGGAAGCTCGATCTGTACCACTTCGCCCCGAAACTCTTCCGCGACAGGTAGGCGCCCCGCGGGGCCGCGTTGCCCGGCGGGGTTTGCGTCGGGTAAACTGACGAACAATGAACCTGTTGAGCGATACCGCGCCCGAAGTGGAGCGGCTGATGTACGAGGCGTACCGGCGCATGGCGCCGGCGCGCAAGTGGCAGCTCGTCGCCGACGCCTATACAGTCGCCCGGCAACTCCACGCCGCCGGGCACCGGGCGCGCCACCCGGGCGCGACGCCGGCCGACATCAACCGCGCGTGGGCGCTGATGGCGCTCGGCCCCGGGCCGTGGATCGACCGAATGGAGTTCGCGACCATGCCCCCACCCGCCGAACACGTCCGCGCGATCAAGTTCGTCGTCTCCGTCCTCGACGATCTGAACATCCGCTATGCGATCGGTGGGTCTTACGCGAGTTCCACCCACGGCGCCGCGCGCCAGACGCAAGACGCGGACATCGCCGTCGAGCCGTTCCCCGGCAAGGAGAAACTGTTCGCACTGCGGTTCCCGCCGAACGAGTATTACGCCGACGAGTACATGATCCGCGACGCGGTTGCCCGGCGCGCGAGCTTCAACATTCTCCACCTACCGACCGCGTTCAAGATCGACATCTTCGTTCAGAAGGACCGCGCGTTCGACCGGGAGTTCCTGGCGCGCCGGGTGAAGGCGCCCGTGTTCGGCGATGCGGAGGGCGAGTTCGGCGTCGTCACGGCCGAGGACACGATCCTTCTGAAGCTGGAGTGGTTCCGGCTCGGCGGTGAAGTGTCCGACAAGCAGTGGGGCGACATCCTCGCCGTCATGAAAACGCAGCGCGAGCTACTCGATTCCGCGTACCTCGACAAATGGGCGGTCGAAATTGGCGTGAAAGACCTGCTCGCCCGCGCCCGCGGGCAGGTGTGATCGCGGATTCCGCCGTTGCGGTGACATTTCTCCCGAACCTCCGCCCGGCTTCGCGTGTCGGGAAGATTCAGACGCCCACATCGGAGGACCGACATGACGAAGCTGACCGGCATCCTGGCGAAGGTCACTTACGGGATCATGGGCGCGGCGTTCCTCGCCGCCGGCGTCAGTACGCTGCTCGTCAACACTGGCCTCTTGCCCGACGCGGTTCGCGACATCGTCCTCCAGTTCAGCCAGAACGACGCGGTCTTCCTTCACATCCTTCAGGAACTCGGTTCACTGCTGGTTCTCGTCGGGCTGGTAACGCTCTGGTGCGTGTGGAACTACGACCAGAGCCGGGCGTTCCACTGGATGCTCACCGCGTACTGGGCGATCATGGCGCTGATCCATTGGTTCAACGTCGCCAGCCCGACCGTGTCGGTCCTCGGCGGGCTAATCAACACGATCCCGGTCGCGGTGTTCCTTGCGCTCGGCCTGATGCGCGTGGCGACGGAGGGCCGCTCCGCGAGCGCGACAGAAGAGGCGAGTTCGACGGCCGAGCGAAGTGTTCAAGAGCAACACGCGCGGGTCGTATCCTGAGGTTAATGGGCACACAGTTCCGCTACATTGCCGACGCCGCGCTCCGCGGGATGGACGAAGGGGAGTGCCACCACTGTGGCCGAGTGGTGTCGCCGCTGTTCTACTACTCCGGCGAGATCGTCGATCCGAATCTCTCATCCGACCCGCGGCTCGCGCGGGAGGAACCTCGCGTTTGCGAGGCGTGCGGTCCGTGCATTCTCGGCGGGAACCTGAGGAGGGACGACTACACCGTCGGCATCGCGACCCGTAAGCTCCGGCAGTTCGGCGCGGACGTGCCGCGGATGCTGGACGCCCTCCACCGCATGCCAAATGCTCCCCTCTTCCTCCAGGGTTTCGACTGGCCCGTCTGTTGCGGCGAGTGGTGCGAGTTTACTGGTTGCCCGCAGACCTACGAGGAAAGCGCTCAAGTGCCGGCAGAAAGAACGCTCTGGCGGCGCGGACCGGCGGAATGGGATTACGGCTTCGACCTCCAACCGGAGACGTTGGACGAAGTTAGTTTCTTCCGCTGCCTTCATTGCGCGCATTTGTACTTCGTCTGGCAATGCACCTGAGACGGTAGTTCCTCCGGTCTGATACACTGAGAGCATGAGCACCACAGCAGCCTTTCCCGTTGCCGTTGGCACGCCGCTGCCGCCCGCGAGCCACGCGGCGCTTGTCGCACGCATGAAGGCCATTGTTGGGAACGACAATGTCCTCACCGCGGCGGCCGATATGGCCGCGTACGAGTGCGACGGGTTCACCATTGCGAAGACCAAACCCAACGTCGTCGTTTTCCCGACCAGCACCGAACACATTGTCGGGATCGTCAAGGCGTGTAACGAGTTAGGCGTGAACTTCATTGCCCGCGGCGCCGGGACGAGCCTCGCCGGCGGGTGCGTGCTCGTCGGCGGGGGCGTCATGATTGCGCTGGCGCGCATGAAACGCATTCTGGAAGTGAACGTGCGGGATCGGTACGCGGTGGTCGAACCGGGTGTTGTGAACGTATGGCTTACCAACGCCCTCAAGCCGCACGGGTTGCACTACGCCCCCGACCCCAGCAGTCAGGGAGCGTGTACGATCGGCGGGAACGTCGCCACCAATAGCGGCGGGCCGCACACGCTCAAGTACGGCGTTACGGTCAATCACATCCTCGGCGTCGAACTCGTGCTGCCGGACGGGCGCGTCGTGCTGTGCGGCGGGCCGACCGAAGATTCGCCCGGTTACGACCTCGTTGGAACGATCGTCGGTAGCGAGGGGACGTTCGGCGTGGTGTCGAAGGTGTGGGTGCGGCTCACCAAGAACCCGGAGGCGTATCGCACGCTGCTCGGTGTGTTCGAGACCATCGACGACGCGACCAACACCATCAGCGACATTATCGGGGCCGGGATCGTCCCGGCCGCTTTGGAATTGCTCGACCGCACGATGCTCTCGGCGGTCGAAGCCGCCTTCAAGTTCGGGTTCCCGCTCGACGCGGAAGCGGTCGTCATCATGGAAGTCGATGGGCTGGCGGCGGGATTGCAGGAGGAAGCGGACCGGATCGAAGGGATCGCCAAGAAGAACCGCGCCCGCGAAGTACGAAAAGCCAACACCGAGGCCGAGCGGATGGCGCTCTGGAAGGCCCGGAAGCAGGCGTTCGGCACGATCGGGCGCTTGGGCTATCCGAGTTACTGCACGCAAGACGGCGTCGTGCCGCGAACGAAGCTCCCGGAGATCATGCGGCACATTCAGGCCACGGCGAAAAAGTATCGCCTGGGCATATGCAACGTGTTCCACGCCGGCGACGGGAACGTTCACCCGATCCTGATGTTCGACGAACGCGACCCTGCGCAGGTGAAAGCGGTTCTGGACGCCAGCCACGAGATTCTGGCCGAGTGCATCAATCTGGGCGGGAGCGTGACCGGGGAACACGGGATCGGCGTCGAGAAGATCGACTTCATGCCACTGATGTTCACGCCGGACGACCTGCACTACATGATTCGGCTCCGCACCGCATTCAATCCCGACGGCCGGTGCAGCCCGGGAAAAATGCTCCCGACCGCCGGCGGCTGCGCCGAGCCATCGAGTTTCGTCGGGCAAACGAAGCCCGGCCGCAGGGCGGCGGTGTGAGGGCGCCTCGATCGAAACGGTGTGCGAATTTGATTGCGTGCCAGCGCGTCACGCAGTAAAGTCACAAACAATCCTGTTGCTTCCGGGAGCCATCTCATGATCCCCTTCCGACTCACCCTCCTGGTGATGGTTATAGCGCCCGTCATCGCCCTGGGCACTCCCATCCCCAAGGCTGTCATAGAGGCCGAGAAGGAGAAGTACCGCAAGCTGCGCGAGAAGTACGACCAGAAGGTGAAGTCTCTGGACGGGACGACCGAGGGTGAGATCCTCAAGTTGCGGCTACTCCAGGCCAAGGTGATGGCTGAGGCCACCCTGAGCGTGGATGACATCAAAGACCCAGCCTACCGGGAGCGTTACCGGGAGAGGCAGAGCCACAGCTTAGAGTCGTCCTTCAAGTCTGACCCCGATCTCCGGGACATGTACCTGCTGTGGTGTTATGAGTTGAAGAACGCGAAATCGAAGGGGGCGCCCAAATGAAAATGAAGACGAGGTTATGGTTGGAGGTTCTTGAGGCCCGAGAAGTCCCGGCGACCTTCACCTGGGTCGGTGACCGTGACGGCGTACTCAACAGCGGCTACGTCGCCGCCAACTGGCGGGACCAGAACAACCAGCCCGGCGTCCCGGACGCCGGCGACGACATCATTATCCCGGCCACGTCCGGCGACCTCTGCTGGGGGAACGTCACAGTCGGTTCCGTAACTATTGAGGCTGGGTGGGACCGCACTTGGGGCGCCGATGGGCTGACCATCACCGGCGACAGCAACGTCCGGGACGCCACGTTTTATTTGACAGTCCGACCTCTGCTCATCGCCGACAGTTCGACGCTGACCGGCGACAACGTCACCTTCCGTAACGACCAGTCCGGGAGCAGTCCCGGCGTGGTCGTGGAGACCTCCTCGTCCATCACCCTGGCAGCCGGCGCCAGTTTCACATTCTACGTGGACCTACAGAACCTGGGCACGATCACCCTGGGCAACCACGCCTCCTTCGCATTCGGGGCGAGTTGCGAGTTCTGGAACCGGTTCGTTCTCAACTTCGCCGCCAACGCGCGGATCAACAGCTACACCAACTTGGAGACCTTCAAGAACACCGGCTTTGTCTCCCAGTTGGGTGACGGCGTCGTTTACTTCGAGACGTTCGTGGATAACCGCTGGCTGATCGTGACAGCCGGGTCGGGGTCCAAGATTACGTTCGACAACACTTGGGGGTTGCACTCCGTCGTCAACAGCGGCATCCTCCGCGTCCAGAACGGCACGGCTATGGAGTTTAAGGGCGGTGGTCTCTACTCGTCCGGCGGCGAGATCCAGACCGTCGAACACCCAACCAACAATACCCAAACCATTGCCTTGATGTACGGCCTGATGGACGTGCGCAACACGATCATCTGGGTCGGCTACAACTCGACGACGGGCAAGAACGTACTGAACGTCGAAGATCTGACCCTGACGGGCTCGACGCTCAACATCGCCCTGAACTGGACCGGCAACCGACTCGATTCTTTGTGGGGAACGTACATCACCCTGACAGGCTCCAACACCCTGAATATACGGCAGTACAACCGGCCGGCGATCCTGCCCCCTAACACCAGCTTCCTTGCTGTGAATGCAACCATCCTCACCGGCGACTTCACCGGCTGGGGGATCGCGGACCTGACGCACTCGAAGGCGAACAACAAGATCTGGCTGCACGTGCCGCCGCCGATGTCACCCCCGCCGATGTCACCCCCGCCGCCGTGATTTGGTCGCCGGTTCCGTTATGGGAGTGGGGTCGGTTGGCCGACGCCGGCGGCCGCGCCGAACCGAGCGTGATCGCCACCAAACCCGCCCGAAGGGCGGCGGTGTGAGCTTAAAGTAGTAGGCACACTCCGTATGCCGTCGCGATACGGGAGGAATAGCGACGGCACACGGCGATATTCACTACTACCGGGCCGCCCGAATCCGCGTCTTGATCTCCTCCACCGTTTCCTTGATCCGGCGGTTCCCTTCTTCGGTCGGGACGCCGTCGGCCGAACACGGGAGGTCTTTCGACGTACCCGTGAACTCTGTTTTGCGGTAGGTCACCGTGATCTGGAAGTCGCTGATGTGCGTGCCCCCGGACGTGTCCTTCCGCACGCCGCTGTTCTGGATCTTCACGTCCCCGCGTTCGATGTCGATGCCCGTGCCCTCCTCGATCCACTGAACGATGTGGGTGATGATCTCGTCCACCCACTTTTCGGGCACCGGGACCGCCACCCGCACCGGCGCGGGGGCGCACCCCGCAGCTCCGAACGCCCCGATGAGCGCGAGCGAAACGACCAACGCGCCTAACAGCTTGCGCATACACGACCTACGATTGCGAAACCGGACCGTAACGGGTATTTCGACGGTACCCCGGCGCGGGCCGGTTCACAACCCCGGCGCCGGAAAATAGGACACCTCCGCCCCTGTCCGTCGCCCGCGGAGCGCTCTCATTTCTGTTTATGTGCTACGGTTCTTCGGCAGCCGAATAGTCTACTCGCGCCGAAATCCGCCGATCGCACGGCCATCACGGGCCGCCCGATCGTCGCCCAATTGCAAGGGATCCCATGCAATCCCCTCGGATCGTCCTGTCTCTATCCGGTGACGGACCCGTTCCGCGCACCTGGTCCTCGACGTGCCATTTGCGGATCGGCCGGCTGCCCGAACTCGAAGTGGCACTGGACGATATGTCGGTCAGCCGGCTGCACGCCGAGATCCACCTGTCCGACGATGTGTGGGTCGTGCGGGACCGCGGCAGTTCCAACGGCACCCTCCTCAACGGCGTCCGGCTCGGGCGTACGCCGCAACCGGTGCGCGAGGGCGACACGATCCAGGTCGGCACCCTGGTGTTCAAGGTCGATCACCTCCAGATGCGCCCGGTCACGGTCCGGCTCGGCCAGCAAACCGTGCAGGTCGAAGCCGCGGCCCAGCGCACGTGGTCGGAAGCGGTGGACGCGTTCGAGCCGCAGGGGGCGTTGCGCGACGAAAAAGGGTTCCTGCGGCTCTTGCGGTGCGGCTACCGGCTGGCCCAGCCGGGCCGCATCGGGGACACCCTTCAGGAAGTCCTCAACGACGCGATCGCGTTCTTCAACGCGCGCCGCGGGGGGGTGTTCCTCACGGACGAGACGACCGGGCAACTCGCGGTGCGGTGCTACGCGGCCCGCGCCGGCGGGATCGCCACCCCGCGCCCGCCCGGCAAGACGCTCGCCACGGTCGCGTTCCGTGGGCGCCAGTCGCTCTTGTTCAAGGACCGCGGCGAGGCGGCCCAGTTCCAGGCCGAGAGCGCCGTTCGCGGGGAAATGAACTCCATCATCTGCGCGGTGCTCCGCGCGCCGGACCGCGAAATCGGCGTACTCCACCTGGACCGCGGGCCGGAGGCCGAGCCGTTCACCGAGAGCGACCTGTCGCTGTGCGACTCGCTGGCCGCGGCCGTTGCGCTGGGGCTGGACCGGCGCCAGTTGGTCGAGCGGCACGAATCGCTGTTCCTGCAAACGGTGACCGCGCTGGCTCAGGCGGTCGAAATGCGCGACTCGTACACCGGTAACCACACCCAGCGCGTGACCGCCTACTCGCTCGTATTGGCCGAAGAGTTGGGGCTGCCGGAAGACGTGCGGCGGCAGTTGCGCGTCGCCACCCTGCTCCACGACATCGGCAAGATCGCGATCGACGATCAGATCTTGCGCAAACCGGGTCGGCTGTCGGACGCCGAATTCGGGATGATGAAGACCCACGTGGTCCGCGGGGCCGAGATCATTCAAATGATCCCTGGGCTGAAGTGGGCGCTGCCGGTGGTCCGCGGGCACCACGAGCGGTACGACGGCAAGGGCTACCCGGACGGGCTGAAGGGCGAGGGCATCCCGCTGACGGCGCGGGTGGTGGCGGTGGCTGACGCGTTCGACGCGATGACCTCCGACCGCCCGTACCGGGTCGGGATGCCGGCGGCCCGCGCGTTCGCCGAACTCCAGTCCGGGGCCGGCACGCACTTCGACCCGGACTGCGTCGCGGCGTTCTTGCGCGCCCGGCCGAAGGTCGAAGCGATGCTCGAAAAAGAGGCCGCCGAGCGCCGCAGCGCCGAGACCGGGAGCAACACGGTCTCGCGGTCGGAACTGGAGCGCGAGCGCAAGGCGGTACTGGAAGAGGTCCGCGCGACCGCGGCCCATAGCCTGCCGACCACGACCTTCCAGGTTCAGCAGGCACAGTAAAAAGTGTAAGTGCGAGTGTGAGTGCGAGGAAAGGCACAAAACCTGAAGAGTGAAGAAGTGAAAGGCGGAAAACCAAAGCCAACAGCGGTTCTGGTCTTCCGCCTTTTCACTCACACTCGCACCCACACCCACACTCCATCGATACAACACCACGGTTGCCGCTCGCCCCCGAACGCCGCACCGCACCCGTGGCCCAATCCATCACCATCAACTCGTTCGGCCCGCTGCCGGTCGAGCGCCCCGCGACCGTCGCGGACCTCTGCGCCCTCGTCCAGGCGACGCGGGGCGCGAAACACGGCCTCTACCCCGTCGGCGGCGGCACGACGCTCGACTACGGGTTCCCGCCGGCGAAGCCGGGCGTCGCGTGCGACACCACGGCACTGAACCGCATGCTGGACTACCCCGCGCGCGACATGACCGTCACCGTGCAGGCCGGGATCACGGTCGCGGCGCTTCAGGCGGAGCTGGCGCGCGAGGGCCAGTGGCTCCCGATCGACGTTCCTTCCCCGGAAAAGGCCACACTCGGCGGCGCGGTGGCCGTCAACGCGAGCGGCCCCCGACGTTACGGCTACGGAACGCTCCGCGATTACGTCATCGGCATCAGCTTCGTCACTGACGACGGGGTTGAGGTGAAGGCGGGCGGGCGGGTGGTGAAGAACGTCGCCGGCTACGACCTGATGAAGCTCCAAATCGGCGCGCTGGGCACGCTCGGCGTGGTGACGCAACTCACGCTCAAGGTGAAGCCGAAACCGGAATCATTTGTGGCGATTGCGTTCGGCTGCGATTCCACTTCGCTCGCGGGTCGGCTAGACGCACTCGCTGTGACGAAGACTCGCCCGGTTACGGTGGAGTTGCTGAATCGAGTCGCTTGGCCAAGTCTTGATTCGGATTGGGTACTCCTTGTCGCATTTGAGGAGAAGGCCGCGGCGGTGCAGTGGCAACTCGCGACGCTGCTCGACGAAGTGAAACCTCAAGGGTTCGAACTCCCAGAGGCATCCTCGCTGAGTACAATCACCGCGTTACAGCTCCGGCCGGAATCGCGGCTCATCGGGAAGCTGTCCGTACGGCCAAGCCAGCTCGCCGAAGCGGTCACGAAGCTGCCCACGTCCGCGCTCGTTCACGCGCACGCCCTGACCGGCGTGATCTGGGTTCACGCCAGCGAATCGGTCCCCGACGGCGCGGTGGTGCGCCGCGGCCCGGCGAAGGCGCTCGCGGGGCCGGCCGGGGAGTTGATGCGACACGTCAAGAAGGCGCTCGACCCGGATAACGTGTTCAACCCCGGCCGACTGTTCGGGGACGTGTGACCGGTCGTGTGGGGCCCGAATCGCACTGCGCCGGGCGCGATGAAGGGCCGTTCTCGTGAGAAGACATCTGCCCATTGGCGTCCGGCGCCCGGATTCGCTACAGTCGTCTGGAGTCGCCACCCCACGAAGGTCTGCCATGCCGCGCCGCCCGTTCCCGGTATTCGTCCTGTCGATCGGTTTCGCGCTGGTGCTGGTCACCGCGGTCCGGCCGCTGTTCGCCCAGCCGGCGCCGGCGCCCGACGCGCTCTCGGTCGTGCTCGGCGGCCCGCCCGACCCGGCGAAGTACCCGGAGGTTCAGGTCGAGCCGGCCGGCGGCGGGGCGGTGCAGAAGGGCAAACTGAAGCTCAACGCTATCGTGCTGAAGACGGACACCGGCAGCATGACGATCGGTCTGGAGCACGTGAAGCGCATCACGCTCACGGCCGACGCGGAGAGCAAGTCGCCCGACACGGTCCAACTGACGGACAAGACGGTCGTCCGCGGGCGGCTGCTCGGCGACCTGTTCAAACTGGACACCTCGGTCGGCGAAACGACCATCAAGCGGGCCGACATTCGCGAAATCAAAGTGGTCAGCGAGGAGAAGCTGTCGCTGCTCGCGATCCTCCTGGGGCTGCTCACCCTCACCGCGATGGAGATCATCCTCGGCGTGGACAACATCATCTTCCTGGCCATCATCGCCGGCAAGTTGCCGAAGGAGCAACAGCCCAAAGCGCGGAAGATCGGCCTGGCCGCGGCGCTGGGAACGCGGATCGTGCTCTTGCTGTCGCTGTCGTTCTTGCTCGGGCTGACGGCCCCGATCTTCATCCTCCCCGAACTCGGGTTCCTGCACGACATGGAGGCCCGCGAGGTCTCGTGGCGCGACCTGATCCTGCTCGGCGGCGGGCTGTTCCTGATCGGCAAGAGCACCTACGAGATGCACGAGAAGCTGGAACACGCGAAGGCCGAGCGGTCGGGGCACCCGGCCCCAGCCCCGGCGGTGGCGGTCAGCTTCGCCAAGACCATCGTCATGATCGCCATCATCGACATCGTGTTCTCGCTCGACTCGGTCATCACCGCGGTCGGCATGGTCGATCAGGTGTGGGTGATGATCGTGGCGATGGTCCTGGCGATGCTCGTCATGCTCTACTTCGCCGGCCCGATCGCCGACTTCGTGGACAAGCACCCGACGATCAAGGTGCTGGCGCTCGCCTTCCTCATTCTGATCGGCGTGATGCTGGTCGCCGAGGGGCTGGGTCAGCACATGGACAAGGGGTACATTTACGCGGCGATGGCGTTCTCGCTGGTCGTCGAAATGGTCAACATGAAGCTGCGCGGGCCGAAGAAACCGAAGGACGGACACGGCCCGGCGCCCGAACCGCCGAAGCCGCCCCCGCGGCCCACCGGGTCATGAGTGCCCGGCCGGCTCCTCACCCTGCGGGCGGTCCCACGGCTTCGGCTCGCGCTCCTTCGGCGGGGCCTCGTGAATCTTCGGTTCGCGCTGCCGGAGGATCTGTACGGTCGCCATGACCATGCAGAACCCGGCCACCAGCGCGAGCCACGTCACCCAGCCCATCATCGACGAGTCGATGCGGTCGTTGAAGAACGTGCCCCACACGAAGACGAACACGGCAATTCCGGCGAGTATCGCCGTGAACACCGCGAGCAGCGGCGACACCCGCGGCGAGAAGACCACCCCGCAGTCCTCGCAGGCCCGCTTCGGCACCACCACGAACTCCTGCTCGCCCTCGCGGACCCGTCGCAGGTTCTTCGACCCGCAGTTCGGGCACGCGCCGCGCGGGTACTTGGTCGGTGTGGTCATGGTGAAGTAATACGGTTACCAGGAATCAACAACCGTGTAATGTCGAACCGCCGGCGTGAGCCGGCCGGGTGAGGCGAACCCGGCCCGCAAATCGT
>CAZBXY010000041.1:0-35929 GCA_964495365.1 uncultured Frigoriglobus sp. | reverse complement strand
TGCGGTCGAACCGGACAGGACGTAGCCGCCGGCCCCGCCGAACCCGCCCTCGTCGCCGGGAATCACCCGCGCGCCGACGTACACCTTCAACGTGTTGGCCGCGATCGTGGGGTTGGCGATCGACACCTGCGAACCCGTGGCCGGGTTGTAGATCGTCGCGGTCCAACTGTTGGAGCCGCCGGGGGTGATGGCCGCGAGAGGCGCGTTCAGGCTGTTGCCCAACTCGGTCGCCACGCGCTCGATCACCGCGCGGGCGTCGGCGTTGTTTCGGAAGAACCCGGTGTCGTAGGTGTAATCGATCTGGATGAGGACGGCGGGCACGTCCCGCGCTTCCAGGACTTCCAGTCGCAGGACCGGGCGCGGGTTCGCGCGGGCCGTGGGCTTCCTCATGTCCGCACCGTCGGTGTCGTGGGTGAGCGTCAGGTTGAGTCTGCGGGCATTCAAGTCTAGGTGTGTCGTGCCGTACGTGCCGGCTCCGAAGACCCAAACGGTTGTACCGCGTACGGCTGTGGGTCCGGTTCTGCCGGTCGGTTGGGTTGTCGGGGTCGGGAAAAGGATGACGAATGACGAAGTGTGGGAAGCGCGGAGGATGAGACGGAAGATGGGTGGTTGGCGGCCAGTTTGTCGGTTGTCGCGTCCACAGGGCTTCCGCCCTGTGCTACGAAAGCCGGCCCTCCGGGCGAAGCGAGACCGTTGTTGAGGTTCCTCTCTTCGCCCCGGAGGGCCCGTCGTCTGTAGCACAGAGCGGAAGTCCTGTGGACTTTGCGGGCGGAAACGTGCTTGACCGGTCGGAACCGCGGCCCGAAACTTGGCTTTCGCGGCTCTCCGGCCGTGTCTGCACAGGAGTTTCACCCCCGATGCCCGCGCCGCGATTCCTCTCCGGTCTGCCCAAACCGGTGCTGTTCGGTCTATACGGGGCCGTGGGCGGCCTCCTCGGCGCGCTCGTCTTCGCCGAACCGCTCTATCACATCCTCACGCCCAGTGCGGTCGGCGCGCCCGTCCCCGAGCCGCAACTCGTCGTCGCGGCGTCGCCGGACGTGGAAGTGTTCGTCGAGGGGCGGAACACGTTCCCGGTTCAGATCGCCCGCGACGGGTTCGACGGCCCGGTGACCGTGCGACTCGAAGCGCTGCCGCAGGGCGTGACCGCCGAGCCGGTGACGATCCCCGCGGGCAAGACCGACGGCGAAATCGTGGTCATCGGCGGGCCGAGCGCGGTCGCGGTCGCCGCGAAGGAAGCCCGCGTGATCGCGGAGGCTTCACCCGACGGCAAATCGGTGTCGGCCGGGGCCGTTGTGAAGTTCAAGGTGACCAACCCGCCCAAGCCGCTCGCGGACATCGTCCTCGTACTCGACACGTCGGTGAAGATGCAGTGGGCCATCGACGAACTGAAGGGCGGGATCGGCAAGCTCGCGGACTCGCTCGGCAAGGCCCGGATCGACTTCCGGCTCGCGCTGGTCACCTTCCAGGACCGCGCCACGGGCACCCAGATCATCGTGAGCCCGTTCGGCGACAGCCAGTTCACCTCAAGCGCGGCGGCGATCCGCGACGCGGTGGGGGCGCTGACGGTCACGATCGGCAGCGGGGTCAACGTCCCGCAGCCGAGCCTGGAGGCGGTCGAACAGGCGTGCAAGCTGGAGTTCCGCAAGGACGCGACCAGGATGCTCTTGCTCATCACCGACGCGCCGCCGAAGGTGGTGCCGGAGTCGAAGGCGGAGATCGAGACCGCGGTGAAGCGGACCGTCGGCCTCATCGAGCGCTCGAAAATCGACGCGGCGCACCTGGTCGTCTGGGCACGCGACAAGGAGTGGTACGCGCCGCTGCTGAACGCCGGCACGCAACCGGGCAAGTTCTTCAGCCTCCGCGAGGTCGTCGTCGGCGACGAGGGGTTCAGCGCGCTTTTGGATACGTTCGGAACGGTGGTCAGCGCCGCGGCGGTCGCGAAAAGCCCGGCGTCGCGCCCGGAGGTGTCCAAGAAGATCGAGGAGGCGCCGAAGGTCGTCAAGAGCCTGCAATCGAACGTGCAAACCGCGGCCGGGAGCGAGGGGCGGCTCGTCCTCCGCAGCGGCGTGTGGACGGGAGCGATCGCGGCACTCGTGTGTCTGGTGTTGCTCGCGGGCCAGCACCACTACCTCCGCGGGTCGCTCCCGGCGGTCGGGGGCGTGCTGGTCGGCCTCATCGGCGGTCTGGTCGTCGGTCTGGTCGGCGGCGCGGCCGGGCAGGGGCTGTACATGGTCGCGAAGGGCGGCGCGGTCGTCGGCCTCGTCTTCCAGGTGCTCGGTTGGGCGCTACTGGGCGGGATGGCCGGCGCCGGGTTGTCGCTGTTCATCCCGAACATGAAGTGGCTCCACGGCCTCGCCGGCGGCGCGATCGGCGGCGCGGCCGGGGCGGCCGGGTTCATCGTGGTAACGCAAGCCCTCGGCGGAACGGGTCTGCCGTCGTGGCTGGCCGACGCGCTCGGGCGCCTCGCCGGCGGGTTCGCGCTGGGGCTGTTCATCGGCCTCATGGTGGCGATCGTCGAGACGGCGTTCCGGCGAGCGTGGCTCGAAGTGCGGTACGGCGACCGCGAGCGGATCACGGTGACGCTCGGCCCCGAGCCGGTGAAGGTGGGCAGCGACGCGAAGGCGTGTACCGTGTGGGCGCGCGGCGCGCCGGCCATCGCGCTGCGGTTCTTCGTGCGCGACGGGAGTGTGATTTGCGACGACGCCGTGACCGGGCGCGAGTCCGCGGTCGCCGACGGGTTCGAGAAGGAGGTCGGCACGCTGACCGTGACCGTTCACACCGGGAGCGGCCCGCAAGCGCCCGCGGTCCCGGCGCCGCGCCCGAAGCCCAAGCCGCAACCGGCCCCGCTGTCGCTCGACGACGATGACGGGTTCGACCTGCCGATGCCGATCGCTTCGAGTCCGCCCCCGGCGCCGAAACCGCAAGTGGTGACAACACCGGCCGCGCCGCCCGTTGCGCCGCCGAAACCCCCGGCGCCTCCGCCGCGGCCCGCGGTTCCGTCGGTCGGCTCCAAGCCCGCGATGCCGCCCGCGCCGGCACCAGCTGGTTCGCGGCCTGCGATGCCGGCGGTTCCGCCCGCGCCCAAGCCGCTGGCGCCGACCGGCACGCCCGCGCTCAAGCCGGCCGCGAAGAACCCCGACGCCTGCCCCGGGTGCGGGCGCGTGGTTGCGGGAAAACCCGGCGCGCGCTACTGCATGATCTGCGACCAGACGTATTGAAGTTTGTGGTGTTCGTAGTGACCGGCTTCGGCCGGTCTTTCTTCGGCTTTGTGGCACACGCTTTCCAGCCTGTGTTTCCAGACGGCGAGCGGAGCGGGCCGCCGGCGGGCGGTGCGATACGGTTCCCAGGAATAACCAGCCGGGTTGTGGTCCGTGTTGTGGTGCGGGCGGGATCGCCACATCGAGTCAAGAGCGGGGCTCCGGTGGCACAACACGACGGCCATCGATCCCCCGGGATGCGTGTGACGAACCGGGGTTCCGTCGCCACGGCAAATCACCACGACGAATCGGCACGCCGCGTGCAGGGAAGGGTGGTGCGATCGCTTCGCACCACCCGGGCGGCCTTGATGTCTGACGAGCTTCCCGATTACGACCCCGCGCTGCGGGCGTATCACGCCGCGTTCGAGCCGGAACTGGCCGCTGCGATCCGGCAGTACGACCTCGGCCCGGCCGCGCGCGTCCTCGATTCGCCGTGCGGCGACGGGTTCTACGCGAAGCTGTTCGCCCGGCACATGCGCGGCGGGACGCTCGTCGCGGCCGACCTCTCGCAAGCCTACCTCGACCGCGCGAAGGAAACCGTCTGCGCGGTGTCGGCCGAACTGACACTCCGGTTCGTGAGGGCCGACGCGTACCGGCTGCCGTTCGAGGACGCGACTTTCGATCTGGTGTGGTGCGCGCAGAGCATGATCAGCCTGAACGACCCGCTCGCCGCGATCCGCGAACTGGCCCGCGTGCTGAAGCCCGGCGGGCGGCTTGCGGTACTCGAAACCGACGAGTACCACCACGTGCTTTTGCCGTGGCCGGTGGGCCTGGAACTCGCCGTTCAGAAGGCGATCCGCGAGGCGTGCGTGAAGCGGTACGGGTCCGGGGCGAAGTTCGCGCAGGCGCGGAAGCTGCGGGCCGAGTTCCTCGGCGCCGGTCTGGTCCCGACGCGCAAGCGGACGGTCGTCGCCGACCGCGTGGCCCCGTTTGGCCCGGACGAGCGCGCGTTCCTCTACTACCACTTCGACCGCCTGCGACAACTCGTGAAGCCGGAACTGTGGGCCGCGGAACGAGAGGAACTCGACCGGTTCACGGCTGCGGACGACCCCGAGAGCTTTCTGAACAGCCCCGACGCGGAGCTGACGTGCCTGGCGACGATCTGCCACGCGACGAAGTAGCCAAAATTGGGAATGTACTGAATATTAATTGACAAGAGTATACTAATCATCACATAATTGATGTGAGGGCCGCACTGCTCATTCGGTGGCCGGTTTCGCGCGCAGCCCCTCGACGAACTTCTGCAAGTCGCTCGGGAGCGGCATCGTCCAGTGCACCGGCGTGCCGCCGGCGGGGTGTGCGAAGCCCAATTCCGTTGCGTGCAGCGCCAGCCGCGGCGCGCCGCTCGTGTCCTCAAACACCTCGCCGCTCGGGCGCTTCACATACACCTTGTCGCCGCACACCGGGTGCCCGGCCTCGGAGAGGTGGATGCGGATCTGGTGCGTGC
The DNA here is from genome assembly GCA_964495365.1 of uncultured Frigoriglobus sp. GTDB lineage: Bacteria > Planctomycetota > Planctomycetia > Gemmatales > Gemmataceae > Gemmata. The sequence continues at coordinate 31,225 of CAZBXY010000041.1, read as the reverse complement.
GGCCGGTTTCGAGCCGGCACGAGAGCAGCGAGTATCCGTGAAGCCGTTCCTCGACGGAAACGTGCGTCACCGCTTCCTTGCCGACGCCGGGCAGGTGCGTGCTGCCGCGGCGCCCGTCGCCGCGGTCCTCGACCAAGTTGGAACGAATCGTGCGCGCGGTGAGGACTCCCGGCACGACCGTGAGGTAGCGCCGGGCGACCGTGTGCTTCTTGAACTGCAACCCGAGTTCGCGCTCGGCGAGTACCGACCGTGCGAACACGATGAGGCCGCTCGTTTCCTTGTCGAGCCGGTGAACGATCCGCAATCGCGGCAGCTCGCGGGCCGGGCGGTGGAGCTGGTGGGCAATGGCCCACTGCGTCAGGTCTTCGAGGGTGGGGTCGAGTTCGCGCCGCTCCTCGGACCACTCCAGTTCCGCCGGGTGCCGCACGGTGTTCACGCCGGACGGCTTCTCGACCACGACGACGTGGTCATCGAGGTGCCTAACGACGAGGCGCTCGGGGTGTGCGGTTCGCGGGAGCGGTTGGGGGTGTTCGAGCAGAACGACGACTTCGTTTTCTTTGAGGCGCCGGGCCTCGTCCGAGCAAACGGCGTTGCCGACCTTCACGCGCCGGGCCGCGATGAGTTTGCGGACCTCGCCCCACGACGGCCCGCCGAGCCGCGACCGGAGGACTTTGGCGAGCGTGAACCCGGCCTCCTGCGGGGCAACCGTGAAGGGGGGAAGTGCGAGCGCCATCGCTATTCCTTCGCTTCTTCCTCTTTGTCTTCCGCATCCGCCTCTGGCGTGCCGAAGTCCACGTCGGACCAGTCCTCGTCGGGGTCGGGGATGTCCATGTAGTGGGCGCAGTGCGGGCACACCTCGGTCGTGCCCATCGCGGTCGCGGGCCACTCGGACGGCTTGCCGCAGTCCTCGCACGTCGCGGTCACGGTGCCGGTGCGCGCGGCCCGCTTTTCGACCTGCGCCCGAACGGTCGCCATGCGCTCGGCCGACGCCAGTAGGGCGCGCGCGTCTTCGGCCAACTTCTCGTCGGTCACGAGGATCGGGAACTCCTCCGGTTCGGCGCTCATGCCGGTTAGCGCGGAGGTTTCGATCGGCGCGACCGGGGCGACCTCGGCCGGGATGTTGTTCGCGGCGAGCAGTTGAATCACCGCGTCGGCCAGTCTCGCGTTCTCGGCCACGAACACGGTGCGCGGGTCGCGGTCGGTCATTGCGGAACTCCTGGTGTTACTTGGGTTTCGGCCCGCGCCCGGGCTTCTTGCGGCGGACCAGTGACGAGCACCTTCGCTTGACGGTCGGAGCGGGCTAACCCGATGTCTGGGCAACGACTTTGAGCGCGGCCACGTCCCGGCGAGGTGGTGTTCCGAACATCCGGCGGTACTCTCGGCTGAACTGTGAGGGGCTTTCGTACCCGACCCGAAACGCGGCCGAGGCGGCATCCAGCCCTTCATCCCTCATCAGCCGCCGGGCTTCCTGTAGGCGCAGCCGCTTCTGGTACTGGAGCGGGCTCAAGCCCGTCACCACTTTGAAGTGCTGGTGGAAACCCGACAGGCTCATCTGTGCCTGTCGGGCGAGCGACTCGCCCCGGAGCGGTTCCGTGAAATGATCCCGCAGCCACCGGATCGCGCGGGCGATCTGTTGGGCCGGTGCCCCCGCCGTGGCGATCTGTCTCAGCCGCGCGCCTTGCGGGCCAATGAGCACCCGGTAGGTGATCTCCCGGAGTACGAGCGGGGCCAGCGGCCCAAGGGTCTGCGGCGAGTCGAGTAGGGCCACGAGCCGGGCAACGGCGTCCAGGAGCTGCGGCTCGACCGGACTCACGTCGAGCCCCCGTGCGGTCCACCCGGACGGCGTGTCGTTGGGACAGTCGGGAAGCAGTTCGCCGACCACCGACGGGTTGAGGGAGACGCGTACCGCCAGGCAAGGTCGGGTTGGCGACGCCTCGACCACTCGGGCGGAGATCGGGAGATCGACCGACACGAGCAGCGAGTGGGCAGGGTCGTAGCGGTACACCTCGCCCGCGAGGAACACCTCCTTCGCGCCCTGCGCGACAATGCACAAGGAGGGATCGACCACGAGCGCGTTGGGGTCGCTCGGACTCAGGAGCCGGGCGAGAATCAAGCCAGGCACCGCCGTGCGGCAAATCCCATCAGCCGGTGTATGCCGTTCGATTGCGGCCACCAGTCTCGCCAACTCGTCCGTTGCCACGTCCGCCCTCCGGGCCGATCGGTTTTGTTCGCTCCAGGCAGTTTACCCGCGGCGGGCGCTCACGTTCACGGGCATTCCCAAAGGTTTTGGAAGATTAGGCAAGAACTCTAGACGATCTGGTTATCGGACTCTTGGGGACTCGGATTACCATTACCTGCGGCGGGCGGGACTGGTTTCCGGAACCGTTCGTACTTCCCGTTCGGAGAGGGGTCTGTCGATGAACCGCTACACCTGGTGCCTTGCGCTGGTTCTGCCCAGCGCGGCGGCCGTTGCCGCCGATCCCAAGGAGTCCTTCGACTGGCCGCAGTGGCAGGGTTCCGACCGGACGGCGGTCTCGAAGGAGAAGGGCCTGCTCAAGGAGTGGCCCAAGGACGGGCCGCCGCTGGCCTGGAAGGTGAGCGGGATCGGCGAGGGGATGGGCGGTGTCGCCGTCAGCAAGGGCCGCATCTACACCACCGGCGACAGCGGCGGCGACGCCTGGCTGTTCGCCCTCAACGAGGCGGACGGCAAGCAGGTCTGGAAGGCAAAGGTCGGGCGCGCCGGGAAATACGGAAACGTGTACCGACCTTCCGGCCCGCGCGCCACCCCGACCGTCGATAGCGACCGGATTTTCATCCTCAGTCAGCACGGCGACCTCGTGTGCTTCACGACCGACGGCAAAGAGGTCTGGCGCACGGATTACGTCAAGGATCTCGCCGGAATCGTCCCGGTCTGGGGCTTCTCCGAGTCACCCCTGGTGGACGGCGACAAGCTCATCTGCACCCCCGGCACCGAGGACGGGACGCTAATGGCCCTCGACAAAAAGACCGGCAAGCAGATGTGGAAGTGCAAGGTACCCGAGGGGCCGACGGGCGACCGGGGTTTCCTCGGCAAGTCCGGGGCGGCCTACTCCTCGGTGATCGCGGTCGATTTCGAGGGGATAAAGCACTACGTGCAGCTCACGGCGACGACGATGGTCGGGGTGAGCGCCGACGGGACGTTGCTGTGGCGGTACGACCGGGCCTCCAACACGCACCGGATCAACTGTTCCACCCCAGTCTACCACGACGGCATGGTGTTCGCCTCCTCGTCCTACGACGCGGGCGGGGGCGCGGTGAAGTTGAGCAAGGGCGACAAGGGCGAGGTCACGGCCAAGGAGGCGTACTTCAGCAACAAGCTGAAGAACCACCACGGCGGCTTCGTCGTGGTGGACGGCTACCTGTACGGCTCGTTCGACCCGGGGATCCTGACCTGCCTCGAGTTCAAGACCGGCAAGGTGATGTGGGACGACCGGCGACCCGGCAAGGGCTCGATCATATACGCGGACGGCCGGCTCTACTGCCGCAACGAGGGCCGCGAGGGCACGGTCTACCTGGTGGAGGCCAACCCCAAGGAGTACGTTGAGCGCGGCCGGTTCAACCCGCCCGAGCGCACGAAGGAGCAAGCCTGGGCGCACCCGGTGATCGCCAACGGCAAGATGTACATCCGCGACCAGGACGTGCTGCTCTGCCACGACGTGAAGGCGAGGTAACGAACCCGTCCGGACGGGCTGTGCGGTGATTGCCCGGTTCGGCGTGCGCACGTGAACCCCGGGGGAGATCGACAGGCTACGGCCGTGGAGCTGCATCTCTGTTGTTCCGCTTCCGCTTCTTCGCCGACTTTCGCCCCGGCCGATACCCGCGGGAGAAGTACCCGCGTGTGGTGTTGCTGATCGATAACGCCTCGTGGCACCAGGGCCAACCGATCAACGCGGCTCTGGCGGAGAACCCGCACCTGGAGTTCAAACGTCTGCCCAGTTACAGTCCGCAGTTCAACCCGATCGAGCGGTTCTGGAAGAAACTCCGACGGCGGGCGACCCACAACCGTCTGTTCGATACGCTGGCCGATCTGAAGGCCTCGATCCGCGTCAGCCTGTGCTACTTCCAGACCGTGCGGGACAAGGTGAAAAACACCATCGACGGACGGCCCAAGCGGAAGACTACCAAATGAGACAGGCACGGTGGGTTCATGTACCAGGCGAGACGCCGGTCGCGGTCAACGACTCCGTGACGATCCTCCGCGGCACGCCGTCGGTAACCCTGAACGTACTCGCCAACGACTCGGACCCCGACGACCCGCCCTCCGCGCTCACCGTGACGGCGGTGACGCAGCCGCCCACAGGCAAGGGTTCGGTGGTGCTCAACCCGAACGGCACCATAACGTACTTCCCGCCGGACGCATCGTTCTACGGCGACGTGACGTTCACCTACACGATCACCGACGCGGCCGGCAACACGTCCACCGCCACGGTCACCGTCACCGTCAATCGCCGCTGACCGAGTTAAATGACCTTTCCCGACTGTGCAATCGGCCTGGGGTCTTGTTGTCGTGTTGCGATCCGGGTAGTGTTGTCAGGCAGGTTCACTTTTCTCACAGAATGCTGTCACATCCTCGCTGCTTTCGTGGGTGAAACTATGGACGCCCCTCGCGCCCAACCGCGCCCGGATTCCGAGCACACCCGGAACCTGCTCGACCGTGCGGCCGCGGGAGAACCGGCCGCCCTCAACGAACTGCTCGCCCGGCACCGGTCGTCGCTGCGCGCCTTCGTCGAGTTGCACCTGGACCCGCGGATCCGCGCCCGGGTGGACTCGTCGGACGTCGTACAAGAGGCTCAGGCCGAAATGGCCCGGCGGCTGCCCGAGTTCCTGACCCGGCGCCCACTGCCGTTCCACCTGTGGGCCCGCAAGACCGCCTACGAGCGGTTGCTCAACGCCCGCCGGGACAACCGGGCCGCGCGCCGGGATGTGACCCAGGAGGCGGCCCTGCCCGACCTCTCGTCCCTGGTCCTGGCCCGGTCCTTCCTCGCCGCCGGACCGACGCCCAGCGAGGCCGCCGCGGCCCGAGAAATGGCCCAGCGGGTGGCGGCGGCGGTCGAGGAACTGTCCGGCGAGGATCGTGAGATCCTGCTGCTGCGGCACGCCGAGGACCTGCCCTACGAGGAGATCGGCTGCCTGTTGGAGATCACCGCCCCGGCCGCCCGAAAGCGGTACGGGCGGGCCCTCATCCGGCTGCAATCGACGTTGAGCCGACACGGTATCCTGGAGCACGAGTCGTGACCGATCCAACTCCCGCCGACTCCGTCGAGTCCCTGGTCGCCAACGTGGTGGACGAGTACCGGGCCCGGCGGGCCCGAGGCGAAGATCCCGACCCCAAAGAGTACGCCGCGCGCCACCCCGCGGCTGCCGGCATCCTGCGGCGCGTCCTGGCCGCGGTTCGGATCACGACCCCGCCGAGCGCGGGCGACGGACACGGGAGCGACCCCGCATCGGAGCCGCCCTCCGCAGAGGAACCGCTCGGCGAGTTGGGCGACTATCGGATCGTCCGGGAGGTCGGGCGGGGCGGGATGGGGGTGGTCTACGACGCCGAGCAGGTGAGCCTGAGGCGCCGCGTCGCACTCAAGGTGCTGCCGTTTGCCAGCGTGATGGACCCGCGCCACCTGCAGCGGTTCAAGAGCGAGGCACTGGCGGCCGCGGCGCTGGACCACCCGCACATCGTCAAGGTCTACGGCGTCGGGTGCGAGCGCGGGGTCCACTATATCGCGTTCCAGTTCGTGGACGGTCAGACGCTGGCCGACCTGATCCGGCAGCGGCGCGGCGAACAACCCGCTTCCATCCCCGCTGCGGGGGCACACGACTCCACCCGGACCCAAGCCCCCGACGCCACCTCGGACGAGCCGACCGTGCCCGCGGCGAGCCGACGCGGCGAACCGACGTCCCGGACACCGGTGGACACGGCGTATGCCCGCCGCGTGGCCGAGTGGGGCGTGCAGGCGGCCGAGGCGCTGGAGCACGCTCACTCCTTCGGGATCGTCCACCGGGACGTGAAGCCCGGGAACCTGTTGGTAGACGCGCGCGGCGCAGTGTTCGTCGCCGACTTCGGGCTGGCGCGGATTGCGTCGGACCCCGGGGTGACGGGCACCGGCGACCTGCTGGGTACGCCGCGGTACATGAGCCCCGAGCAGGCCGCGGCCCGGCACAACCTGGTCGATCACCGGTCCGACGTGTACGCCCTGGGGGCGACGCTGTACGAACTGTTGACCCTCACCCCGGCGGTCGGCGGCGCGGACCGGGCCGAGACCCTGCGCCGGCTGGCGGAGGCGGAGCCGATCCCCCCGCGGAAGCTGGACCGCGGAATCCCCCGGGACCTGGAAACGGTCTTCCTCAAGTGCCTGGAGAAGGACCCCGCGAGGCGGTACCCGAGCGCGCGGGCGCTGGCCGACGACCTGAATCGCTACCTCGCCGGCGAACCCGTTTGGGCCAAGCGACCGTCACTCGCCGACCGGGCGGGTCGGTGGTTGTGGCGCCGCGGGAAACCGATTGCGGCGCTGGCCGCGGTGGCCGCGGTCGCGATCACGGTCGCCCTCGCGGCGCTCGTGTGGCACAGCGACCGCCTCGGCGAGGCCGCGGAAACCGCCAAAAAGGAGCAGGAGGCGGCCCAGAAGGAACGGGACACGGCCCAGAAGGAGCGCGACGCCGCCCGCGAAGAGCGCCGCTGGGCGCAGCAGGCGGTCGATGACATGTACACCGAGGTGGCCAGTCGGTGGCTGGCCAATCGCCCGCACCTTCAGCCGACGCAGCGCACCTTCCTGGAGAAAGCGGTCGAGTATTACCAACGGGACGCCAATCGAGAGGACACCGACGCGGGCGACCGGTTGCGCGGTGCCCGTGCGTCCTACCACCTCGCACAGATCGAACTCGCCCTGGACCGGCCCGAGCGGGCCGTGGAACACTTCGCCCGCGCGATCCGACTGTTCGAGCGGCTCCTTTCCGAGCAACCGGACCAGCCGGACCTGCGCCGGGAATTGGCCCAGGTGCTGTACACATCGACCGACGTCCCGAACGCCACCGACCGCGAATCCACGGTACGGCGGAGCATCGCCGCGTGCGAGGAACTGGTGGCAAAATACTCCGGGAAGCCGGACTACCGACTCACCCTGGCGATCGGGCGCACCCGGCTGGCGCAGATCCTCGCCGACACGGGCCGAACCGGCGAGGCCGAGCGGATCTACCGCGGAGAACTCCCCGCGCTGAAGGAACTGACCGCCGGACCCGGCAATCGGGAACACGTTCGCACCGCACTGGCCTCGTGCTACACGTTCCTCGGCAACCTGATGCACAACACCGACCGTTTCACGGAGGCGGCGCTGGTCTACCGCGAGGCACTGGCCGTGCTGGAGAAGCTCAAGAACGAGTTCCCCGGCAACCCCGACTACCGCTGTCGGTACGCGTTCAACTCCTCCAACCTCGGCGCGGCGCTCCGCGTCACCGATCCCGCTGCGGCCGAGGTGGCCCTGAACACCGCGGTGGACCAGTACCGGCGGCTGTGCGAGGACTATCCAGACATGGCCGACTATCAGCGGGAACTGTTGGCCGTCCTCGTCAACATCGCGGTCATCCAGAAGGCGCTCGGCCGACCGGAGGACGCCGTGAAGACATACCGCGAGATGGATCAACGGAGCCGGACATTCGCGGCTCGGTTCCGGCTCACCCCCTTCGACCTCAACGTCCTTATATCGCAGCAGAACAACCACGCAAACCTCTTGACCAATCTGAAACGCTACCCGGCGGCCGAGGAAGCGATTCGCCGAGCCGTGAAATACGGCGCGCAATTGACGGCAGCACAGCCGGAGGTGCCCGAGTACCGTGAGACGTTCGCCTTGGCACACAACGGACTCGGCAACATCTGCTACGCGACCGGTCGGTTCCCGGAGGCCGAGAAGGCGTACCTCGTCGCGCTCGACATCAACGAGAAACTCCTCGCCGAGTTCCCGACCGACGAGTACCGACGGGCGGTCGCGGCCAGTTGTCGGAACGTCGCGCTGGTGTTACTGACGGGGCTGGACCCGGAGTATCGGCAGGCGAAGCGCGCGGTCGAACTGATGGAACGGGCCGTAAAGTTGAACCCGAAGAGCGCCCTCTACTGGCAATGGCTCGGGCTGGCCCGCTACCGCAACGACGACCCGGAAGGGGCGCTCGACGCGTTCGCCGAGGTGCCGAAGCTGGGTAAGGGACCGGGGCCGCTGGTGTTCGTGATCGCGATGGCGATGTGGAAGATCCGGGAGAAGCACCCGGGGGTGAAGCCACACATTCTGCGGTACTACGCCCAGGGCGTGAAGTGGTCCGAGGAGAACGAGACGGAGCCGGCGTTCCGCGGGCTGCGGGGCGAGGCGGCGGTCGTCCTCGGGCTGGAGCAAATCCTGCCCCCGCGGGAGGTCGTCCGCCCGCCGACGAAATGAGCACCCGGCCGTCGCGCCCGTTTTTTTCATTTCCCCGGTCACATTCCTCCGGAGTCCGTGGGTGGAGGGGTAGCCCCGACAGGTGTCTCGAACCCGCAAAACCGCTCCCCGACCGAATCGTGTCTGTTCGGGGCACGACGGGAGCGGTACGCGCCCTCTCGCACGGAGCCGCCATGCCCGCTCTGAAGCCCGCGTTCCGCCCGCAGTGCGAACAGCTCGAAGCCCGCGACGTGCCCTCGGCTGACTTCGACGTCGTGCCCTTCCCGGCCGCCCTCCGGCCCCTCGACCCCGTCGGGTCGCTCGTCTTCCGCGGGAACACCATCAACCAGTTCGACCCGCTGGCGGCGCAGTTTGTCACCGAGCAGAGTGGCGGACTCAACCGCGCCATCGGGATGGCCTTCGGCCCGGACCTCACCGGCGACGGCGTGGGCGAACTGTACGTGTCCAGCTTCAACAGCGACGAGGTGATGCGCTACAACGGGGCCACGGCCGCGCCACTGGGGGCCGCCGGCGACCCGGACAGCGCCGTGCTGGTGACGGCCGGGCTGGGCGGGCTGGACAATCCCGAGTTCCTCACGTTCGGTCCGGACGGCAACCTGTACGTCGTCAGCTCGACCACCGCCCAGGTGTTCCGCTACAACCCGGCCACCGGCGCGCTGATCGACGTGTTCGTGAGGGCCGCGGACAACGGCCCGCTGGAGCACCCGCTGGCGGCGACGTTCGGCCCCGACGGCAACCTGTACGTGACCGGCGCGGTCAGCCACAACGTCGTCCGCTTCAGCGGCACGACGGGCGCCTTCCTGAGCACGTTCGTTGGCGCCGGCAGCGGCGGGCTCGCGCGACCCGAGACGCTGGCGTTCGGTCCGGACGGCAACTTGTACGTCGCCAGCAGCCAGAGTGGCCAGGTGCTGCGCTACAACGGGTCCACCGGCGCGTTCCTCGGCGCCTTCGTCGCCGCCGGCAGCGGGGTGGACTTCCCCACCGGGCTGGCGTTCGGCCCGGACGGCCACCTGTACGTCGGCGGCGCCGCGACGGACAACGTGCAGCGCTACAACGGGACCACCGGCGCGCTCATCGACGCGTTCGTGCCACCAGGGGTTGGCGGGCTGGACCGCCCCACCGCACTGGCGTTCGGCGCCGACGGGAAACTCTACGTGAGTACGGCCGACAGCTCGAAGGTGCTCCGCTTCGACGGCACCAGTGGCGGGCCGGGCGATGCGGACAGCTTCACCCTCGACCTCGACGGCGGCCAGACGCTTACCCTGCGCGTCGCGTCCGGCGTGGAAGCCGCGGTCACGCTCACGCACAGTGTGCTCGGCAATATCCCCCTGCCCGCCGACCAGGATCCGACCACCGCCCGACTCTACCAGACCGTCGCCATACCGGAAAGCGGCACGCTCACCGTCCGACTTCAGGCGCCCAACGGCTACACCAGCGCGAACTACAACCTGGAACTGACGCTCAACGCTTTCCGTGACCGCTCGACTGGTTCGGACCCGTTGGTCCAGTCGCTCGACGGCTCGGTTGTCGATGCCGACCCCGGCGCCGGCGTCCTGTGGCGGTGGGTGGCCACCGGCTCCGTGGAAGCGGCGGTGCCGCGCATCTTGACCGAGACGGAGGGGCAAACGAACGACCTCCGCGGCAGTTGGGACCGCGTCGGTACGTCGAACGTGTGGACGGTTAACAACGGTGGGAACCCGAACACGTCGGTCAACAAGGGGGTGACCGGGGCGCTGGACCGCAAGGGGCAGGGCAAGGACTCCACCGACTCGTGGAGCTTCGCCGCCCGTGCCGGGGACGTCATCACCCTCCGCACGCGCGCCAGCAACTCCGGCGGCGGTACGCTGACGAGGGCGACGCTCACCCTGAGTGGACCGGGAGTGCAGGTGACCGGCACGGCCGTGCCCGGCGCCGCGTCCGACCAGCAGATCACCTTCACGGTCACGCAACCGGGCATCTATACCGCGGTCGTGGGGACCGACCAGGGGAAGCGCGGCACCTACACCCTGCTGGCGGACCTGAACACGCCGACCGACCCGCGGTTCCGGCCTGATGACGTTTACAGCGTGACCGCGGACGCCAGCGGACGGCTGTCGCTGGCCGTCGCCACGGGCGGTGACCTCGTCACCCAGCCGCGGGCGCGCCTCGCGCTGTACGCGCCTGGGGTGGATCCCGCGACGGGCACCCCGCTGGCCACTTCGTCCTCTACAGGCAGCCTCGACGGTCGCATCGAGCTGACCGCCGCGGCCGGCACGTACCACGTAACCGTGTCGCCGGGGCCGGGCCTGACGGGCGGCTCGGCCGGCTACGGTCTGGTCGTTGTGGCGGGCGGGTCGTTCGAGGCCACCGGGGGCAACGGCGCGTTCGCCACCGCCCAGCCGATTGCTGCAACGACATCGGTCCTGGGCGCGCAGCGGCCCGCCCTGACCACGTTCATCCCGTCCGGTAGCGGCGGGCTCTTGGCGAGCGAGAAACTGGCGTTCCACAACGGCGACCTGTTCGTGGTCAGCCGGACCAACAACACGATCAACCGCTACGACGGGACCACCGGCGCGCCCAAGCCCGCTCCCGGCAAGAGCGGCGCGGTGTTCGCCAACAGTAACGGCCTGAGCGATCCGATCGGCATCGCGTTCGGGCCGGACGGGAACCTCTACGTCGCCAACTACGCGACCAACGCCGTGAGCAAGTTCAACGGCGCCACCGGGGCCGGGATGGGAACGTTCGTGGCTCCTGGCAGCGGCGGCCTGGCCGGCGCGACGGGCCTGACGTTCGGGCCGGACGGTCACCTCTACGTGGCCAGCCGCGACAGTGACCGGGTGATGCGCTACAACGGCTCGACCGGCGCGGCGCTGCCGTCGGCCGGCAACACCGGGGCGACGTTCGCGCTGGGCGGCGGACTCGACGGGCCGGACGACCTGACGTTCGGGCCGGACGGCCGGCTGTACGTGTCGAGTCAGTTCACGAACGAGATCCTGGCCTTCGACGGCGCCGCCGGCGTGCCCGCGCCCTTCGTCGCGTCCGGCGGCGGAGTGATCCAACCGCTCGGCGTCTGCTTCGGGCCCGACGGCAACCTGTATGTCGTCAGTCACGGCACCGGCACCGTCCTCCGCTATCAGGGCCCGGGCGGCGCGAGCCCCGGCGCCTTCCTCGACTCGCACGTCCCCGCCGGGCTCAACGGCCCGACCGGCCTGACCTTCGGCCCGGACGGCGCCCTGTACGTCACCAGCCGGTCGAGTAACAGCGTGATGCGCAGTGCGATCAACCCGGACTACTACGCGATCATGCTGACGGCCGGCCAGCAGCTCGCGGTGAACTCGGCCACGCCGTTCGACGGGACCGGCCAGCCGGCCAACGCCCTCGACCCGCGCCTGGAGCTTTTCAACGCGGGGCAATCCCTCGTCGCGTCCGGGTCGGGCTCGGGCAACGAGCAACTCGTCTACACCGCTCCGGCGACGGGCACGTACTACCTGAAGGTCTCCGCTGAACGGGCCACCGCGGGGGATTACACCCTGACGCTCCTGACCTCACAACCGATGTCGGCCGTGGCGCTGGGGTCGGCGGCGGTGGACACGTCGGCGCGAGCGAACCCCGAAACGCGCAGCGCGGATCCGGACGGGGCGACGCTCGGAATCGTCTCCGGCGAGGGGATCACACTCCCCGGGGTGTTCGTAGACGGCTCACCACCGGCGGACATGTTGTACGTCCTCGGCGACGAGTTCGACCCGCTCGGCGACAGGCGGAAGAGGCGTTAACCGGCCGAGACGGCCACGGTGGCCGAGTGGTGGACAAGACCGGCGGGTGCCGACCGGTGGTAGACCTGTTCTGCACCCGGCCTCAAGGCGACCTTACGCCCGGTGACGATCGCCTTCCTGTTCAATTATTGTTGTCCATAGGAAATGGCCGTTCCGACAGGGGTTGAGTGAGGTCGGGGCCTTTCGAGATTGTCTCGAAACCGGGCAGTCAGCGCCCAGAAATGTGGTCTGGAGAACGGGATCGGCTCCGCGGCCCGTGTGAGAGCGGTCCGCGGAGTGCGGTGACAGCGGATTGTCACAGGGTAGTGGTACTCCAGAACCGGCTCACGCGGCAGCGCGTTAGTAGTGCTTCAACAGGTCGCCGAGCGGAGAACGGCACAGGACCGCACCGGAGGGGAACGGGAGGATGCGCGGTTCGTCGAGATCGGCATCGGGTAGAGGCACGTTGTTTTTGGATTGGTGAGGTCGTTCCTCGTTGTCGTGGGCCACGAACTCGGACACGAGGTATCGTAGGTGTCGTTCACCGACCACAACGAAATGGTCCAGGCACTCGGTTCTGAGGGTCTGGACCCAGCGTTCCGCATAGGCGTTCATGTTGGCCGCTCTCGGCCCGACCCGCTGAACCTTCATGCCGGCGGTCGCGAACACGGCGTCGAACGAGTCGGTGTACTTGGTGTCGTGATCGATCAGCAGATGTGTCGCGGACAGGTTCCTCTCGGCGATCTGCATGGTGGCGTTACGGGCCTGCTGAGCGGCCCACGCCGAATCGGGATTGGCGGTCGGGGCTTTTCCTCCCGGACACAATGAATTGTCAGCCGGCGGGTCCGCGCATCCCCGATTATTCGTCCGCCCGTTTTTCACACCTTGGTCGGCAGTGAGTGCCGGGAGCCGAGCCCGGCCATTTCGAGGGAAGGGCCCGCGGGGCTCTCCTGCTCATCGGACGGGTCGGTCAAGTGGACCCTTGGTCGGGGCCAGCAACTCGGCCGCGGTCGGGTGATTTGAGTCATGTGACGTGCAGATGAATCACCGTCGCGCCCGGCTCCGGTCGGACCACCTCGACGAGAACCTCCAGCAGTTCAGCTGGGGAACAGGGTTTGACGAGGTGCGCCGTGAACCCGGCGGCCCGGCACCGCTCCGCACTCGCACGGTTGGTCGTCACGGCCACCAGGACCGGCCGCGGACCCGGCCCGAACCGGGCGGCCAGTTCCCACCCGGCCCCGTGGCCCATCTCCGGCTCCAGGATGACGACGGACGGGTCATCGGCCGCGAGCGCGACGAGGGCCTCGTCGAGGGAGTAGACGGCGCGGGCGCAGTATTCGAACGCGGTCAACACCTCGGCCAGGGTGTCGGCCGCGTCGGCGTAGTCGTCCACGACCAGGACGCTCGGCGCGCGTGCGGGCACGGGTTGGGAACCAAGTTGGAGTGGCAAACGGGGGAAGCAAAACCGAATTTACCCGCACTGGCGGGTGCGGACAAGGCGGTCCGTACCGATTCGTGACTTTCCCGACAGGACGGCCCCGAACTGGTGAACGGGACCGGATCGGCCGGCGCTCCGTTCCGGACCCGGTCGGGTTGAACGGTCGGGTCGTTCGTCTTATACTCGGGCGCACCCACGAACCGATACCCGACGGAGGTTGCCATGACGGCAACGGACCTTGTCAAGCGCGCGCTCGGCGGGGCGCGGGTCCTGGTCGCCGAGGGCGACCCGGACGGCTCGGCCGCTCTGACCGCGCTGCTCCGGCTCAACGGGTTTGATGCCCGCGAGGCCCGCACGGCCGAGGCCGCGCTGAGGACGGTCGTGGAACTCCGGCCGGCCGTCCTGGTGGTGGACCTCGACCTGCCCGACGGTGACGGGTGTGCGCTCATCCGCCGGGTGCGCCGATTGCCCGACCCGCCGGCGGTGGTGGTCGTGACCGGGCACACCGCCGAGGGCGTCCGCCGCGCCGCCCTGGCCGCGGGGGCCTCGGCCTACCTGCTGAAGCCGGCCGACCCGGCCGCACTCGCGAAACTGGTCGGACAGATGAGCGAGGGGCCGTGAGGACGCGAGTGGGGCTTATGCGAGGGGCAAGCGGACGGTGAACGTGCTGCCCTGTCCGACCCCCGGGCTCTCGGCCGCGACCGTCCCGCCGTGCATCTCGACCAGCCGCCGGACGAGTGCCAGTCCGATGCCCAGCCCGCCCTGCGAGCGGTCGAGGGTCTTGCCCACCTGGTTGAACATCTCGAACACCTCCGACAGTTGCTCCGCCTCGATGCCCGCGCCCGTGTCGGCCACCCGGACGACGGCCTCCGCCCCGGCCCGCTCGGCGGTGACCGTGATGCGCCCGCCGGGCGAGGTGTACTTGGTCGCGTTGTTCAAGAGATTCGAGACCACCTGGGCCAGCCGCACCGGGTCGGCGTCCAGGGTCAGGGGCTCGTCGGGCAAGCGGACGACGAGTTCGTGCCGCGCGGCCTCGGCGAGCGGGCGGCTGGCCTCCAGGGCGGCGTCCAGGACCGCCCGGACCGTTACCCGCTGTCGCCGTAGTTCCAGCCGACCGCGGCTGACACGGGAGACGTCGAGCAGGTCGTCGATGAGCCGCACCATGTGTGCCAGTTGCCGCTCGACCATGTCCAGAACCCGCTCGGACGCCGGGGCGCCCGCGGGGGCCATCCGGAGCAGGGCCAGCCCGTTACAGATGGGGGCCAGCGGGTTTCGGAGCTCGTGGGCCAGGGTGGCCAGGAACTCGTCCTTGCGCCGGCTCTCCTCGGCCAGCGCCGCCTCGGCCCGCTTCCGGGCCGTGATGTCCTCGATGATGGCGCACGCCCGCACCGGGTGGCCGTCCGGCGCGCGGACCACGGTCGCCGTCACCCGCACCCAGATGACCGCCCCGTCCTTGCGCACGTACCGCTTCTCGATGGCGTACTGGGGCACCTCCCCGCGGACGAGGGCCCGGAACCGCTCCTCGCTTTCGCCCCGGTCGTCGGGGTGGGTGATGTCGCTGATGGTCCGGGCCAGGAGTTCGGGGCTCGAATAACCGAGGAGTTCGCAGAGAGCCGGGTTCACCCGCACGATCCGCCCGGTCACCGGGTCGGTGTGCCCCTTACCGACCCCGGCCCGCTCGAAGGTGGTGCGGAACTCCTCCTCGCTCGCCCGCAGCGCCTCCTCGGCCCGCCACCGGGAGGTCACGTCGGTCACGAGAACCACGACGCCCCGGACGCCTCCCGCGGGGTCGCGGTCGGGCGTGTACGCGACGTGAACCCGGCGCGGCCCGCCGTCCTTGTAGGCCAGTTCGCCCTCGTAGGTGACGACCTCCCCGGCCAGCGCCCGGTCCAGGCGCGGGCCGACGGCCGCCCACGCCGCCTCGCCCAGAACTTCTCGGACGGCCCGGCCGACGACCGCCGCGCGCGGGTGCCCGAACCAGGTCTCGTACGCGCGGTTGACGAACGCGTACCGGTGGTCGGGGCCGACGTAGGAGACCAGCGCCGGGAGCGAGTCGAGGAGGAACCGGAACCGGGCCTCAACCAGCTCGCGCTCGGCCGCCCGGAGCGCCTCGGTCTTCTGGTACAGGTCCACGAACACCGCGACCTTCGCGCGCAGGGCCACGGGCACCAGGGGCTTGGTCAGGTAATCGACGGCGCCCAGCGCATAGGCCCGCTCGGCCGAGAACCCGCCCCCTTCGGCGGCGGTGAGGAAGAGGATGGGGGTGGCCCGCGACCGCGGACACGCGCGGATGCGCTCGGCCGTCTCGAACCCGCTGAGAGTCGGCATCCGGACGTCGAGCAGAACGGCCGCGAAGTCCGTTTCGAGGAGGTGCTGCAGGGCCTCTTCCCCGGACGTGGCGCGGACCAGGTTCGGCCCCAGGTCCCCGAGAACGGCTTCCAGCGCGAGCAGGTTGGCCGGTTCGTCGTCGACGAGCAGGACGTTCACGCGCGTCGCATCGTCTGCCAAGTGGCGCCCCTCCCTGTGTCCGGGCGAGGCCCGGAGGAGTTGTAGTAGGCCGCGACCGGGTGTTCGGAAGGGCGCGTCAAGAACTCGCCGTCCGGTGCAACGGGAAGGGAAACGCGGCACCGAACCGCTCGCGCCGGGGATTTCGTAACCAGTCGCGGGGTCGGGTGAGTCGCGGCCCGAGCCCACCACCGAGAGCGGTGATCGCGGTCCCCGCGGAACGATGTTTTCGTACCCTTCGAGAGCCAACAAATACTGTCGGCCCACGCAAAGGCCGATTTCGAGATACCGCGATTCGGAGAACCGGCCGCGCAGCTGCGCGAACGCAGCGCCCCGCGCCCGAGTCATACGTACGTCGTAAGCGGGAATCTTCCGGTCCGACGGGGATCCACCCGAACTTGGCCGACAGGACCAGCACCACCAGGTTGGTCCCGCCGTGCGCTCTCAGGTACTTGCGCAGAACCTGAAATGCGGGCCCGTCGTACCCGTCGAGCGCGGGCCGTCGGCGCCGGGTGGTCCGCTTTCGGTCAGAACACGCGAAGATCAACAGGCGGACCATACGACCCGATCCTTATCACATCGCTTGAAAAACTCGATACTATGCACCGTAGAACTGCAACACAAGGGATCGCTCGCGTCGGATCCGGTTCGTTGCGGCTGCGGTCACTCGCCGAGAGCCAGGGCCAGGGCCTCGCCGGCGGTGGCGACCGGGTGGACCGTAACGGCGGCCCGCACATCGGCCGAAAGCTCGGCGACAACGCCCGCGTTGGCCGCCGGGATGACGACGTGCGTGCGGCCTGCCTTGACCGCGGCCCCGATCTTGTGGACCAGCCCGCCCACCGCCCCCACCTCCCCGTGCAGCGCCACCTCGCCCGAAAACGCGAACCCCGGCTTGATCGGCTTGTTCGTCAGCGCCGAAACGATCCCGACCAAAAATGCCAAACCCGCCGATGGGCCGTCCTTCGGCTGCGCGATCTTCACCAGGTGGACCGCCACCGTCTGCGACTTCAGTCTTTGCTCGGGGATGTCGAACGCGCGGAAGTTCGCCCGGATCAGGTTGTAGACCGCCCGCACCGAGTCCCGCAGCTCCGCCCCGTGGATCCCGGTCACCTCGACCTTCGGCGACCCGTTGAGGGCCGACACCTGGATCAGGATCACGTCCCCGCCGAACTCCTGCGCCCCGCTCGTCAGCACCGCCAGCCCCGTTACCGCACCGACCACCGCCTCGGTGTTCAGCCGGTCCTTCTCCGGGGCCACCGCCCGCGGCTGGAGGTCGGGCGCCGAGTGCGCGCCGACCAACGCCGGGGCGATCAGCTTCGCCTTGAACTCGCCCGGCGCGATCGCGCACAACTGCTGATGCACCCGCTGCCGCAACTCGCACGCGAAGGTGACCAGTTCCTGCACCTCCGCGTCGGTCGCGTGCCCGTCGGGGTGCAGGATCTTCAGCAGGCCCGAGGCAAGCCGCTCGACGGCGGTCTGGTCGCGCCGGGTCAGGCCCGGGTGCATCGACACCCCGCGCACCCGGTCGGCGAACGACTCCTCCCGCAGCCGGGCCAGCACCTCGCCGAAGTAATCGGTCACGAACCCGACCCCGGTCGCCAGCGAACCCGGCGCGATCTTCGGGATCTCCCAGCCCGGGATGTAGCCGTGGATGCGATCCTGGAACGCCGAATCGACCAGTTCGTCCGGGAGCGGCTCGAGCAGGTGCGCGTATTTCGGGTGCGGCAGGCTCCCGTCCACGTCGAGGTTCCCGGTGAACACCAGCCCGGCGTCGGCCGCGAACGCCAGCGCCCCGCGGCTGAAGTTCCCGCTCTCCATGTAGTCCTTGAGTGTCGAGATGGTCGCGTCCTCGTCCCCGAACGTCGTGTGCGCGATCTCGTCGAAGACAACAACTTTGCGGGTGCCGAGGATCCCGACCTGCTTCGTGGCGAGGTTGACGAACAGGTTCGCCGGCGTCGTCCGTCCGCCCGAAAGGGTGAACACCCGCGGCGAGAGGTTCCGCAAGAGGAACGTCTTGCCGGTCTGGCGTGGCCCCAGCTCGATGAGGTTGACGTTCCGCTCGACCAGCGGGACCATCCGGGCAAACAACAAGAGCCGGGTGCGCCGGTCCGGGAACGCGCCGGCCGAATACCCGGCGCTCTGGAGCACCAGCGCGGCCCACTCGTCGGAGGTGAACTGGCCCCGGGCCGCCCGGTACGCCGCGACGTCGGGCGGGCCGATCTGGAACGGGGTGAACGACGCCAACTCGTTGGGCGCGTCGGGGTCGGTTTCCGGCGTGTAGCGAACCTTCGCCGTGCCCCACAACCCGCCGAGCAACAGCCCTGGCGATTGCTCGACCAGGGGCGCCGGAACCCGCACCTTCGGGTCGTTCAGCGCCGGCACCCGCGCCCACCGCTGACCGCCCCGCAGGTCCACCCGGACCTCGATGTGGTCGATGAGGGTCACCTCGCCCCGGCTCAGCAACTTCTCCTTCAGGAGTTCGCGGTGTTCCAGATCGGGGAGCAGTTCCTTGATCTTGGCCCGAATCTTCGCCAGGTCGTCCTTCCAGGTCTCCGGCTGGACGTACTTGGCGATCAGATATTCGGAGACGTACCGGGGCAGTTGCTGGAGCGCCGACTGCTGGGCGAGCGACTTGATGACGACCTTGTCGCCGAGGACGGCGTGCGCCTTCTGGTCGAGTTCGGTGAGCGGGAAGTCGTCGAACAGGGACACGGGTCAGCCTCCGAAGAAATCGTCGAGGTCGGGGTTATGGCGCGGGTCGGCCGGTGGGGGCGGGGCGGCGGGCTTCTCCAGCGGTTCGCCGAACGGGGCGATCAAGGTCTCGGCCGCGGCCCGCAGCCGGGCGACCTTCTCCTCCGCCAACCGGGCGAACTCCGGCCCCATGTCGCGGGCCTTCGTGGGATCGACCTTGCCGGCCAGGAGCGAGTACTTCCGGCGGATCAGCTCCGGGTTCAGTTCGGTTCCCGGCGGGATCTCCAGTGCGGTCCGCGGATCGGGCGGCGGGGCGGGAGCGGCCACGACCGGCGCGACCGGAGTCGGCGGAGCTGGCACGCTCACAGTGGGCGCGGTGGGCGAGGCGATGGTGATCCCGAGCGCGGTGGCGATGCGTTCGAGGGCGTCGCGCTCGCGCGGCTTGCGGTCGCCGGCGGCGTCGGCGATCTGTTCGGCGACCCGGTACAGTTCCTGACGCTCCAGCAGGGTCGTGACGGCCCGCGCCTCGGCCAGAGCCTCGGCCTCGGTGGGGATCGCGGCCTCTGTCTGTTCCATCAGCGGGTCGATGTGCCGGGCCAGTGCGTCGTGGTGCCCGAACTGGGCCGCGAGGAACGCCCGGATCACGGCCCGCTCCGACTGGGCGACCCGGCCGTCCGACTTGGCCATCACGAACGCGAACCGGGCGAACGCCCGCATCCGCGGCAACCACGGGTGCGCCCCGCTCGCTGGCGAAGCGGTCGGCGGTGGGGCCGATGGAGTAATTGGGGCTGGAGGGGGGACGACTGCGACGGGTGGAGGGGCAACGGTTGGCGGTGGAGCGACGGCGCCCGGCGGGGCCGGCTTCGCCGCTGCAACCGGACCGGTGATCGTCACCGGGGGCGGAACGGCGACGACCGTGGCGACCGGGAGCGCCGGTGGGGGCGCGATAACGACGGTCGGCAGCGGGCGGTTCATGACCTCTTCGCTGACGCCCGGCGCGTCGCGGTGGAACAGGTAGGTCCAGAACGTGATTCTGCGGGCGATGTCCCATAACGGCTCGACCGCCTGCCGGGCGGCCTCGACCGCGGCCAACTTGCGCTCCCGCTCCTCGTGTCGGCGCTGGTGTTCGGCGCGGAGGGCGTCGGCCCGGAGCCGGTACTCCTGGGCCTCCGGGCACGTCCCGGCCTCGAACCGCGACCGGGCCTGCCGAACCAGCGCCTTGACCGCGTCGCGCAGGGCCGTCGCGCGGGTCGGGCCGATCCCCGAGATCGACTCGAACCGGGTTCGGGTAACGGCCCCGATGGTCCGCAGGCCGGCATCGAGGAGCCGGGCGACGGTGGCAGGCCCGATCCCGGGGTACTCGTCGAGGGCCTCCAGCGGGATCGATTTCAGGTGCCGCTCGAAGTGGTCGTCGAACAGCGCGGCCAGATCGTCGGTCGGTCGGTCGTCACGCCGCAACTGGTCGCGCTGGAGCCGGAGCGCTTCGGCCCAGTGGCTCACCCGGCCCTTCCACAGGAACGGGGGCCAGTTGCGGTACTGCCAGTACCGCACGCCCAGCGTGACCGCCGGGGTCAGGAGGACGACCGCCAGGAGTATAACGACGGCGACGTGCATGGCCGCGGGTTCACATCGGGGCCGATCCGCAGAAGCGGTTTTACTCTACCGCGGCCCCGGGGTCGGCGCGAAGGGCGCCCCGAACTTTCTGCACCCGCCTTTGTACGAGGGCCGCGGTTCCGGTCACCAACACGGCCGGCGAGTAGGGTTCTGCTCGGCCGGGTCCGGTGCGCCGGCTCGGGCAGCGCGGGATCGGTCGGTCGGGCCGGAGGTCGGGGCCGGGAGCGTCGGGCCGAGCCCCTTGCGGTCCCCGCACGGCGATCCCGACCGCGGCCTTGTGGGCCGGCACCGAAAAGCCATCGCCACGAGAGACAAAAACCATCGGCCGGAAACCGACACGAAAGAAGACCGACCCGTTTCAGCGGGTCGCCACGAACGGTTCGGGCCGCTTGCGGCGCTTCACTTCTCCTTCTTGTCCTTCTCGGATTCGGGCGTGTAGCGGTAGTACACTTCCAGCGTCAAGAGGCACATGCAGGTGGTGCCGAGCCGGCCGCACTGCAGACCGAAGCTGAGGCCGTTGGGGTCGATGTTCGGGTTCCAGCTCCCGCGATCGGTCGGCGTGCGGACCTGGAGCTTCAAGAGTACATCGGCGAGGCCGCCCTTGCGCGTGCCGTCGGCGCCGGCCGGGCCTTCGTTCCAGGTCTTCCACTCCTCGCCACCGTAGAACCGGACGACTTGCGTCGCGTAGTAGTAGTAGTACATGTCGAGTTGGCGCACGTTGGAGGTCACCGCGCGCTTCATCAGTCCCTTCGATCCCTCGGCGAAGCTCGGGTTGTCGCGGCGCCAGTTGTCGACGTAGTACCGGCACAACAGCCCGATCGCGGTGAGCGACGTCGCCGGCGCTCCGTCCGGTCCGCCGTACCCGTAGGTCGCTTTGGTCTGCCCCCGCCGGTTGCTCACGTAGTCGAGGAACTTGATCGCCTTTTCGATCACCTTCGGATCGACCACGAGGTCTTGCGTCAGTTGCGCCGCATGCAGCGCCTGAATCTGCCAGCCGAGAATCGACGTGTCGTTGTCGGTGCGGGGCGAGTAGCCCCAGCTCCCGCGCGGCCCTTGCGCCTTCTGGATGAAATCGACGACGGCCTGCGCCGGGCCCTTCAGTTCCGGGTCGTGGGTCAGCCCGTAGGCCTCGATCAGCGCCAGGCTCGCGATCCCCTGAGAGTACATGTTCGTGACGGTGCGGAACTTGCCGCGGTCCGGCCCCTGCGTCATGTCGATGTCGTTGACGAGCCAGTTGACGCCGGCCTGCACGGTCTGCTTGTAGCGGCCCTCCTTGTGCGACTGCCCGGCCCCGGTGAACGCCAGGACCGCCATCCCGGTGGCCGCGGCGAGGTCGTTCGCGTGCCCGGAGTCGTACTGCCAGTTGCCCGCTTGCTTCTGCATCTGCACGAGCCACGCGAGGCCGAGCATCACCGCCTCCTCGCCCTCCTCGCTGCCGCCGAACTCCTTCAGGAGCCGGGCCTTGCCCTCTTTGGTGCGCCCGGTGAACCCATCGACCTTCTTCCCGTCCGCTTTGGCGGCCGGGGGCATCGGCGCGGGCTGGGCGCGCACGACCTCGGACCCGGTCGAGAACGTCAGTAGGGAAGCGGCAAACAGCACGAGCACGGCGGCGCGGGTCATGGCAACAGCTCCCCGAAGTAGTGAGCGCAGTGTACCGCGGCGCGGAACCGGTCGAAAGGGTCATTCGCTCGCACCGGCGCGTTCCGTCGCACCCGGGGACATGAACGGTCGAATAGTAATGCTTGGTAAAATCGAAGGTTGCCAAGATTGCCAACTGGCACTCTTCGGATTTCTGCGTTTCCCCAGGGGATTTCGCTTAAGATTGCCAAGATTGCCAACTAACTTGCGGGTTTCTCCGACTCCCTTGAGGGTATTTGTGCTTCGCACACGAACACGGGCGCGCAGTCGCCTCGCGAGGTCACAAAGCGGCCTCATCTGTAAAACTATTTAACTGTACGAAATATCACAACTGAAATCAAGATCAGTTTTTCGGATTTTCCCCCCGCGCGCCGAGCTGCGCGAACACCGCGTCCGCGTCGATCACCGCCAGCGAACCCGCGCGCGAGCACGCGTCCATCAGGATCGCGTCCTGCACGCGCCCGCGGGCGAGCGCCTCGGAGTAGGGGAACCGGTGGAACGACACCATCGCGTACTTCGACACGAACCGCCCGGGGTAGCGGTCCTCCAGGAGGTGTTCGAGTTGCCGCTTGAGCGCGAACCGCGGGTCGCCGGACGTGTCGCGCATCTCGATGAAGTTGTCGAGGGCGAGCTGCGCGATGGCGTCGGTGTTGCGCTTGCGGGCCTCGAAGAACCGCGGGAACACCGCGGCCCAGTCGCCGCGGTGTTCGTCGAACAGTTCCGTCAGCACTTCGCAATCTTCAAACGCGCAGTTCATTCCCTGCCCGAAGAACGGGACGATCGCGTGCGCCGCGTCGCCGAGCAGGAGCGCCTGCCCTTCGTGGTGCCACGGCGCGCACCGCACCGTCACGAGGCCGCCGGTCGGGTTGCGGAAGAACTCGTCTTCGAGGTTCGGAAGGAGCGGGACCGCGTCGGGGAACGTCTTCTCGAAGAAGCCGCTCACGGCTTTTTGCGTCGAAAGGTGCTCGAACTCGCTGTGCCGGAGGAACAGCGTGCAGGTGAACGAGCGGTCGAGGTTGGGCAGGGCGATCATCATGAACCCGCCGCGGGGCCAGATGTGCAGCGCGTTCGGCTCGATGCGGAACGAGCCGTCTGCCGCCGGCGGGATCGTGAGTTCCTTGTACCCGTGTTCGAGGTACTCCTGCGAGTAGTTCATCCGCGTGTGGAGCACGAGCGCGAGCCGCACCGCGGAGGCCGCGCCGTCGGTGCCGATCACGACCGTGGCTTCGGCGGATAAAGAGTGCCCGGTCGCTTCGTCGCGGAGCGACAGCGTTCGCGTGCGCAGATCGTAGCCCGTGCAACGGTGCTGGAAGTGAACGGTGGCGTTCGGCTCGCGGGCGACCGCGTCGAGCAACAGCGCGTTCAGCCCGCGGCGTCCGACGGAGTGAATCACCTCGTCCGGCCGGTGTCCGTAGGGGATGAGCGCGGTGTTTCCGCTCACCGGGTGAATGAACCGACCGCGCATCGGGATCGTTTGCGCGAGTACGACCGAATCCAGCCCCACCTGTTGAAGGGCGTGAATGCCGCGAACCGAGAGCGCGAGGTTGATCGAGCGGCCCTCTTCGATCTGATCGGCGCGCACGTCCGCCCGGCGCTCGTACACGGTGACCTTCACCCCGCGGCGCGCCAGCATCAGCGCGAGCAATGCACCGGACAGCCCGCCGCCGACGAGGGTGATTTCACTCATGGCTCGTCCATTCGTTCCGATTCCCGGGGTTAGAAACCCCGGGCTATTAGACGGTGACCCCTTCGGGGTCCAAAAAACCAACGTGACCCTGAAAGGGTCACCGGGCAATAGCCCGGGGTTTCAACCCCGGGAACTGGTCGCCGACAGTACCTCCAGACAGCGCACGACATCGGCGAAACGGTTGTACAGCGGCACCGGGGCCAGCCGGATCACGTCCGGTTCGCGCCAGTCGCAGATCACGCCGTTCGCGCCGAGCGCCGCGAACGCCTGCTTCGCGTTCTGCTTCACCCGAACCGACAACTGACACCCGCGGCGCATCGGGTCGGATGGCGTGATAATCTCGACGCGCTCCGCGAGCAACTCGCGCAGTCCGCGTTCGAGGAAGCCCGTCAGCGCTTCACTTTTCGTGCGGAGGCGCGACATCCCGACTTCGGAGAACAGTTCGAGAGAGGGCAACAGCGCCGCGAGCGAGAACAGCGGCGGGTTGCTGAGCTGCCACCCCTCCGCGCCGGGGATCGGCTCGAACTCCGGCCCCATCGCGAACCGGCTGTGCTTGTCGTGGCCCCACCAGCCGGCCATGCGCGGCAGCGGGTCGCGGGCGAAGCCGTGGCGCTCGTGCACAAAGCCCCCCGCGACGCATCCGGGGCCGCCGTTAAGGTACTTGTAGTGGCACCACACGGCGAAGTCGGTGTCCCAGTCGTGAAGCGCGAGTACTACGTTGCCCGCGGCGTGCGCGAGATCGAACCCCGCGATGATTGCCTGCTCATGCGCGGCCTGTGTGATGGCCGCGATGTCGATGAACTCGCCGGTGTAGTAGTTCACGCCGTCCATCAGCACGAGCGCGAGCGAACTGCTGTGTTGTTCGATGAGCGCGACGACATCTTCCGTGCGAAGCGCGTGGTCCGTCGCCGGCGGCTGAGCGGTAATGATCGCATCTTCTGGCGCATAGCCCCGAAGGGCGATGTGTGAGGCAAGCGCGTACCGATCCGAAGGAAACGCGGTGTGCCCGACGAGTACCTTGAACCGTTCGCGGGTCGGGCGGTAGAAGCTCGACAGCATCAGGTGCAGGTTCACCGTGAGCGTGTTCATCGCGACGACTTCGTGCGGGCTTGCGCCGACGATTCGCGCGAGGTGTGGAGCGAACAACTCGTGGAACGACACCCACGGCTTTTCAGACTTGAAATGCCCCTCGACGCCGAGTTCTTCCCACGCGATGAGTTCGCGTTCGACGCATTCGCGCGTGGCTCGCGGGGCGAGGCCGAGCGAGTTTCCGCACAGGTACGCGGTTTCGGTCTCGTCAGTGTGTCGCGGGATGCAGAACCGCTCTCGATATGAGGCGAGTGGGTCGGCGCGGTCGAGTTCGGCCGCTTGGTGGCGGAAGTCATCGAGCGTCATTCGTTCTCGTCCATCTCAAAGAGGATGGGGCGAGACGGCACGGCATCCGTGATGATGTGCGGGAACTGTAACGTAAGCAAGTAGCGACCGTCCGGCACCTCGTCGGGAACGAAGATCATCTCCGTCACCGTCCGGCGGCACGCTTCCGCTGAGGGCAGTTCCTGCGAGCCGGGCGGCACGTCCCAGAACACGCGGTGCGCCGCGAGCACACCGCCATCAAATAGCGGGTCGAGCGACGGCAGATCGACCAGCAGGTGATTGATGCCGCGTACGCGAATCACCGCCATCGCGTCGAGCGTGAAGTACGGCGTGGTGTCGTTCTCCCAGTGCCGCGTGCGCTTGGATGCGTCGTTCGGCAACGTGCGAACAACCAGCGATTCGGTGTATTCTGCAACGGCGCCGAGATGTTCCGTACGAATCTCGCGGCCGTGGGGCGTCACCGAGATCACCGCGCACGTCAAAAACTGCGGAATTTGCACCGCGGAGAGTGGGAACCGCTCGCGGGTGATGTGCCCGACGCTCTCGGTGTGCGTGCCGTTGCAGTGCGGAGTCAGCGTGAGAACTTCACAGTTGCACGAGCCACCTTGTTGCGTGTCGAGGAGGAACCCGTCGCCAGCGTAGGGCCGCGCGGTCGCCGGCGACGCGCCGTAGGCGTTCGGCTGCGGTCCGCGCGGGTCGAGTGGAATCGACAGATCGACGCAGCGACGAAACGAGATGTGGCGCATGACACGCCCTCGTGGTTACTCGAACTGCTCAGGCTCCACATCGAGCCACGAACACGCCGTTCGGAAGAACAGATCCTCCTGCACGTCGCGCGGGAGGTTCATCGAGCGGATGAGCGCGCCGGGTTCGGCCTCGCCGAGCGGGAACGGGTAGTCGCTGCCGAGTGCGATGCGGTCCGATCCCATCACGTCGAGGAGGTATTGCAGTGCGCGGGCGTCGTGAACGAGCGAATCGACGAAGATGCGCCGCAGGTACGCACGCGGGTTCACCGCGTTATCGACCGCGCAGAGGTCCGGGCGGCAGCGGAACCCCTGCTCGATACGGCCGATCGTCGCGGGGAACGAACCGCCCCCGTGGGCGAAGCAGATGCGGAGATTCGGCAGTCTCTCCAGCACGCCGCCGAAGATCAGCGACACGACCGCGCGCGCGGTTTCGGCGGGCATCCCGACGAGCCACGGCATCCAGTATTGGTTCAGTTCGTTGCGGCCGTACATCTCCCAGGGGTGAACGAACACCGCGGCGCCGAGTTCGGCCGCACGCTGGAAGATAGGCCAAAGTGAACTGGTGTTCAATGCCAGTTGGTTGACGTTCGAGCCGATTTGCACCCCGCGGAAGCCGAGTTCGTTGACGCAGCGGTCGAGTTCGCGCACAGCGAGTTCGGGGGCTTGCATCGGGAGCGTGCCCAACCCCACGAACCGCTTGGGGTACTTCCGCACGGTCTCGGCGATGTCGTCGTTGAGGAACCGCGAGACCTCGTAGCCGTGTTCGGGCTTCGCCCAGTAGCCGAACATCACCGGGACGGTACTCAGCACCTGCACGCGAACGCCGCACGCCTCGCACTCCTCGATCCGCTTCTCGGCGCTCCAGCAGTTCATTTCGATGTCGCGGAAGGGCTTGCCGTCGATCAGTATCCGCGCGCAGCCGGGGGCGTGATGCGCGAGTTCGACGAACCCGCCGTAGCCGAACCGGTCGGCCCACCGCGGCAGGTGTTGCGGCAGGATGTGAGTATGAATGTCGATGGTGAGCATTAGTCTTCAAAGTAGTAGGCACACTCCGTGTGCCGTTGCGATACGAGTGGAGAAGCGACGGCACACGGAGTGTGCCTACTACTTTGGGTCAGGAAACCGTGCGCCGCACTTCTGACATACGCGATGAGATTCATCGCTATAGAACCGCCCTAATAGCGGTGGGAGCTGGGTGACGATGTTGGTGATGTGGGCGAATTCCTCATGCAGTTTGTTGCCGCACTCTTCGCAGTACCACTGGAAGCCGTCCAGTTCGTCCTGTAAGCGCTTCTTCTCGATCACGAGGCCGACAGTATTTGCCGGGCGCCGCGGCGAGTGCGGCACCCGCGGCGGGAGCAGGAAGATTTCGCCCTCGCGGATCGGGATGTCCACGATTTTGCCGTTGTCCTGAACCTTTAATGTGATGTCGCCTTCGACCTGATAGAAGAACTCCTCACCTTCATTCACGTGGAAGTCGCGGCGCGTATTGGAGCCGACAACCATAATGATGAAGTCGGCGTCCTCCCACACCATCTTGTTGCCGACCGGCGGCTTGAAGAGGTGCCGGTGCTCGTCGATCCAGCGCTTGAAATTGAGCGGTGAGCGGAGCATTAGTATTCCTCCGACATGATAAGATGAGATATGGGCCGGAGTCGTTCGGGTCGTATTACCGTGGGTGGGGGGGGGGCCGGGTCTGAAGACCGTCATAGAAAGTGCGGCCTGCCCTTTAACACGGTCCTGCTCATCAAGTATTTCGACGGTGATCGTATGCGAGCCGACAAAAAGGTGTCTTCTACGCTGGGGCGGGTCCGGGTCTGTGCCAAAGCAATCTCTAAAGACCACCACTCCATTTTTGTAATCGGGATGCTGTGCAAATATCCCGTCGCCTATGTTTGTTGTTGACGTGGTAAATTCGGGTATAATTGTTGGACACGTAATTCTTACTTTCCAATTCTTCAATTCATCCCGTGTGTGCTCTCGTAAGCCAATTAGCACTTTAATGTCTGAAAGCACTGAACCTATGCCCCAGTCCGACCAGACATCGACCACTTTCTTATCAACTGACAGGTGATGCAGGTTCGCCACCTCACCGTCACCGCCAGTGATGTGCCGGTCCGGCCAATCGCGCAGGGTGATCGTCACACCGGTGTCCCCCGTGTTGGCAGGTTGCCCGCATCCGATCAACACCACGACTGAAAGTAAAGATGCAGTGGCAATGCACAAAGGCGGAATGACTGCCTTCATCTGGAATCTCCCAAAACTATGCTACGACAACTTGAGACACACGTTTTTCGGTTCCGTGAAGAAGCGGAGTGCTTCCCAGCCGCCCTCGCGGCCCACACCGGACTGTTTTACCCCGCCGAAGGGCGTTCTCAAATCGCGAACCATCCAGCAGTTCACCCAGGTGATACCCGCGTGCAGGTTCGCCGCGACGCGGTGCGCGCGGTCGAGCGCTTGCGTCCACACGACCGACGCGAGGCCGTAGGGCGTGCCGTTAGCGAGGCTAACCGCTTCGTCTTCGGTTCGGAAGCGGTGCAGTGTCACAACCGGGCCGAAGATTTCTTCCTGGCTCGTGCGGCACGCCGGCGAAAGTCCCTCGATCACCGCGGGCGCGAGGAACCAGCCGTTCGCGCAGCGGCCCTGTGGGGAGATTGGTTCACCGCCGCAGAGGATCGTGCCGCCCTCTTCGCGGGCCAGCGCGAGGTAGCTTCGGACCTTCGCGTGGTGCTGGGCGGAAACGAGTGCGCCTTGTTCGGTCGTCGATTCGAGTGGGTCGCCGACGCGGAGGGCTTTCGCGCGCTTCACGAATTCGGTGCGGAAGCGGTCATAAATGGCGTCCTGCACGAAGACCCGCGAGCCGCACAGGCAGATTTCGCCCTGGTTTGAGAACGACGAGCGGAGCGTGGTCGCAATCGCCTGCTCGAAATCGCAGTCGTCGAAGATGAGGACCGGGTTCTTCCCGCCCAGTTCGAGCGAGAGCTTCTTGAACAGCGGGGCCGCGACGCTCGCGATCCGCGACCCGGTCTTCGTTCCGCCGGTAAAGGAAATCGCCTTGATGGCGGGGTGTGTGCAAATCGCCTCGCCCACGTCCGGGCCGGTGCCGTGAACGACGTTCAGCACGCCCGGCGGCAGGCCGGCTTCGGTACACAGCTCAGCGAACATCGTCGCGGTCGCCGGCGTCACTTCAGAAGGCTTACCGACCACGCAGTTCCCGGCCGCGAGCGCCGGGGCGATCTTCCAGGTGAAGAGATAGAGCGGCAGGTTCCACGGCGAGATGCAGCCGACCACGCCGAGCGGTTGTCGGAGTGTGTAGTTCAGAACGTCCGCGGAGGTCGGGTGGCACTCGCTCGCGAAGTGCTGAATCGCCCCGGCGAAGAAGCGGAAGTTCGATACTGCCCGCGGGATGTCCACCGCGCGGGCGAGCGATACCGGCTTGCCGTTGTCCTTCGATTCGGCTTGCGCGAAGCGTTCGAGCTGACTTTCGAGCCGATTGGCGATGGCGTCGAGAATCGCGGCGCGCTTTTCGGTCGGGGTTTCGCGCCATTTGGGAGAGGCAATCTCGGCGGCTTCGCAGGCGGCGCTCACGTCGCGGGCGTCGGACGCGGCGACCTTGGCGTATTGCTGTCCGGTGGCCGGCTCGAACACCGGCAGGTATGCTGCGCCTGTGGGCGGCACAAGGCGCCCACCTATGTAGTTCAGGAATCGCGGGCTGTCAGACACAGTGCAACCTCCCGCCGTCCACCGGGATGCTGACACCGGAGACGTAGCCGGCCGCGGGCGAGGCCAGAAACGCGATCACCGCCCCGATTTCCGCCGGGTCGGCGATCCGCCCGATTGGGATCTCAGACCGCAGTTGGGCTTCGATTTCCGCCGGCGTGGTGTTGCTGGTTTCGGACTTTCGTTTGACGATCGATTCCAATCGCGCTGTCCGCGTGGCGCCCGGAAGCACGTTATTCACCGTAACGCCGAACCGGCCGACCTCGCGGGAGAGTGTTTTCGCCCACGCGGCCATCGCCCCGCGAATCGTGTTGGAAACGCCCAGACCTTGAATCGGCTCACGAACGGATGTCGAAATGATATTGATGATGCGGCCATAGCCGGCGGTGCGCATGGTGGGAAGCACCCACTGCGTCAACAATTGCGACGCGAGGACGTGTTGGCGGAACGCGGCGAGGAGCTGCTCGACCGTTGCGGAGGCGATCGGACCGGGCGGCGGGCCGCCGCTGTTGTTCACGAGAATGTGGAACGCCGGCGGTTGCAGCAATTGCCGCTCCAGCACCGGGATCAGTTCCTCGATCCGTTCGAGGTCGGCGCGGAGGAACGCGACGCGATCTTCGACCGGCGGCGCGGATCGGGCGACCACGGTGACCGCGGCGCCGCGGGCGGCGAGTTCGCGAGCCGCGGCCTGCCCGATGCCCTGCGAGCCACCGCACACCAGGGCCGCTTTGCCGGCGAGGTCGTTGTTCGACATGGTAGCGCGATGCTAGTCCATCCGGGCGCCAACCTCAAGTCATTTGGCCAACCGGCCCAACGAGATTGGGAGCGGCAGCGCGGGGCGCTTCGCGTTCCTGCGGCGCGCCGGGAGCGCCAGCCCGGCCCACCAGACGACGAGCGTTCCGAGCATCGTGACGCCCAGATCGCGGGTCACGTCGTAGCAGGGGAGGAACGGCAGTCTGGGAATCACGCCCGAAGCGACATGCAGCACGACCACAACGGTCAGCCCCAAGCTCCAGGAGAATTCCCTACGAAGTTCGAGTTCGCGGTAGACCAAACCGAAAACCACCGGCACCGCGAGCACCATGTAATGAGTGTGGTTCACCGGGGCGAGCGGCACGGTCAGGATCGTTAGCCCGCCGAGCAGAAAAAACGTGCGGTATCGCTCGTCTGTTATTCGGCGGGCCGCGCGGAACGTCCACGCGAGCAGGCCGAGACCGATGAGGACGTGGGCGAGCTTCGTGGTGAGCGCGGCGGCGGTCGGACGGGTCGCGCGGTCCAGGTGGAGGGCGTTGTGAATGACCGCCTGCACCGACTGGTTGTCGCCGGAGGTCATGTCGGTCAGCTCGCGCGACAGGCGCCCGGGCTGGCTCGTGAGGCCCGGCAGGATCGTTCCTTCCACGAAGGCGGTTGTGGTCGAGAGGGCGCGCTCCGGGCCGAAGACCGCGAGCGGGATCAGCCCGAACCCGACGACGAGGCCCAGCGCGAAGTGCCCGGTCATGCGCCAGTCGCGGCGCGCCAGCGGGTACAGTACCAGCAGGGCCGGGATGACTTTCAGACACGTGGCCGCCGCGAGCCACCAGCCCGCGGTCGCCCGCCGCCCGCGCAGGGTCGCCGCGATGAACCCCGCC
>CAZBXY010000040.1:0-36203 GCA_964495365.1 uncultured Frigoriglobus sp. | reverse complement strand
CCCGCGTGGTCGATCTGTTCGCCAAGCCCCCGCTGGCCCGCACGACGATCGTGGTCGATTACACCGCGGTCGGCCGGACGGTCGTGGAGGCCCTGCGCCGCACCAAGGTGAGCGCAACCCTCAAGCCGGCCACCGTGACCGCCGGATTGACGGCCCGGCCCGACGACCGGGGCGGGTGGCTGGTTCCCCGGACCGAGTTGGTCGGCCTGATGCAACTCCTGTTGCAGTCGGGGCGCCTCAAGGTCGCCGAGGCCCTGACCGAAGCGGACACGCTGTTGCGGGAACTGGAGACGTTCAAAGCGGAAGTACCGACCAAACTCGATGACGACCTGGCCGCTTGGCGCGAGCGCGATCACGACGATTTGGTGCTGGCCACGGCCCTGGCGGCGTGGGAGGGCGACCGGCACAGCGGCTACTACTTCGCCTGGGCGCCCGCCGTGATCGAGCCGAACCGGGGCCTGTCCTCGGGCTGGTGGTGGAGCGGACTGCGATGAATCCCTTCACCGCCGGAGCCGACCTCGGCCAAGCACGCGATCCCTCGGCCATCGCCGTCGTCGAGCGGATCGCCACCGCGAGCGCGGACGGCCCGGTGTTCGCGGTGGGTGCGGCATCTCGAACGGCTACCGCTGGGAACGGCGTACCCGGAGGTCGCGGCTCGGCTGGTATCGCTGTTCGACCGCGCGCCGCTGTCCGGCGGAACGCTCGTGGTAGACGAAACCGGCGTCGGCAAGCCAGTGGTCGATCTGCTCCGCACGCTCCCGATCCGCGCAACCCTCCGCCCGCTGACGATCACCTCCGGCTCGCGGGCGCGGATCGAGCCGAACGGCCGGTGGCGGGTGTCCAAGAAGCCCCTGGTCGCCAACGTGCAGCGGCTCCTCGGCGTGGGCCAACTGAAGATCGCCGACGGGCTGCCCGAGGCACCGACACTCCTGCGCGAACTGGCCGACTTCCGCGTCACCATCACCTCACGCGCGAACGAGACGTTCGGTGCCGGCTCACACCGCGGGCACGATGACCTCGTTGTGGCACTGGCGCTGGCCGCCTGGCACGGCGTGGGGCGATAGACCGGTCCCGGACCGCGTCGCCGCTACGTACTTGATACCGTCAGCGCGAGGCGGCACAATCAACTCCTCAACTCCGATCCACACCCGGCGCGAGCGAACCGGGATCGCGAAGACTGCCGAACCCGCGGACGCGGACCCGTACTCCCGACCAGACGCGACCGGCACCCACGATCAATCTTCGTTTCCCACTCGGTTCGCAAGTGGCATTGGCGCTTGCACTTACCGCCGACCGGGCCGAGAATCCCATTATTCCCCGTGACCTTTTTCGCCCGCCGGCAGGGTCAGTCCCGGAGGGACCACCGCATGACCCACCCACCCCAACCCGACACCGATCAGCTCGTGGCGTCTGCCGCCGGCGGTGGACCCGACGCCCGGGGCCGGCTCCTGGACCACCACCGCGATCGGCTGCGGCGCATGGTCGCGGTCCGCCTCGATCCCCGGCTGGCCCCAAGGGTCGATCCGTCCGACGTCGTCCAGGAGGTGCTGGCCGAGGCCGCCCGCCGGCTCGACGCCTACCTGGCCCACCGCCCCCTGCCGTTCTACCCGTGGCTCCGCCAGATCGCCGCCGATCAGCTCGGCGCGGCCCGCCGCCGACACCTGCGTGCCCGCCGGGCCATCGATCGCGAGGAGCCGGGCGGCCTGCCGGAGGAATCGGCCGTGGAACTGGCCGGGCGGCTGGTCGCCTCCGCCACCGGACCCAGTCGCCGGTTACAGCGGGAGGAACAGCGGCAGCGGGTGCGCGCCGCCCTCGACCGGCTGCCCGATCCGGACCGCGAGGTTCTGGTCCTGCGGTATCTGGAGGACCTGTCTACGGCCGAGGCGGCGGCGGTGCTCGGCGTGTCCGAGGGGGCGGTGAAGATGCGCCTGTTACGGGCCGTCCAGCGCCTCCACGATCTCGTTCGCGGGGAGTCGTCATGAACCGTTCGCGTGCCGCTGACCCCAACAGTGGGTCGGCCGAGCTGGCCGAGTTGGTCGAGCGCCTATCCGCCCGGCTGCGGGCGGGTGAATCGATCGACTGGGCGGAGGTGGAACGGCAGCACCCGACTCAGGCGTCCGAGGCTCGGCGCCTGTTACCCACCCTGGAGCGGCTCGCTGAGCTGTCGGTGTACTCGGCCGACGCGCCACCCGATGAGTACTCCGCGCCCCAGACGCTGGGGGACTTTCGGATCGTGCGTGAGGTGGGTCGGGGCGGGATGGGGGTGGTGTACGAGGCCGAGCAACTCTCGCTGCGCCGGAAGGTGGCGCTGAAGGTGCTGCCGTTCGCCGCGGTCATGGATCCGCGGCACCTCCAACGGTTCAAGAACGAGGCGCTGGCGGCGGCGAGTCTGGACCACCCGCACGTGGTGAAGGTCCACGGGGTCGGGTGCGACCGCGGGGTCCACTTCATCGCCATGCAGTTCGTGGACGGACGCTCCCTGGCCGAGTTGATCCGCGACCGGCGGGGCGATGAGCGCCCGGCGCCCGCGGCCCCGGCGCAGGCCCCGACCGCGCCGCCCGGGGGCCAGGACCCGACCCGCAGCTTCGCCCCGGACGCCACCGACGATCTCCCGCGGTCGAAGGCGCGGACCGGGGCGACGTCGCGGACGCCGGCGGATGCGGGGTACGTGCGGCGCGTGGCGGAATGGGGCGTCCAGGCGTCCGAGGCGCTGGAGCACGCCCACGGGCTGGGCGTGGTCCACCGGGACGTGAAGCCGGGCAACCTCTTGGTGGACGGGCGCGGGCAACTCTACGTGGCCGACTTCGGGCTGGCCAAGATGACCAGTGATCCGGGCGTGACCGGGACCGGGGATCTGTTGGGCACGCTGCGGTACATGAGCCCCGAACAGGCCGGGGCCCGGCACGACCTCGTCGATCACCGGTCCGACGTGTACTCGCTAGGCGCCACCCTGTACGAACTGCTGACGCTGACCCCGGCGTTCGACGGGGGGAGCCGCGAAGAGGTACTCTCGAAGATCACCTCGGCCGACCCGGCCGCGCCGCGGGCGCTGGACCGCCGCATCCCGCGGGATCTGGAAACGGTGGTCCTCAAGGCCATGGACAAGGATCCCACACGCCGCTACCCGAGCGCACAGGAGTTCGCCGACGACCTCAACCGGTTCCTGAACTCCGAGCCGGTTTGGGCCCGGCGCGCGACACCCCTCGACCGCGCCGCGAAGTGGGCTCGGCGGCACCGCGCCGCGGTCTGGTCCGCGGGTGTACTCCTGGTGGTAACGGCCGCCCTGGCGTCGGGCGCCGCCGTCGTGGTGTGGCAACAGAAGGAGGACAAGGACAAGGCCCTCGGAGCGAAGACCGAGGCCCTCGCCGAGCGCGAGAAGGCGCTCGGCCAGAAGGACGCGGCCCTGCGCCGCGCGGCGGAGCGGACCCGGTTCGCCCGCGCCGCGGCCGACACCCTGTACACCCGCGTATTCGAGGAGTGGCTCTCCGACGAGGAGGGCCTCGCCCCACTCCAACGGGACCTGCTCCAAGGGGCTCTGGCCTTCTACGAGGATCTGTGCCGCGATCCGGGGGCCGGGCCGGACGCCCGGTTCGAGGCCGCACGGGCCTGGGCGCGGGTGGGTCTGATCCGCCGCGCGACGGGCGATCCGGTGGGGGCCGAGGCGGCACTCGGCGAGGCGATCGCCCGCGTCGAGGCACTGGCGGCCGAGGATCCGGCGTCCGCCGAGTACCCGCGACTCCAGGCCCGCTACCTCAACAACCTCGGTACGCTCCTCTACCGCACGGGCCGAGCGGCCGACGCCGAGCGCGCCTGGCAGCGCGGCGCAGAACTGGCGGGGCGATCGACCGACCCCGGCCACCAGCTGGTTCTGGCCGAGTGCCGCGTGAACCTGGCCGTCCTGCTCACCGAGGCCCGGCGGTACGCCGAGGCCGAGCAGGCGTTCCGGCCCCCGCAGGAGGCGCTGGAGCGGCTGGTCGCGGAGCGCCCCGAAGACCGATCCGCACGCCGGGTGCTGATCACGGTCTACAGCAACCGCGGGGCCGCGCTCCGGAACGCCGGCCGGCCCGCCGACGCGGAGAGCCTCTACCGCGCCGGGATTGCTCTACTCGCCCGGATTCGGGAGGAGCGGGGCGGGTTCTCGGACACCGAGTCGGAGTTCCTGGACGGGGCGCTGAAGAAGAATCTGGCGCTGCTGCTCCTCGCCACGAAGCGCGAGGAAGAGGCCGAGACGCTGCTGCGAGATTCGATCCGTGTCCTCGAGCGGCTGAACGACATCCGCACCCGCGACCACCGCTACCGGGATGCCCTGGCTGGCTCCTACACCGTCCTCGCCGACCGGTGCGCGGCGACCGGCCGCGCGGACGAGGCCGTGCGCCTGTACCGGAGCGTCCTGCTCCACGCCGAGAAGCTCGCCCTCGAAGCCCCGGGCGTGGTGCGGTATCACGCGGGGTTGGCGAGTACCTGCGTCGATCTGTCCCGGCTGCTGCGGAAGGCGGGACAGTTACCGGAGGCGACGCGGGTGGCCCGCCGGGGTCTGGAGGTGGCGGAGCAGCGGCTGGCGTGGCGCGCGACCCCCAAGGACCGGCGCCGGCTGGCGCTCCAGGCCCTCGACTACACCGACCTGCTGCTCGACCAAAAGCCCGACGCGCCAGAGGCCGCCGACGCCTTCGCCCTGCCGCTGGAGATCCTTCGCGGGCTGGTCGCGGAGTTCCCGGGCGAGGCGGTCTACCGAAAGGATCTGGCCCGGTGCCACTGCAACCTGGGGTTCGCGCTGGTGTCCGGCCGTAAGTGGAGCGAGGCGGCCGAGCAGTTCCGGCTGACCCTCGAGTACGACCCGAACAATCCGGTCGCCAGCAAGAACCTGCAAGAACTCGCGCGTGTCCCCAACGGCCCGCTCCCGGTGGCCCCGCCGCCGCGACCGAAGGGCGCGGCGCCACCGGGTTGAATCGCCCGTGCCGTGCGCACTCGCAGTGCCGCAACATCATTCTCAGTCACGGCTTCCAACTCATTTCCGGCCTGCCGCACAGGCGGGCCGGATCCATTTCCGAAAAAAGTTCCGAAAAGGTGTGACCGATCCGCCGGGTTGGCAGGGTCTGCCGTAGACCCCTGACGTGCGACCCGCCCCCGGCGGGCTTCGCCCCGCAACCGGCGCCCGCCTGCCGCCGGCCCGTGGGAGGAACGCGCAGGCTCACGAACGGAAGCCCGTCATGCTGCCCACCCTCCGCTCCTGGCTTGGCCGCACCGATCGCACCGCCCCGACACCCGCCCGGCGGCTCGCCGTCGAACACCTGGAGGACCGGCTCGTCCCGACCGGGTTGCCGCCCGTCATACTCATCTCCGGCCCGCCGACGGTGGCCGAGAACATGGCCTCGGAGCTGACCGCTGACGTCTACCGGTTGGACCTGACGGCCGCCGACCCGGAGGGCGACCCGGTCACCGGGTGGACCATCAACTGGGGTGACGGCACCACCGACACCCTCACCGGTAACCCCCGCACGGCGACCCACACCTACGCGACCGGGCCGGCGGTCCGCAACATCACCGCCTCGGCCGTCGTCGGAGGGGAAACATTCGCCGCGACGGTGGCCGGGGGGGCTTGGGCGTCCCTCGGCACGATCGCCGGGGGCGGGGGCCAATCCTACCTCGGGCACGTGCTTTTCGGACCGGACGTCACCGGTCCCGGCGGAACGCCAGACGGGGTACAGGATGTTTACGCCACCGGCTTCGACACGAGCAACGTCGCCGTCTACGACGGTGCGACCGGAGCCTACGCGCGCACCCTGATGACGGCCGCCGACGGGCTGAGCTTACCATCCGGGGCCGTCTTCGGCCCGGACGGGAACCTCTACGTCAGTAGCCAGGGGACCAACCGGGTTCTG
Organism: uncultured Frigoriglobus sp.; assembly: GCA_964495365.1. Taxonomy (GTDB): domain Bacteria; phylum Planctomycetota; class Planctomycetia; order Gemmatales; family Gemmataceae; genus Gemmata. The sequence continues at coordinate 30,324 of CAZBXY010000040.1, read as the reverse complement.
CGCTACGACTTCGCGACCGACACGGTCAGCGAGTACCTCGGCGCCAGCAGCGTCCACAGCCCGATGGGGCTGACATTCGGACCCGACGGCGACTTGTACGTCGCACAGTACTTGGCCGACACGCCCACCCCGCGGGAGATCCTGCGTTTCGACGCCGTGACCGGCCAACGGTCGGTCTTCAACGAAGCCGATGACGGCTACGTTTGGTACATGAAATTCCGGCCGGACGGTTACCTGTACATCCAAACCGGCTTTGGCGTTGCACGGTATAACGCCGCGTCGGGCGAGTTCCACGACATGTTCATCCGACGGGGAGAGAACGGGCTGGACGGGCCCCACGGCTTCGATTTCGGGCCTGACGGCGACCTGTATGTGGGGAGCTATTACAACTCGAAGGTCCTCCGCTACGACAGCGCCACAGGGGCCTTCCTGGGCACGGTGGTCTCGGGAGGCGGGCTGGACCGGACGGCGGACGTGCGCTTCGGCCCGGACGCCAACGGCGACGGCCGGGCCGACCTGTACGTCTCCGACCGTGGCGCGGGCGGGATCATCCGCCGGTACACTGGCCCATTGACCTCGACCGGCGCCACGTCGCTGCCGGTGACCGTGCTCGACGCGGTGACTACGACCTATTCGAGCAGTCCGAACGCGGCCATCCCGTCGGACCTGAAGGCCTACTCCTGGCCGATTACGGTCACCCACGCCGGTTCGGTCCTGGACGTGAACGTGACGGTGGACATCACCCACCCCAGCGCCGGCGAACTGGAGGTCTACCTCATCAGCCCCTCCGGTCGCCGGGTCGAACTGTTCACAGGCGTCGGCGGCACCGGCGACAACTTCCGGGTCACCACACTCGACGACGAGGCGCTCACACCCATCACCGCGGGCACGGCCCCGTTCAACGGCACCTTCCGGCCGGAGGGGCTCCTGAGCGCCTTCGACGGGGAGCCGGCGCAAGGAACCTGGCGGCTCGAGATCCGCGACGGCGCGAGGCCCAACAAGGGCAAGCTCAATAGCTGGTCGCTGACGATCACCCGCGGGGTCGGCCCGGCCCTGGGGGCCGCGGAGGCGCCCCCCGCGGGTCACGCCGCGCCCGCGGCGACCCTCACCGCCGCCGACGTGCAGCCACTGCTTCCCCAGGCGCTCGCCCGCTGGCAGGCGTCCGGGGCGGACACGTCGGCCCTGGCCGGCCTCTCGGTCCGCATCGCCGACCTGGGCGGGACGACGTTGGGGATGGTCTCCGGCAACACGATCTGGCTGGACGACGACGCGGCCGGGTGGGGCTGGTTCGTCGATCCCACGCCGTGGGACGACCGCGAGTTCACCACGCCGGGCGATCAAGGCGAGCAGAACCGGATGGACCTGCTGTCGGTCCTGATGCACGAGATCGGGCACGTCCTCGGGCACGACCACGACGACGGCGGGGGAGTAATGAACGAGACCCTCGCCGCCGGCGAGCGGCTGACCCTCTCCGGGGTGTTCGTTGATCGCCCGCAACCGATCGATGTGCCGTACGTGTTCGGCGACGAGTTCGACCCGCTCGCCGCCCGGCGGAACCGGCGATAACCGATCGGCCCGCCGGCAGAGGATACCGGTGGGAGTGGATGGTTGACGAGACGGGTGTGGATCTGTTTCACACACTACCCATCCAAGCGACGATCCGCCCGCTCACCGTCACCTCGGGGTGGCGGGCGCCCAAGAAGCTCCTCGTGGCCAACGTGCAGGAACTGCTCGGTTCGGGCCGGCTGAAGGTCGCCAGCGGATTGCCCGAGGCCCCGGCACTCCAGCGCTAACTGGCCGACTTCCGCATCACCATCACACCCCACGCGCACGAGACGTTCGGGGCCGGGTCGCACGGCGGCCACGACGATCTGGTCGTCGCCCTGGCGCTCGCCGTTTGGCCAGGCGCGGGGCGCTAAACTGATCCCGGCCCACTCGGAACACCTCCGCGCTACGTGCTTGATATCGTCAGCACGATGCGACACAATCAGTTCCTTACCAACCTGTCCAACCCATCCGGGCGCCCCGATGGCGAAGAAGGCCGAACTCGAGGACGCCTACACCCGCTACCGGGCCGCGTGCGTCACCGTCGCCCGCGCCGAGGCTGCACACACGCCCCACGACGCGGTCCGGGCGGCCGAGGCCAGCCTGCCCCTGGTCCACTCCGCCGTCACCTACCGGCGCCGGTTCCTCAAGGCCGAACCCGCCGCACCCACCCTCGACTGCATCTTCCGAAACGCGCCCCCGCTGTTCCTCCGCGGCTCGCTCGATGCACTCGAGCGCTGGTACGCGACCGGCACCCGCACCGAACGGGCCGCCCTGCCCGAGGTACCGGCGTGACTGGCCGACGCCCGGCGACAGCTCGCCGAAGCCGTCGAACTGTGGGCGGTCCTGGCGGCCGGATCGACCGCCCGACTGGTCCTCGACGGTCGGGCGCCCGACGCGAACGCGCTCGTCGCCGCCTGGCTCGCCATCGGCGCGGTGACCCAGACCCGGCACCCGGACCGCGCCGAGTACGCCCGGGTCAGCGACCCGCGGCGCCCGGTCAGGGGCAAGTGTACCGGGTGCGGTCAGGTGTTGGCCGCGCCGTTGACCAAGTTGCTCGACCCGTTCCCGTGCCCCGGGTGCCGCCGGCCGTGCCCGTTCACGATCGTCGGCCGACTCGAATGGGGGTTCCCACATGTTCGCCGTCGCCCTGGTGGTTCTGGCCCTTGTGGGCGGCAGCGCCGGAACGTACTACCTGATGGACGCCCCGCGCCGGCGGGCGAAAGCCCTGTTGGCCGAGGCCGAGCGGGACCGGGAGCAGTTGGACGAGGATCGCGCCCGGTTCGACGCGCGGGCCCAGCGGCTGTCCGCGGCGGTCGCGGCGTGCGAGCAGCGGGAGGCGACCCTGGGCGCCCGCGCGGCCGAGTTCGACCGGCGCGCGATCACCTACGCCGACCTCGGGGGCGAGAACGCGCTCTTGCGGACCGAGTTGAAGAACGCAGTGGTCCACACGGCCTACCTGGAGCAGGCCCAACACGCCGGCCGGTCCGGGGCGTCGGCCGCGGCCGGCCAGCGGGACCGGCTCGGCCGGGCGTACTTCGAGGACGTGGTTGCCGGCGCCAAGAAGGCGCTGACCCCGGGCACCTACCCGAGCGTCAAGCAGAAGGTCCGGGCCGCGGCCGAGCGGGTCCGGGCCGAGGGCGCCGAACTGTCGGCGGCAGACGAGGAGCGGGCCCTGGCGGCCCTGCACGAGCTGTTCGAGCGGGCGGTGCGAGCCCAGGTCGAGCGGGAGGAGCAGGCCCGACTGCGGGAGCAGATGCGGGAGGATCTGGCCCGGCAGCGGGAGATCGAGGAGGCGGAAGCGGAAGCGGCGCGGGCCGAACGGGAACGGGTCGCGGCCGAGGCCGCACTGGCAGCGGCGGTCGCGCGGGCGAGGGCCGACGCGGTCGCCCACCACGCGGCCGCGCACGCGTCGGAGGTGGAGGCCCTGCGGGCCCGGCTGGCGGAGGCGGAGGCCAAGGCGCAGCGGGCGGTGTCGCTGGCGCAGTTGACCAGGGCGGGCCACGTGTACGTGATCTCCAACCTCGGATCGTTCGGGCCGGGGGTGTTCAAGATCGGGATGACCCGGCGCAAGGAGCCGATGGACCGGGTTCACGAGTTGGGTGACGCGTCGGTCCCGTTCCCGTTCGATGTCCACACCATGATCCGCTGTGAGGACGCCCCGGCCCTGGAGGCGGCCCTGCACAAGCGGTTCCGCTCACGTCAAGTGAACCGGGTGAACCCGCGCAAGGAGTTCTTCCGGGTGACGATCGAGGAGGTCATCGCGGCGGTGCGGGAGCACTACGGCGAGGTCGAGTACCGGGCCGACGCCGAGGCCCTGGAGTACATGAACAGCCGGACCGCGACCGCGGCCGACCTGGAAGAGATCGCCGGCGCCTACGCCGAAGCGGAGGGGCCGAACTCGGCTGTGTCGGAAGGATGACAGCAAACGGAGTTCGTGTTCGTTGCGCGGGCTTGGAGGTACTAGGAAATTTCGCGCCGGGGTGTGAATATTCGGGTCATGGCAAAACGGCGGCTCGCGGGACAGATCCGACGTTGAACCGGGTGAGAAAATTTTTCTCACGCCGAAGTTCCGATGCGAGAGCAAGTTGCGTCGGATCGGTCTGACGGGTGTCAAAAAACTGCGCCAACGGTGCTTGACTGTACCCGTTCGCGCGTGTTGAATCGGCGCGTTTGTGTTTGTTGGTGCGATCGACCAAATCGGTCGCCTCACACCTCGATCCACCCCCGCGAGACGCCCGTCATGCTTGGCCTCGCCCGTCGGATGCTCACGCACGTCGTCCGCGCTTTTCACGCTTTCATCAACCGACTCGTCGGCCGGGCCGCTCGGCGCGCCCGTCGCGCCGACGCGCGTGAAGCGGAGCGCCGAGCGCGGCTGTTGTTGGCCCCGATGGAGGAGCGGGACCACACGGGCAACCTGGCCGGCGGGATCGCGCTGGCGGCCCTGGGGTATCAGTTCACCGATCCGCTCGAAGGCATGGCCCTGGCCGTCGGCGACCTGGCGATGCTCTCGGTCGCCAGCTCGAACACGTCAACGTCACAGCCCACGGTCGGCGATCCGCCGCAACCGCTGACCGCGTGGCTGCCCGACGAGCCGCTCGCGCTGGACCTCACCGAGGATGCGCCCGACACCGGATCAGCGACGGCCGGCGCCGGCCGTGATGGCGGGTGGGTGGGCGTGTCGAGCGGGTTGATGGACGACTTCTGGCTGGCTCCGGCCGAGGCCGCGCCGAACGCCGGGTCGCGCGGCGGCGGGTTCGATCTGGGTTCGATCGGGCCGGCCGAGACCCTGGCGGAGGCCGGCTCGGACGCGCATCCGTTCACACCGGCCGAGTCGGTCGGTGGATCGGACCGCGGCACCTCTGGCGGTAGCTCGATCGGCGCGAGTTCGGACGACGACCTGTTTCCCCGGTTCGGGGCCGACGCGTCTGCGCCCGATTCGCGCCCCAGCGCGGACGCGCCGACCGAATCTGTGAAAGCGCCCGATGAGGAACCGACCGCGGCGCCCGAATCCGGCACCCCGAACAGCGCGCCACCCACAGCGCCCGCATCACCGGCGCTGGCGGCGCCCACCGCCCCAGTACAACCGCTGGCTCCGGCACCGCTGCTCCAGGCGGTGTATCGGTACGGGGAAGGCGCCGGCGCGCGGATCCTGGTGGAAGGGACCGCGCCGGTCGGGATCGGGGCGGGCGTCGCGATCGAGTTGTTCGCCGGCGACCAGCGGCTCGGCACCGCGCAGACGGTCGCGGCGGTCGGTTCGGGGCCGGCGACGTTCCGGGCCGTGCTGCCCGCGTCAGTCGGGGTCAGCGAGGGCGTGTCGGCGCGCCTGGGCGCCGGGGCCTCGGACCCGCTGACGGTGGGCGCGGGGATCGGTCCCGACGGGGACGCCGACGGGGTGCCCGACTGGATCGAGACGCTTGCAACGGCCACCGTCGCGGCCAACGCGGCCACACAACCGGGGATCGCGGCGCTACCGGCGGCGACCGGGGCGTTCGTCACTCTCGACGCCGGCTCCCATTCCCTCGCCAACGTCCGCACGCGCACCGCGCCGTCAACTTCTTCGGCCGAGACGTTCCCGCTGGGGCTGTTCGATTTCACCGTCACCGGCGTCGCGCCGGGGGGCACAGCGACCGTTCAGTTGACCCTGCCGGTCGGTCAGGAGCCGAGCCGCTACCTCAAGTGGGACGCCGCGACGGGCGCGGTCACCGACTTTGCCTTCAACGGCACCACCGGGGCCACCTTCGATGCCAACGTCATCACGCTGCACTTCGTGGACGGCGGGCGCGGCGATGCCGACGGGCTGGCCAACGGCATCATCGTCGATCCGGGCGGACCGGCGTCGGTCGAGGTCCCGCTGGTGATGGTCGTGGCCGCCGACCCCAGCTCCTCGGAGTATGCCCAGAGTACCGGGCTGTTCCGCATCGAGCGGGTCGGGCCCATCGACGAAGCCCTGACCGTCCACTTTACCCTCGCCGGCGACGCCACGAACGATCAGGAGCCCGACGCGGGTGCCGCGTGGGACTACGCGCTGAGTTCCGCGGCCCCGCTGACGGTCGAGTTCGACGAGGACACTGCCACGGTCGTGGGCACGGTCACGATCCCGGTCGGCCAGCGCACCGTCGGGATCTTCCTGACCCCGCACGACGACGGCATCAACGAGTCCGGGCTCCCCTCCGGCTCGTCTTCGTCCGCGTCAACGGTGACCGCGGAGTCGGCCGAACTGACCTTGCTCCCGGCGGCCCAATACACCGTTGATCCCGAGCTGCCCGGCGCCACGATCGGCATCGCCGATAACCGGCCCTTCTCCGCGGGCGGCTCGTCCGCCGTTTCGCTGGTGACGATCCGGGCCCAGGATCCCAGCGCCGCCGAGAACGGGTCGGCGACCCCCAGCACCGCCGCCTTCGAGGTCCGCCGCAGCGGCGGCACCGGCGATCCCCTGACCGTCTACTACCGGGTCCGCACCGCCAGCACCGCCACACCCGCCGACGAGAGCGTGGCCGACCACAACCTGACTCGCACCGGCTCGGTCACCATCCCCGCCGGTAAATCGAACGCGCCGCTCGTGGTAAACCCGACGGTCGATGCGCGGCTCGAAGGGCCCGAGAGCGTGTGGGTCGAGATCGTACCGGGCGCCGGGTGGCTCGAGGGCCGGGCGTGGGACGACAAGAACGGCGACGGGATCCGGTCCGACTCCGAGGCGCCGCTGGCCGACGTCACCGTCACCCTCGACCCCGGCTCCAAGCTCGAGCGGGTTACCACGACCGACGCCGACGGGCGGTACGCGTTCGACGCGGTCGGGGTCTGGGACCACCAGATCCGGTTCGACAAGCTCACCGGCTACCAGTTCACCAAACAGAAGGCCGGCGCCGACCCGAGCCGCGACAGCGACCCCGATCAGGCGACCGGCGTGGCCACGGTCCCGATGCCCGCCGGGGCCGGGGTGTCGGGGATCGACGCGGGGTTTTACCGCCCGGCCACGGTGCGCGCAACGATCTTCGGGGACACCAACGGCAGCGGTCGGCGCGACTCGGGCGAGCCCGCGCGCGACACGACGGTGTCGATCTATACGGCCGAGGGGGTGCTGGTCAGCACGCAACCGAGTGTCGGCGGAGTGGTCGAGATCCCGGACCTGGCCCCCGGCTCCTACTGGGCGCAGTTCGCACTGTTGTCGAACGCCGTGTTCTCCCGGACCAACAGGGGCGAAGAGCCCGGCGGCCCGGACCCGGCCGACGACAGCGACGTCCGACCCGACGGCCGGACCGACACGTTCACGCTGGAATCGGGCCAGGAGTTGGAGCACCTGGGCGCGGGGCTGGTGACCGGGATCGGCGGCAAGGTGTGGGAGAACATGACCGCGACCGGCATCTGGGCCACGGGCGACTCGCCTGTGGCCGGGGTTACGGTCACGCTCACCGAAGAGGGCAAGAGTCCGCTCACCACGACCACCGATGCGCAGGGCCGATACCTGTTCCTGGTGGTCCCGCTCGGCGCGTTCGCGGTGACCGTCACTCGGCCCAACCTGGACTTCTGGTTGACGCCCCAGCGCAAGGGCACCGACCCGTACTCCGACAGCGACGCGGACGATGGCGGGGTGATCACGATCGCGGCCGGCGGGCCGGTCGCGCGGGCCGACCTGGACGCGTTACTGTTTCGGAAGGCGACGGTGACCGGGCTGATCTCCGAGGACACTAACGGGGACCGGGTGCGTCAGTCCACCGAGCCGCGGTTGGCCGGACTGACGGTCGAGTTGCGCCACGCCCGCGACGACGTGCTCGTCGCCACGCGCACGACCGACGGGTCCGGTGCGGTCACGTTCGCTGACCTCATCCCCGACACGTATCGCACCAAAGTGGTGGCACAGACCGGGTGGCGGTTCACGGGCACCAAGGAGGGCGACGACCCGGACACCAACAGTGACGCCGACGGGGCCGGCTGGTCGGAGGCGTTTGCACTGATCTCGAACCAGACCCGATCCCACCAGGACGCGGGGCTGTACCGGCCGGGGCGGATCGAGAGCCTCGTCTGGGCCGACGACGGCGACGGGATCCAGGAGAGCGAATCGGGCCTCGATGGGGTCGAGGTCACACTTCTGAAGTGGGAGCCGGAGTACGAGTTGTGGGTGCCCGAGGCGTGGGAACCGACGGCCGGGGGCGGATCGGCGAAGTTCGCGGAAGTGGTTCCGGGCACCTACAAACTGGCGCTCGACCACACCTCCGGTCGGGTGTTCGCGCCGGCCGGTGAGGGCGGCAACGCCGAACTGGACAGCGACCCCGCTCCGTCCGGGTTGACCGCACAGTTCACGGTCGCCTCGGGTCAGGTCGTCTCGGACCGGGACGCGGGACTGGTGAGCGGGATCGGGGACTTCGTCTGGGTGGACGACGACGGCAACGGGTCGTGGGACCCCGACGAACCGGGCAAGGACGGGGTGAACGTCACGCTCCAGAAGTTCAACGGAACGATCTGGGGGACGGAGAAGACGACCACGACGGCCGACGGTGGGTACTACCGGTTCATGGGAGTGGCCGACGGCGAGTACCGGGTGTCGTTCGCCGAGGTCTTGGGATACAAGTTCAGCACGCCGGCGGGCGGCGTCAGCAGTCCGTTCACGGTCACCGGGGGCAGCGGGAACACCGACCTGGACGCCGGGGTCTATGTACCGGCGAAGGTCACCGGGCTGGCCTGGCACGACCGCAACGCCGACGGGATCCGCCCGACCACCGGCGAGCCACCGCAGACGGGCATGACGGTCAGCATCTACGACGCCTTCGGGGAACCGCTCGAGATCCACCCCCCGGTCACCACCGGGTCCGACGGCACCTACGCATTCAACGGGCTGAGACCGGGCACGTATTACCTGAAGTTCACCCCGCCCGAAGGCGCGTTCCTCAGCGACGCCAAGCAGGGAACCGATCCGAGTCGCGACAGCGACCCGGACCCGAGCGAGGGGTGGGTCGAGGTCACGTTGACCTCGGGCGCCGAGCGGGTTCGGGACGCCGGGGCGTACCGGAAGGCGTCGGTCGGGAACTTCGTGTGGGACGACAAAAACGGCAACGGCACCCAGGACGCGGGTGAACCGGGGGTAGTCGGCGCCACGGTTGCCCTGACCGGTCCCAACGGCAAACCGGTGGGCGACCCGATCCCGATCGGCTCCTCCGGCGGGTACTCGTTCGAGAACCTCAAGCCGGGCACTTACACGCTGAGCTTCGCGTTCCCCAGCGGTTGGGTGCGGCTGCCCGCCGGCGACGGCAGCGCCCCGACCATCGACAGCGACCCGAACCCGGCGACCGGCCAGGTCACCGTCACCCTATTGTCGGGCGACGCGAACACCGACATCGACGCCGGCGCGTACAGGCCGGTCGAGATCAAGGGGTACGTGTGGCAAGACCGCAACGCCAACGGCCAGCAGAACAGCGGCGAAGACGGCCGGGCCAAGGTCGATGTGGAGCTGCGCGACCTGTATCAGGGTGGCGCGGTCGTCGGCACGGAGAAAACCGAAGCCGACGGGAAATACACGTTCGGGTTGCGGCGGCCCGGTCAGTACGAGGTGGCGTTCTCGCCGGTGCCGCCGGACGGGTTCTCGCCCCAGGACGTGGGCAGCGACGCGACCGACAGCGACGTGGCCCCGATGACCGGGCTGGCGCTGGCGACCCCGGTCTCGGGCCAGGGGTCACTGGCAATCGACGCGGGGGTTCCACGCGCGGTGATCGGGGACTTGGTGTGGCACGACACCAATGCCAACGGCACCCCGGACACGGGCGAGGTGGGGTTCCAGAACGTCTGGGTCCGGTTGCTCCACAACGGAGGCCAGATCGGCGCCAAACAGAGCGACGCGGCGGGAGCCTACGAGTTCGAGGTCGATCCGGGTACCTACGAGGTGAAAGTCGATGTGCCGGCCGGATACACGCTGACCACGCCGGGCACGTACCCGGTGACGGTGTGGGGCGGCACGCAAGAGCTGGGGGCCGACTTCGGGCTCGACGTACTGCCCCCGTCACCGCCGCCGTCACCGCCGTCCCCACCATCACCGCCTTCGCCCCCGTCACCGCCGCCACCCCTGCCTCCGCCCGACGGCCCGCCGGGGCACGGTAGCAGTCCGGGCGGCGGTGAGCCGCCCCCGGGCTCACCGCCGCCCACCCCGAGCCCTCCGCCCGCGCTGCCGGCCTACCGGGTCGGCGACCCCAGTTCCGCCTCGGCCGTCATCGCCGACGACGACACCCAGATTGTCGCCAGCGACACCCGCGTCACCCCCGGCGAACGGGTCGAGGCGACCGAGGACGAGGAGTTCGACGAGGTCGTCGTCGCCACCTTCACCGACGCCGATTTCACCCGCACCGCCGACCACTATGCCGCGGAAATCGACTGGGGCGACGAAACCACCGCGCCCGGCGCCGTCGAACTCGTGGGGCCGGGATCCTTCCACGTCACCGGGGCCCACACGTTCGAGCGGCCCGGGGTGTTCCCGGTCGCCGTCACCGTCACCGCCTACTACCACGAGAACCCGTACCTCACCACAAGCCCGGTCGTCTACAGCCGGGACGTGGTCGGGCGACTCACCGCACTCGTCGAGCCGGCCCCCGCGACCCTCACCGGCCAAACGCTTGCGACGGCCCTGGGCGACCCGCTGCCGGCCACCAGCGGGCGCACCACGCTGGCCACGTTCGCGCCCACCGACACCGCCGGGGTCACGACCCGCTACACCGCCACGGCCCACTTCGACGGCACCAGCCCGCCGGTCCCGGCCCAGTTCGAAGAGGCCACCAGCGGCTGGTCGGTCACGATCCCCGAGACCACCGTTTACACGCGGCCCGGCACCTACCAGGTCCGGGTCGTGGTCCGCGACACGTTCGACACACGCGAGCCGGCCGGCGCGGTGGTCGCGACCACCGACGCGACCGTCACCGTCACCGCCGGGGCCACCACCGACCCGCTGGCCAACGTGACGACGATCCCGGTGGTGCTCGACGAGGGAGCCGCGCGCCTGGGCACCGCGGTCGCGTCGTTCGACATCACCGGCGCGGTGAGTGGGCTGTGGGCGATGATCGACTGGGGCGACGGTACTCCGGCCCAGGAGGCGACCATCGGCGGCACCGGGACCAGCCGGACCGTGACCGCGCCCGCCGGCCAGTACCGGGAACCGGGCCTCTACACGGTCACCGTGACGATCGGCGCCTCCACCGGCCCGATCACCGAGCGGGGCACCACCGCACGGGTCACCGATAAAGCCGTGACCCGACCGGCCGAGACGCCGGACCTTGAACGGGCCCCGGCCGGGTTGGGCGGGGCGGGGTCCGGGGACTACCTGGTGTCGGAGGCGGAGAGCGAGGACGACACCGACGCCGCGGGGATCAGCACGTATCAGGCGTGGGTGTCGTGGGGCGACGGGAGCGATTCGGCCGCCACAGTTTATGGGTCGGGCGGGACGTTCTGGCTGGGTGGGGATCACGCCTACAAGAACCCCGGAGCCTACACCGCGATCGCCCGGGTGTGGGACGCCGAGAGCCGCTGGGACGTCTGGACCCTGACGGTCCCGGTGTCGGTGGTCGATCAGGCCCAGGGTGAGAACCCGGCGGGTGGGGTCGTGGGCGTGGTGCGGATCGAATCGGCCGACGACCTCGACGACCACCGCGGGTGGCTCAGCCGGGACGGGACCGAAGGCCCGCTCGAGCCGGCCTACTTGAGCAAGGTCGGCAAGGCGGCCCCGATGCTGGGCGTGGACCACTACGCCCGCCCGGCGGCCTACTACACGGTCTCGGCCCGCACCGTGACCGACGGGTCGGCGGGGTACGACGAACCGGTGCCCTACAACCCGCTGGCCGAAGCGGTCAAAGGGTCCGGGGCCGGTTCGGTGGCGTGGACGGTTCCGGTGGCCGACGCGCCCCTGTCGGGGGCCGCGGTCCCCGTTGCCAACCTGTCGGCGCCCGGGAAAGTAGTGCTGAAGTTTACCGACCCGTACCCGTTACCCTCTGAAGATCCGTGGACCGCCCACACGGCCGAGGTGGACTTCGGCAACGGAGTGCGGGCGGCCGGCACGATCCGGGAGAACGCGACCGACCCGACGATATTGGAGGTGGTGACCGCAGTCGGGGCCATGTACACCGAGCCGGGCGAGTACCAGGTGTCGATCCGGGTCGATAGCGCCGAGGCCCCGGCGGGCCGGGCCGCGACCCTCTTGGCGAGCTTCCCGCTGACGGTGACGGGGTTCCGGGCGTACCAGCGCCGGGACGAGCGGGACGAGGCGAGCTGGGTGGGCGCCGGCCCGGCGGGCGAAGTGTCGGTCAACACCGGTGCGGTACGGCTGTGGCACGAACTAGACTTCGACCTAAGCCCCGGTACGTCGGTCGGTCGAGATCCGCACCTGGTCTATAACTCCGCGACGGTGAACCCCAAGCCGGTGATCGAGGCCGTCGTGCCGCTGGCGGGCGTGCCGCGCGCCGGGAACACGCTGCGCGCCAAACTGAGCCTCAACGGGGTCGATACCGAGGCGGACTTCCCGATCCTGGCGGTCGGCCCCGAGCAGGTGATCGCGCTCCAGCCGACTGAAGCTCTGGAGACCGGGGCCTACCCGTGGGCCCTCACCGTGACGGTGATCGACGGGGACGAGGAGCCGGTGGAGGGGCTGGTGCCGTGGGTCAAGGAAGGCATCGCGCAAGTCGTGAACCACACCGACAGCCCGTTCGGGTCGGGGTGGGCGCTGGACCTTCAGTGGCAGGTGGTGCCGGACTACGACGAAGAGGACGAGGACCAACTGGTCGGAGCGATGCTGGCCTATGGGAGCGGGGAGAGCCGGTACTTCGCGCTCAACACGACGGGCCGGTTCGTCAACCCGCCCGAGGAGTTCGGCGCCCTGGAGTCTGTCGGGGCCGGATACCGCTACACGTCCGAGTTCGGCGAGGTGTGGACCTTCGGCGCCGACGGCCAACTCCAGACCATCATCGATCGCAACGAGTGGGTCACGGCGTTCGAGTACACCGACGACGACCTGTCGAGCGTCACCGCGCCGGACGGCAACGTGGTCACGATCGAGGCCGGCGGTCCGGTCGAGATCGCCGAGTCGCACGGGCGCACGGTCACCCTGGCCGGCCCGATCGGCGACGCGCCGTCGGTACTCGCGTCGATCACGTTTGCCGACGGAACCCTGACCCAGGCCCGGTCGTTCACCTACACCACCGGGCTGGTCGAAAACGAGACCTGGGGCACCCAGCTCACGAGTTACCAGTACGGGGCCGGTGGCCGCGCCAGCCAGTTCACGCTGGGCACGGACGCCTACCCGGTGACGGCGGCGGTGGAGTGGGGGTTGGGCGCGCAGGCCTTGCCAGCGACCCCCGAACAGGTGCGGGGCACGGTCACCGACCCGCGGACCTACGCCACGCACTACGAGGTCGATCCGCTGGGGCGCGTGGGGACCACCACGTTCGCCGACAACACGTCCACCGTCGCGGTGCGCGATCCGCACGGCCAGGTCACGACGTTCACCGACGAGCGCGAGTACACGACCCGCTACGGGTACGACGGGCGCGGGCACACGATCCGGGTGTCGCGGCCCGATGGGGGTAACGCGGCATTCGAGTACGACTACCAGTTCGGCCAGCTCCTCTGGGCCGCCGACAGCTACGGGGCCAAGACGCGCTACCAACTTGACGCCCACGGCAACGTGGTCACGATCATCGATCCACTGAACACCGTCACCGCCTTCGGGTACTACGCGGGCGGATTGCTCCAGTGGGAACAGGACGGACGCGGCAACACGACGACGTACCTGCGCGACGCCTACGGCCGCGTGTCGTTCGCCTTCGACGCGTACTCCCAGCCGACCCAGTTCAGTTACGCCCCCAGTGGGTTCGGGAACGTCACGAGTGTCACCGACCCGCTCGCCCGGGTCTCGACGACCCAGTACGACGGGCTCAACCGGGTCCGCACGCACACCGACGTGTACGGGGCCCAGACGAGCTGGACCTACGACGCCCAGGGCCGCGAGTTGACCGCCACCGACGCGCTGACGGTGACAACCGCCACCGTTTACAACACGCGCGGGCTGGTCACGAAGGTGACCGAGGCGTTGGGCACCACCCTGGCCCGGAGCACCTGGTTCGAGTACGACACGGCCGGCAACCTCACGGTCGCGTGGCACCCGCGTGACTACGACAATGGCTCGGTCCTGACGGGCACGTTTGAACCGTCGTGGACGAAAGTCGTCACCGACTACGACAACCGGAACCGCCCGATCCTGGTCACCGAAGGCGCCGCTTACGAGGCCGGCGCGGGTAAGGCCGGCATCCCGGCCACGAGTGCGCTCGCGCGCACCACGCGCAGCGGCTACGACAAGGCCGGCAACGTCGCGTGGGTCGAGACCAGCCCGTACTACGGCGCGGCCCCGACCTACGTCATCCGAGACAGTTTCGCCTACGACCCGGTCGGCCGAGTCAACACGGTCACTCAGGGAACCGCGTGGCAGTGGCTGCCGGTGACCGGGTGGTTCGTCCTGACCCCCGGGCGCACGAGTACCACCCGGTACGACCTCAACGGCAACGCGTGGTGGGACGTGGCCCCCGACGGGACGGTCACGGTCACCGGGTTCGACGCCCTGGACCGGGCCGAGTGGGTGTGGGAGGCGATCGGCACACCCGACGCCCGGCTGACCGCCACCGGCTACGACAAGGTCGGCAACGTCGCCTGGACCACCGACGGCAACGGCGTCTTGACCGGCTACGGGTACGACAAGCTCAACCGCCTGACCGCGCTGACCGAGGCGGTCGGGACCGCGGTCCAGCGAACCACCGTCACCGAGTACGACGCGGTCGGCCGGATGACGTGGGAGTGGGTCCCGCGGGTGTACGGGTGGGGGCTGCCGGGCCTGCTGGCCGACGGCACCCCGACCCACATCGCCACCCGCCACGTCTACAACGACGCGCTTCGCACCGAGACCGTCACCGCGGCAGAGGGCCTGAGCGCGACCTACACCACCCCCTCGCTGGCCCCGCTCAACCACACCTCCCCGACGACGGTGATTTGGTACGACCCGTTGGGCCGCGTGAACCTGGTCACCGACCCCCTCGGGCGGAACACCAAGTACGTCTACGACCAACTCGGCCGGCCGACGGCAGTGCTGGAGAACTGGGCGCCGGTGCTGCCACTCCTGCCCCCGCTGTTGCAGTACTACGAGGCCACCGTCGTGTCGGCCTACGACGCGGCCGACAACCTGCGCACCCAGACCCGCGGGGGCGCCGGCAGCGGCACCGGGGGCACCGGTTGGCAAACCGTCACCGACCGGTTCAGCTACGACGTCCACAACCGCCAGACGAAAGCCGAATTCGCCATCGGCAAGACCGGGTTCCCCGATGCGGTCGCCGTCACCGGTCCGGTCGTGTCGCACACGAAGTACGACGCACTGGACCAAGTACTGTGGGAGTTCGACCCCAACTGGCACGCCACCGGGTACACCTACTCACCCTTCGGCGAAGTACTTCAGGTTCGCGAGGGAGGAACCTACGCGATCACAGCCGGCGCCCCGGATCCGAACGTCGAGCCGATCCTCTACCTCCGAACCACTGACTACCAGTACGACCCGGTCGGCCAGTTGAAGACGGTCACCGCCGACCGGTTCACGGCCGGGCAGGTGGGCACCGGTCCGGCCCGCGTCACGACCCAGTACGGCTACGACAAACTCGGGCGCAAGACCTCCGTCACCGAAGCCCTGGGTGCCGGCGCCAAATACGAACGCACGACCCGGTTCGTCTACGACGGCGAGAATCGGCTGCGCGCGACGATCGAGCCGCTGGTGGTTCCGGTCGTCGGTTCCCTGCAACTGGGCGGGGTGGCGGTGCCCGTCCTCCTGGCGGTCCCCCGGACCACCCGCACCGACTACGACGAACTCGGGCGCGTGGTCGCGGTCACCGAGGCCGACGGAATACCCGGTTGGTCCCGAACCACGCGGATGGGCTACGACGCGGCCGACAACCTCGTGTGGGAAGCCGCGCCCCGACAGTACGACTCCGTACCGACGCCGGCGACCGGGGCCGATCCCCTCACGATCCCCGCCAGCCAGGCGACGGTCACGGTCCACAGTTACGACGCGCTGGACCGGCGGACCCAGAGCGTCGCGGCGGCCAACGCGAGACAATCGGCGGTCAATACCCCCTACGGCCCGTCCGTCGAGTACCCCGAGTTGGGGCACGCGCCGCCGGATACCCGGTGGGTGTACGACGTAGCCGGGCGGGTGAAGTACGAGATCATGCCGGCGGACGCGAGCGACCCGTACACGCGGTTGGCCATCGAGTCCGTCTACGACAGTCGTGACCGGGTGTCGCACCGCACCGAGGGCCGGCGGTCCGCGGCGGGGACGTTCACCGGAATCCGTCAATCGACGTTCGCCTACGACGGGTTCGGCCACGTCGCCCGCGAGGTCCACGGCCACGTGCTGTCGGCCGCCGCGGGTGTGTGGCGGCCCGCCCAGGCGGATTACACCTACGACCCGCTCGGCCGGCTCCGCCGAACGGAAGAGCAGATCGATGCCACGACCACTCGACTCACCCTCGCCGACTACGATGCGGGTGGGAACCAGAGATTCCTGACGGTTCAAAAGAAGGGAGACGATTCATTTGAGAACAAGCGGGTCACCAAGTCCGAGTACGACCGCCTTGATCGGGTCGTCACGGTAACGCAAGCGTGGGCAATCGACCAAAACCTCGTTTCGCTCAACTTGACGGGGTTGGAACTGGGCAAGGGCGGCTACGGCTCGCCGGTGACGAAGTACGAGTACGATGCGTTCGACAACGTGGTTCGAGTCACCGACCCGCGGGGCGTGGCATCCAGTTCCACCTACGACGTGCTCAACCGGATGATCGCGACCGGTGAGGGCGATTCCTGGTACAACCCGGCGAAGCAGGAATACGTGCCGATCGCAGAGGCCAATGCGCCGGGGCTGATCGTCAGCGGGTTCGTGCCCTTGGAGCGGACGTTCGAGTACGACGTGGCGGACCGGTTGGTGGGTGTGCAGACGAAGAACCTGTGGGTGGTCGAGGGCGGCCTGTCCGGTTCGGCCACGCCCGGTTCGGTGTGGACGCGGTACCGCTACGACCCGCACGACCGGCCGACGCACGTCATCGACGCGGCCGATACCACCCGCGAGCGGCACACGATCACTGCCTACGACGCGGCCGGCCACACCACGGCCGTCACCACCGGATACGCGCCGACCGCCAAACTGAAGGCCGCTGACGATACGGAGGTGACCTACTCGGCGCCGGTGACGACCGGCTACACCCACGACCTGCTGGGCCGGGTGAGGGCCGTCACGGTCGGTTCGGGGTTGCCCGAAGGCAGCGTTTCGTTGCCCGACCACCCGCCGCCGCGGACCGAGTTCTGGTACGACGCCAGCGGGCACACGCTGCGGACCCAGACCCGCATCGGCCAGTCGGCGGGCGACAACGCGGTGTCGGTGACGAGCTACGGGTACGACACGCTGGGTCGAGTGACCACGACCATCGAGGGCATCAGCGCCGAGGGCAACACGGCCCAGGCCCGGGTGCGGGCGTTGGCGTATGACTCGCTGGACGCGGTGGTGGTGTCGCGGCAGTTGGGCAACCCGGACACGACCTTCGCCTACGACCAACTCGGTCAGATCACCCAGCAGACCACTGTCGGCCCCGATCCCCTATTCACCACGTTCCAGTACAACGCGTTCGGGCAGGTGACCAATCAGGCCGATCAGACCGGGGCCAAGAGTACGACCGGCACCACCTACGACCTGCTGGGCCGGGTGAAGGAGCAGACCACAAAGAACGGCTGGCAGAAGCTGCGCTTCAGCTACGATGTGGCCGGGCACCTGCTGGAACGGAAGGATACGGTCTACCCGCTGTGGTACGAGGGGACCGGCAACCCACCCCCGGTGGCGGGGGGAACGTTGAGCGTCGAGCGGACCACGGCGACGCGGTACGCCTACGACCCGCTGGGTCGGGTAGTTTCGGAGACCGACACGTACTGGAAGGCGACGCAGTACCGCTACGACGCGTTGGGTCGGGTGGAGGCGGTGTGGGGTCGGGATGGCAAGCTGCGCTGGTTCGGACGCGACGCGATCGGCCGAGTCGTCACCGAGTCCTGGGGCCAGTCGAACGTCGGCGCGCCGCAGATCATCGAGCCGAACCTCAACCCGCTGGGCAGCACTGCGCCCATTCCCGGTGCGACGGTGATCGCGACGGCCTATGACGCGGGTGACCGGGTGGCCCTGACGTTCCAGGGGACCACGACGCTGGCGGTGAGTACGCCGGCGGGACGGTTCGCCTTCGTGGCTCCACAGGCGGGCGCGGCGTGGACCGTGTCCCCGCTGACGAAGGTGGCGCTCGTGTACGACGCCCTGGGCCGTGTGAAGACCGAAACGCAGGGCAACGTGACGCTGACGCACTCCTACGACGCCGCGGGTCGCGGGGTGAAGGTCGCCGACGACAAGGGTGGGCAGCAGACGACCAAGTACGACTTGGCAAACCGGGTGGAGGAGCGGACGCTCTCCCGCAGCGACGGCAAGGGCGCGGTGATCTCGTTCACCTACCGCGACGGGACCAACTGGAACGAGAGCGTCCCCACGTTCCGCGACGACCGCATCAAGACGATCATTGGCCGCGACACGCTCAGCGTGGCGCCGACGGTGGGCAGTGGGATTCATTACGACGAACTGGGGCGTCAGAAACGACAGACCTGGACGACCAAGGGCCAGGCGGCTCTGGCCGAGGACACGATCACACGCTACCGGCCCGATGGTCTGGTGTGGACGGACACCCGCCAAGGACGTTCGACCGTGGCCGCGGGAACGTGGGCCGCACGCTCGGTACTCTACCATTACGACGGCTTCGGTCAGGTCTGGCGTCAGGATACGATCGCCAATTCCGACCCGACTTCGGCGACGCTGCACAAGGGCCAGGAGACGTTACGCGACGCCGGCGGCAACGGCCCGTATCCGTCGCAGGCCAAGGCAACCGAGACGGGGAACCGGACGCTCTCCGGTGGCGGTTACAACACCTGGTACGACACGACGGGAGCGCAGACCACGGGGACCGAAGGCAACGTGGTGGAGGTCACGTTCCAGCCCAACCTAAATCAGCCGGCCGAGGCGCAGTGGAAGTACGAGTACGACGGGCGTGAGCGGCTGGTCGTGGCGACGCAGACACGGGGGCCGGTGACGACGCGGGTGGAGTACGCCTACGACCCCTTCGACCGGCTCGTGGGGCGGGCGGTATCGACGGGAACCACGGCCGACCCCAACGCGGTGTGGACACACTACCTCTACGCCGATGGTCAGCCCTACGCCGACGCCAAGACCGATGGGACGATCACCCAGCGGTATCTCTTTAGCAACGAGGGTGCGCCGCTGGCCCGGCTGATGGACGGAGCCGCGTCCCCCGACTTCTACCTGAGTGATCGTCAGAACAGTGTGCTGCAGATCGCCGACGCGGCGGGCGCCACGCTCAAGCGAGTGCGGTACGAGGGTCTCAAGGCGGTCGAGCGAGTGGGGCCGGCCGCGGCCGACCGGTTCGAGCTGGGGGGTCAGACCCACGACCGCGACGCGGGCCTGTCGATGCTCGGCGGAAGCTGGTATCACCCCGGACTGGGCCGACACCTCACCGAGAACGGCCGTGGCATCGGACTCAATCCGTATCCGGTGGCCGAGAACAACACCCCCAACGCGATCGGGCCACCGGTCGACCCGTGGGCCGACCGGATGAAGCCCACCGGCCACGACACCGCCGAGTGGATCGGGCAGTTGGTCTCGGATTACACGGAGACCGGTCGAACGCTCTCGTGGCTCGGGTTCGACCGGGCAGAGGCGGGCAAGACCGCCGCCGGGCTCTGGGGCACGGGGCAGTTCTTCGTCCCGGGGTACAACCTCTACGCGATCTGGGAGAACTTCGCCGCCCGCGACGCGCAAACCGGCCGGCTCCTGACGCCCTGGGGCCAGTCGAGTGGCGAGGTCACCAACCGGTGGGCGCACGGGCTGCGTATGAATTACGACGCGTACCGGGCGGCCGGGTTCGACCAGACGGACGCCATCGGGATGACGGTCATGACGAACCTCCCCGTTATGAGCTCGCTCGTGAAGGTCGCGGAGATGAGCGAGGGGACGTCGATCCAGGGCACGACGTACGGACAGAAGCTGGCGCCCAGTGACTACGTCCTGAACACCGTCGGCGTTGGTGTCGATGTAGCGACGGCGGCGCTGGGCGGGATCGGGATCGCGGCCCGGGCGGCCGGGCTGGTGAGGGCGGTCCAGGTCTCGAGCCGGGCGACGGCCCGGTTCGGGGGCACGCGGGCCGGCGGGGCGGTGGCCCGGATGACCAGCGCCCGGTGGCTGGGCAGCGCGGCGCGGACGGCGGTGGAGGCGACCTCGTTGGCGACCGGCATCCCCTCGCCCTGGGGCGTGGCGGGAATGGGCCGTGCGGCCCTCCAGCGCCCGCTGAACACCGCGGTCCACGGGTGGATGAAGAACTCCCAGTACCACGACTGGACCGCTCGTCAGGTCAACCGCCTCGGCTTTAAGGTGTGCTTCACCGCCGAGATGCAGTTGGAGGTGGAGGGCGGGTGGTGTAAGATCGCGGACATCCGGCCCGGGGACTTGGTACTCAGCCAGGACGAGTTCGACCCCGACGGCGCGGTGGTCGCGAAAGTCGTCGAGGAGGTGTTCGTCCGCGAAGGTCTGATCTGGCACCTGGACGCCGGCGGCAAGCGGATTCGGACGACCGGGGAGCACCCGTTCTTCGAGCGCGAGAAGGGCTGGACGCCGTGCAACCAACTGAAGGTGGGAGACTGGCTGCGGACCCGCACCGGCGCGTGGGTCCGGGTCGAGGCCGTCGAGGACACCGGTCAATGGGAAACCGTCTACAACATCCGAGTAGCCGACTACCACACCTACTTCGTCGGCTGCGACGAGTGGGGGTTCAGCGTATGGGCGCATAACAGTACTCCCTGCACCGCTGTTGAGGAGGCAGCAGTTTTGCGAGACAGATCGAAGTTAGGGGCCAGAGTTACCGAAGCGATTCCACTCGATCAACCCATCCGCACCGCCAAGGAGTATGCTCAAACATCTGACTTTTATCGAAATAACAAGGAGCTGGCGAGGCGGCTATGGGAAGAACGGACCGGACAGAAATGGCCCGTCGATGAGAATGGCGTGCCGTTTACGGCAGATCATAACGTCGGACTGGGTGGACGAAGAGAGAGAGCGGACCCGCTAGATGTCACGCCCGGTCGTGGATCGCATGCGAGAACAGCGAATGGAGATCGCACGATCGAAGAGATGCGAGCCACGGGTGCAAAGGGTACGATCGCTCGGGAGTTCAATAAACACTGTCGAGAGTTGCTCGAATCCGTTCGGGGAAACGCTGATTGAAGAGGGGTCACATGGTGAACACGATCATGGAGCAACTACTTCGTAGCCCTGCTGCGCTGGAGCAACACCAGATCAGCAAGGATCGCTGTGACATCACGCTACTACTCTCGTTGTCATCAGCTTTCCCTCCTTCATACATCGATTTTCTGACACGGTATGGAGGGGTCAAGCTCTTTCGTGAGGGGCTGGGCTATCTGATGACCGTTCTGCCAAATCCCGTGATGTTGGATGACGACGAATATGGCGACCTCTTACGGTTTGGGTCATATGACGATTCATACTGTTACTTTTCACCGACTTCAATGAAGCCGAACGAAGAGACGCCTGTGTATATCCTAGATGATGGAGAGCTGGTGATGGTAGCTTCTAGTTTTTCCGAGTGGTTTTCGCTCTGTGCAACTGAATTACTTTCACGATACCCCTCAATGCGTGATGGTGAAGCGGTTGCTGCGTTTTCAGAGCAGGAACAACTAATCGTTCGGAGCCGAAAGCAATACCAGTGGCACATCACCGGATGCACTGATAAGTTCGTCGTAGTTAATATCACAAATGCGTCCGATACGACTCTTGACTGTATCACCCTCGGTGTTCGCAGCATTGATCGAAGGGTAAATGGTGCCGTGAAGGTTGATGTTCGAGATCTTGCCGTTGGCATGTCGAAGGACACCAGCCTTGATTGTTACTCAGACTTGGTGGATCCATTCCAAGTGGAATTGTATAACCTTCCTGATCCAACTCCCGGTACCAGATCGATGTATTTTGAGTTCCAGTAACGCTATTCGATTTGTTCGCTTGCGAGCAATCGAGCAAAGTCCACCTGATGACCGAACCCACCCTTTGCTCGGCTTTGCTCGCAACACTTCAGACCAAACACAACTCGTGATTGCTGATCCCCAAACCTCTCGATGGTGACCATACTTCCACCTCTCGTGAGTTCCCTTCACCACGAGAGGTTCCACCCATGCCGAAGTTCGAGTTGGGTCAGATCGTCGCCACGCCGGGCGCTCTCCAAGCCATCCGCTCATCAGGTCAGACGCCGAGCCAGTTCCTTCGCCGCCACGTCAACGGGGACTGGGGCGAACACCTCGACGGGCACGACTACAAGCAGAACCAGATCGCCCTGCGTGAAGGCGGTCGGCTGCTGAGTGCCTACCAGACCCGCAAGGGCGAAGACCTGTGGGTCATCACCGAAGCCGACCGTAGCTCGACGTGTCTCCTGCTTCCTTCCGAGTATTGAGGAGGAAGCACCGTGTTCACCAAAGCACCCTTCCTGATCCCTGACGGCTTCTTGCGGTCGTTCGGCTATCCCGGTCCCCGGCGCTTCGTCGCTTTGTTCTGGACACCGATGGGCGATGAAGCCTGCTTTGACGACGGGCAGAGCAGCGCCTGCGGTCTGAGCGACAACCACCTCTAAACTGCTCTGGTTGTTCGCTTTGTCGCTCGGAACCTACGTCCGGCAAAAGCGACTTGCTCTTTGAAAACCTGCGTCTGGGAAAAATCGCCCCGGCTCCCGCTCGTGCCGGGCTTCTGCGTTCGCAAACGCTGGAAAGCGTAGGGCAAAAGTGGCTTCAACTGCTTGGGAGCCGACTTCCACACCTACTTCGTCGGCTGCGACGGGTGGGGGTTCTCCGTCTGGGCGCACAACGTCTACAAAGATGTTCTTGGCGAAGACGGAGTGACAGTCATCAAGTCGAAGGAGGTGGTGCAGGCCGAAGTCGTACAGATGCTTCAGCGGGTCGGGTACACAGAAGAAGCAGCGATTGCATGGGCAGCGAACTACGCGACTGGAAAGAAGGAATCGACGAGATACGTGCGGTCAGAAGATGGATCGCGCGGCAAGGTCGTGAAGGTATCGTCTCCTCTCGACGGAAACAGCCTCCACGCCCAACTCAAAGCATACATTGATGCAGGGGGAGGCCCGTTCCAGTTTGAAGGCACGTACACCAGACCTGGGGGGAAAGGCGATGTTCTCCCGAAGCACGGCTTCTGGACTGGACCCGAAGGTCACTCACGGTTCGTACCCGATGACCCAACGCCATTTGCGCCCTCGCTCAAACCGGGCGAATACGTCGCATACGAGTCGGGCCGACCGCACTTCGAGCGGTGGGCGTGGGAAGGAAAGACGTTTACTGCCCAAGAACGATTGCACGGGACTGACGCCATCGATGGACCAATCTTCCGAAAGACACTCGCCGAGGAGTGGGGTATCTCAGCGTCGGAAGCTCAAATCCGCTTGGAGCAACTGGGGCGTTCTCCACACCATTCAGGTGGGGATACGTTCCAGTTGATTCCGTGGGAGATTCACGGCAACCGCAACCAAAAGATTCCAGGCTTCTCGCATCGGGGCGGTGCGTATGACCGTCGTAGCGGCAATAACTAATTGACATTCATTCGGTGCAATCGCAGCAGATTCCAAAAGTTCGCACGCGATTGCACATTCTTCGACCAGGCAACTGGTTTGGCAGGAGGCTCGGTGGATATACAAGCTACGTTCCTGAAGTGTGGCGGACTCCGTCCGATTGGTGGAGCCAGTGCCTTCCTCCCTCTCACTGAGGAAGATATCGCATTGATTCGCACAATGATTCGAGGCGAATTGCCTGAGCTTTACGAGTCATACCTGCGACTGTACGGTGCGGCGGCATTCGTCAAGGATGTCCTCGTAAATCCTGTACTGCCATTTCCCCCCTCGGTCTCGTCTACTGGCAAAGACGGGATACAGGCGTTCTACGGGAAAGATGTGACAGGACGAAGTATGTTCAATCTGTTTGAGCGGATGGAGGTCTATCAAGACAGGATGCCACCGACTCTCATTCCCATTGCAGACAATGGTTTCGGAAATCAGTATTGCATTGGGATCAACGGGCCTGAGTTCGGACGAGTTTACTATTGGGATCGACACGGCGAATTTGATCCAGATGAGTATGTCGAGGAGCAGGGGATTAATGCAGCCGAGTTTTCTGACGGCGAGGACATTTGTAGCGTCCCGCCCGAAGTTTTCTTTCGCAACGTCTATTCTGTCGGTCAATCGTTTGAGGATTTTCTATGCAGAATTTCGCTTAATCCAAGTCAGTCATCGTAGATCAGACTGAGACGCTTGCAAGAACCACCGCTTTGAGAAGACATCTAATCGCCGCCAGTACAATACCTCTGTTCACAGGATTCCGGTTTGCGATTGCCTCTACTAGAATCGAACTAAATCCGGCTCCCGTGATGGGCATTGAGCGATCGCACGAAGCCCGGCACTCACCACGTCGGGTTGTATCCGTGCCGGTCGCCACGCCAACCGCTTGGAAAGCCAGCACTTCCGCTCGCCTCGCTCGTCCGAATGGGAAGTCGGTGGGAATCTCTTGCCGCCGCGACCTGCACACCCCTTGCTACCACGCCGACGCACTTCTCGAACTTGCAGAACCTGGGCGACAAGAAGGTCCGAGCGACAATTCGGGTGCAAAAAGGTCTGGCGGGACTCCTGCCGGGCCTGGGACTCCTCACCTCTGCGTTCCCTTTTCTTTTGAACGCCCGCCGTTCAGCTTTCCGTGAGCCGCTCGATGGCGGCGAGGAACTCATCGTCGCCTTGCTCGCGAGCAAATTCCGCCGCCGCATCTCGGACGCTTGCCATCAACCGTCGCAACGCCCAAGCCGACGAACGGGTGAACGCCGTGTCGCCTTCAAGCTGACGAAGCGAAGCACCGTCGAGCCGGCGATTCAGCAACGTGACGGCATCTTCGCCCAATTCGTCGGCGAGGTAATCGCGGAACGCGGTCATCATCTCGTCGTCGGGTTCTTCGTGTCGGCGGTCGGGGATAGCGTCGGTCGAAAGGTCGGTATCACCGCGACCGATGCGAACGGCTCGCGATAGCGGCCCGCGCCGGCGGGTGCGGAGCAAGTTCCGCACGGCGTTCTGCACCGCGATTCGGAACCGTGCTTCCATCGGGCCGCTGGTGCCGCCGTAGCCGGCGAACAACTGCCCCGGCTGCACGAGCATGTAGACGATCACGTCGTGTGCGGCCTGCTCGCGATCCTGCTGGTCCCTGAAGCCGGCGTTCCGCAATGCGGCCAAGACGTATCCGACCCAATCGAACTGCCGCATCGCTTCCAAGCCCGGTCGCCGGCTCGCACCGGCTTGTGGTAATAGCTCGACCAGTCGGTCGCGGAACAGGCGGTTGAAGGCTTCGTGATCGAAGCGACCGCTTTCGAGGATCACCAGCCACAGGTTGAAGTTCATCATGCCGGTATCTACCGCCGGCCCACGCATTTCGCATTTCGCGGTGTGTCTCCCCGTGCCGCCGCGTCAACGACGGACGCGAGCGGCTATTTCGCAGAATACCTCGACCACGAAGTTCGCGGCCGGTTTCATCGGCTTGGAAGGCACCACGATGGGCGAAAAGCAGTCCGATTTCGAGACGCAAAGTGGAAGTGCGAAATCGGCCCTCATCGGGCAGATCGTCCGACTGGTCCGCAGGGGCGGTCTGGACTACGAGGCGAGGCGGTACGTCAGCAAGCGGGTCCGGCAGGCGTGCGAGCTTCAGCCCGCCAAGAAGGGCCGGAAGCTGCCGAAGGTGCTGAACGCCGCCGACTTCAAGAAGTTCTATGAGGCGGTGGATAAGGCCGACGACGCCCAACACTCGCTCCTGATGCGGCTCCTGTTCTTCACCGGCGTCCGCGTCAGCGAACTGTGCAACATGCTCGTCGCCGATGTCGATCTCGAAGCGTGCAAGATTCGGATCAATCAGGGCAAAGGCGCGAAGGACAGGTACGTCTTGTTCGGAAAGTCCTTCGGCACCGCGTTGAGGACGCACATCGCGGCACACGGCTCCAACCGCTACCTGTTCCAGACCCGGCGGAACTCGAAGTACACGCCGCGACGGATTCAGCAGATCGTGAAGCTGTACGCGGAGAAGGCCGGCGTGAAGGCCACGCCGCACACGCTTCGGCATCAGGCGATCACTTGGTTGACGCGGCACAGCGGCCTCGCCGACGCCGAGCTTCAGCTTATTACCGGCCACGCCCGGCGCGAAACGCTCGCCATCTACCAGCACGTCGCCCTCGACGGCGATCTGGAACAGCGCTATCAGGACGCGATGCGGAAGGTCGATCTCTAACCCGGAGGACGCCATGCACAAGAACGCGATCACGATTCGGTATGCCGGCACCGACGAAAACCGCTGCTTCGTTCTGCAACGCGGCGATCACAAGTTCTGGAATGGCGGCGGATGGGACCAGCGGCCGGAAGTCGCCTTCGAGTTCGGCACCCACAAAGCCGCACAGACGGCTTGTGCGGCCCTCCAGTATGCCCGGCATCGGGGTAAGCCGGTGCGGACGTTCAAGGTTGAACTCAGCATCGTGCTGGCTGCCGACGACGTGGATGCGATCCCGCAGTCTTCGTTGGCGACGTGGCTTGCCAACGCTTTGCGACTCGACATCGAAAACGTGGAGAATGGCGACGGCCCGGTGGCCGACAGCTTCGTGCAGGCTCGCATCAAGCTGAACACGCTGACGGAAACGCAGGGCCGGCGTCGGACCTTCTGATGCCGGACCACCGCATTCGGGGAACAAGAAGCCGGGGCGACCCGGCTTCTGTCGTTTTCCGCAGCAAATTTTCCGGCGACACGCTTATCTATTTCCAACTCGCTCTGTGAACCAGTTGCAAAGGAGGAACGTGAACCTGTACGAAGATTTTCTGCGAGCGGATACCGTCAGCCGGGTGAACCGCTACGTCGCTCGCAGTGGTGTCGATTACGGCGAGGCGTGGCGACGGCTGCGGAACCGGCTGACCGAGTTGACCGGCTACACCGCGCCGAAGACGGCCAAAAACAAGCTCGCGGCCATTCACGAAGCCGGTCATCTGGAACTTGTTCACAAGCTGGCCGGGGAGTTGCGATGAGCGCCACCATGACGCTGAAGGACGCCTGTCGGCGGCACGGGTTGGCGTACCACCGTGCGTGGTATCTGTTGGCCCGTGGCCGCGTCCCGGCCCAAATTGTGGGCCGGACGTGGCAGCTTTCCGAAAAGCAGATCGAACAACTGAAGACTATGCTTGCCGCGAAGCGGCCCGGTTCCCGCCGCTGACGGGTCACTGGAACATCTGTTCTTCCAGATCACGTAGGGCGTCCTCGAACGTGTACTCCTCGTCCGGTTTCACGGGGGGTGGGGTGTTGGTAGTCGAAACCGCCGTCGTTGCGACACTGCTCGCCGGCTGTGCGGTGGAAGAAGAAGCTCCCGTATGAAGAACTACAGCCGGTGGCGGCAGGAAGGAACTGTTCCCGACGTTTGCCGATGGGCGTTGCACCGGCTCGGACTTCGTTCTGACCGTCCGAACCTCCCAGATGTGTTCACCGTTGGGTGCCGTCTCGGTGATCGTTCCTACCTTCCGAAATTCTGGGGTTTGAGACTCGGCGGTCCCGCCTTGCGGCGGAAGAAGAAGTGGGCCGGCTTTGGGCTGCTGAACTTCTTCTTCCGCCACCACTTTTTCCGCACCGTTCGACGGACTGCCGAATCCGTTCGGCCGTTGAACTTCTTCTTCCGCCGCTGGCAGACCGGCGGCTTCGTCATCATCATCTACACCCCCACACCCCGTAAGGCCGTCAGCCGTGGTGCCGTCAGTCGGATACCAGCACTCGGCCTGCCGGCCCGCCGTCGCGGTCATTCGCGGGAACGCGAGGTTGTATTCCTTCAACAGATCGAGAGCCGGTTGCACGGCGGTCGCCGGTGTGTGGCTGAACCGCCGGGTCAGGTCCGACCGGCGGATGCCGGGCTGCTGACGGATCACCGCCAGCAGTTGAACGTGGAGCGGTTCCTCGGCAGCTTCGGCCACCGCCGCCGGTGCCACCGCCTGTGGCGTGCCGTAGAGTTCGCGGGCGGTCTGGTCGCAGTGTTCGTACAGGGCCAGAGCCGCTCGCAGATGCTCCAGACCGATCACGTCGCTGCCATCGGCTAGAGCGTAGATGAGCGCCAGCCGCAGCGTCTGGTCGGCGCGGCGGGCGGTGACGCCGCCGAAGTCCCCTTCGCGCCCGGCCGACAGCCGTTCGTATTCTTGTTCCCAGAGCGTTCGAGCGTCCGGCGTCCAGCCGACCTGACCGATGCTCCGGGCCTTCTGCAACGCGGCTTGAAACCGAGGGGCGAACGCCGCCGCGACCGCTTGCCAGTCGCCGCCGAACGGCAGGAACCCGTGCCGCCGGACGCGGCACAACAGGAAGCGGTTCAGGCTCCCGTCCTCGGCCGCTTGTCGGCCCGCCGTTCGTTGCACCAGCGACTTCGGCGTCATCATCGCCAACACACTCAGGTGCGGTTCGCGGCAGCGGTCCTGCGAGGTCTTGTTGAGGAACCCGACCGGCTTGCTGTCCCAACCGGGGATGATGATCGCCGACAGCGTGCTGGTTTCCCGGTCCATGAGCGTCAGCAGCTTCCTGAACTCTTCTTCGATGCACAGCAGCCGCTTGTCGGTCACGCCGGGAACGGTCACCGTGGCGTAGCCGGTGGTGACGCCCTTTTCCTTCACCGGCTGCTGTTGTTCCTGATCGTCGCGGATCGCGAACACCAGCCCCTCGCCGCTGCCGAAGCCGGGGATGATGCGGGCGTCGGCCCACTGCGGGTCGGCCAGCCGGATCGGTTCGCCGCCGACGCTCCACGCCGTTCCTTTGCGGTCGGCGGTGTCTCCGACGAGCAGCAGGAACAGGTTGGTGCGTTGGACGCCACCGGCGAGCAGGTGCGGCAGTCGGCCGACCGCCGAGCCGAACGCGGTGATGGCGCACATCAGCACCCCGAAGGGGCCGGCCTCGGTGAGCCGCCAGACGGCCATGAGGTACTCGCCGAACAGCCCGTGGCAGACGGCGGGCGGCACTCCCGGCGGGACATCGTTGGGCCGCTGAACGGGGGTGGGGGTGTTGGACAGCCGGGGAACGGCCGGCGGCGGAAGAAGAAGCTCGCCGGTGGCGGTCTGCGGCTCGGCTTCCGGCTTCACCGTAGGTGGCAGATAGCTTTTACTGTTAGCCGGTGCTGCGGCGGAAGAAGTCGTGGCGAAAGAAGTCGCGGAAGAAGAAGCGGAGGAAGAAGCCGGCCCGCCGACCGCCGCGAGAGAAGTCTGCGGCGGAAGAAGAAGGGGTGCCGGTGCGGTGAGAACTTCTTCTTCCGCCGCAGCCGGTGGCGAAGGAAGTTGACCCGTGGGCGTGTGCGGTGTGCTGACATCTCCGAGTTCGGCGAGTGCGGCGAGGAACTCCGGGTTGGCACTGAGGCCGTCCACGGTGATCGGCTGCGAACCATCTTCTTCTTCCGCCGCGTCACGGTCAGCGGGTTCACCGTCGAGCGGTTCCGGGTCGTCGTCACACCACCCACCCCCCGTTGAGCCGTGCCGGTTCGCGATCCACCGGACCTTGCTGCGGAGGTCGGCCAACGAGTAGGGCGGCACTTGGGCCTCGGCCCACCGCCGGCCGGCGGCGAGGACCGCTTCCGCCGACTGACCGGCCGCGAGCATGGCACCGATCACGCGAGTCACCTCCGCGTTCCGCGCACCGCTCGGCAACTGACCGAGCGTATCGAACGTGGCTCCGGTCGCGGTGACGCGACCACGCATCGGGTCGAAGATCTCACCAGCCGGCACGACGATGCCGACCGTCTTGTTTCCCGAATCACCGGCTTGGAACTTGAGGATGTAGTCGCGCCATCCCGCAGTCAGCTTGGGCCGGGGCGTTTCTGGCTCGGTTCTCCAGCAATACCGTTTGCCGCTGATGTGCATGGACGGGGCCATGATGACGGCCCCGCTGACCAGCACGTCGATGCCGCCGGGCAGCTTAATGTTCTTGGTGATCTCCGGGCAGCCGTCGAGCCAGCGGTGCTGACCGCCACCGCCGGTGTCGGCCACGCTCCGCGTGGTTGTTCGAACTCGGCACGCCCTCGAACTCCACGAATGTCAG
>CAZBXY010000039.1:28354-37096 GCA_964495365.1 uncultured Frigoriglobus sp. | reverse complement strand
CCCCCTCGGGGGCCTTAGTTTCTTCTGTCGCCTTTCCAGGGGTTGCGCTCACTTCGTTCGCTCACCCCGGGCTACCATCGGTCGCCCCTCCGGGGCTGAAAAGCCACGCACTAAGCTACCCGTTGAAACGACTGGCCAGGGAGCGGAATACACGGCGCAGAACCGCACACGTTTTTTGTGTTGCATCATCCGCTCCCTCGCGGTCGCGGCTCGCCAGAACAACCTGGGAAACGCTCTCGCGGTCCTGATTGACGCGTCGCCCGCCGCACTTCACCTCCCGCTGCTCGCTTTGGGCCGGGTCGCGATCGCGGTGCGGATCAGCTTCAGGACGTGTTCGCGCTCGGCGCCCACCAGCGGCAAGCGCGGCGGGCGGCACAGCTCCGTCCCATACCCGCACTCGGCCGACGCGAGCTTGATGTACTGCACCAGTTTGATGTGCGTGTCAAGATGCAGCACCGGCGTGTACCAGCGGTACACCTCCAGCGCCTCCTTCATCTTGCCCGCGAGGAGCAAGTCCCACAGCAAGCGGTTCTCCGCCGGGAACGCGTTCACCAGCCCGCTCACCCAGCCCACCGCGCCCAGGATCATGCATTCCACCACGAGATCATCGACGCCCGCGAAGATCACGTAGCGGTCCTTGGTGAGGTTGATGATGTCGGTGACGCGCCGCGGGTTGTCGCTCGACTCCTTGATGCACGCGAATTTCGGCTCGTCGGCCAGTTCGACGAACATCTCCGGCGTGATGTCCACCTTGTACGCCGGCGGGTTGTTGTAGACCATGATGGGCAAATCGCTGGCCCCTGCCACCGCGCGGAAGTGCGCGAGCGTTTCGCGGTCGTCGCTCTTGTAGACCATCGGCGGAAGCACCATGAGTCCGTCGGCCCCGAGGCGCGCGGACTCGGCCGCCCACCGGCACGCACCGGCGGTGGTGTACTCCGCGACTCCGGTCAGCACCGGCACCCGCTTGCGCACGTGCGCGACAGCGGCCTTCAGCAGCTCCTTCTTCTCCTGCGGGTCGAGCGTGGTGTTCTCGCCCACGCTGCCCATCATCACCAGCCCGTGAACGCCGGCCGCGAGCATCGCGTCGATGTGCGCGAGTGTTGTGGGGATGTTCAGCGAATAGTCGGCGTGGAACTGCGTGCAAACGGCGGGAAAGACCCCGCGCCAGGACACGGACATGGCCACCTCACGTATTATGAGCGACGATCCGGGCGAAAGCAAATGTCCAAGTGGACAAAATTTCAAATCTTACCATTATTCGGCCGTCTACTTCCACCGGATCCCGAACGGCTGAGAGACCACGATGTAGACGATCACCGCGCACACGAGGACCGCGCCGAGGGTGACGAACAACAGCCCGGTCGGGAACGGTTTCTCCACCCGTCGGCGCCCCGGGCGCGCGTTGGCCGCGTCCGGCGGGAGCTGGAACAACTGGCTGCTCGCGTTCGGGTCGAGCGGCGGCAGCGGGATCCCGCCGGGGTACGCGGGGACCGGCACCGCGTGCAGCCCGCTCGCCGACGGGGCCGGGAACCGCCCGGTGCCGGCCGGCAAGGGCGGGCAGAACGGCTGGAGCGCGACTGCCAGTTGCAGCGGCGTCTGCGGGCGCGATTCGGGCGCCTTGGCCATGCACCAGTTGACGATCTGCTCGACCTGCGGCGGCGCATCCGGGCGGTACTGCAATAGTGACGGCGGGGGATCGGTGCAGTGCCGCAAGAGCTTCTCGGTGGGGGAACCGCCGTCGAACGGGACGCGCCCGGTGAGGATGTAGAACAGCGTACCGCCGAGCGCGTAGATGTCGGCCCGCACGTCCACCGACATCGGGTCGCGGGCCTGCTCCGGGGCCAGGAAGTCGGGCGTGCCGAGTACGAACCCCTCTTGCGTGACGCGGTGCCCCTCCTCGCCCCCGGGCGGCTCCATCACCCGCGCCAGCCCCAGATCGACCAGTTTCACCGGCCCGGTGGTTCGCGGCACGATAATGTTCGATGGCTTGATGTCGCGGTGAACCAGCCCCGACCGGAACGCGTGCTCCAGCCCCAGCGCCGCCTGGCGGATCGCGTTGCAGGCGTCTGGCACCGACATGGCCCCGCGGTCGCGGACCAGTTTCGTCAGGTCGGACCCGTCGATGTACTCCATCACGCAGTAGTGTGTGTCGCCGCGGCTCTCGGCCGCGTACACGTCCACCACGTTGGGGTGCGGGGTCATCTTGCCCAGGGCGATCATCTCCTGCTCGAACCGGCCGGCGGTGTTCGGGTGCGACAGCTTCTCCTTGCGGATCACCTTGAACGCCACGTCGCGGCCCATGGTGTTGTCGCGGGCCTTGTAGACCCGGCCCATGCCGCCCTCGCCGAGGATTTCGAGCAGCACGTACCGCCCCCCGACCTTCAGTCCGGCGCCGCGGCCCCTGGCGATCTCCTTGATCTGGTAGGCGGTGAGCCACCCGCGGCGGCTGAGTTCCTTGGCCAGCGCCGGGAGGTCGGGCTGTTTTTGCGCGGTCCAGCCCGCCAGCTCGCGCAACTGCGCGGCCGAGAGCAACCCGCTGGCGCGCAGGTTCTGGGAAAAGATGGCCGTCGGGTCGGCGGCGCTCATCGGGCGGTCACCGGTGGTCGCGAGGTGCGAATCCGTCCCCCTTGTTGTACCGACCGGCGCGCGTGGAAGGTAGCGGGCGACCGGCTTGGGTCGCCGGCGATCGGATTTCTGCGGCTCCGGGTCGGCGCGATTCGCGGACGCCGGTTTTATGAGAATTGACACGAAGGGCCGATTTGGGCTATAGTTAGCGTGCCCATTTCTGCCTTCGCTTCTTGGCGCGCGGGTCGGAGGCCCGCTGTCACCGGGCAGGAGCAGCCCCTGGTTCCCGGTGCGGGAGCCGTATTGCCGCCCCGTTCCCTTCGCGGGCGGCCACTGGACCTGTTGCGGGCGATGAGTGCCCGCCGCCGTTGTGCGAGCCGAA
Source organism: uncultured Frigoriglobus sp. (assembly GCA_964495365.1). GTDB lineage: Bacteria > Planctomycetota > Planctomycetia > Gemmatales > Gemmataceae > Gemmata. The sequence continues at coordinate 34,149 of CAZBXY010000039.1, read as the reverse complement.
ATGCCTACGCCGCCCGACCCGAACGGACGACCGTCCTCGGCGCGAACCGCCGCGCCGACCCCGTCGTCGGACGCGCCGCGCCCCGGGTCCACCGGCTCACACAAACCCTCGGACGCGCCGTCGGACCTCGTGCCGCTCGGCGGCAGTTCGGCGCCCCGCCCGTCGACCGGGTCCGACATCGCGCAGTTCCTCGCGCACCCCAACGGCCCGGCTGCCAACAGCGACGACGCACCCACGGTCATCACCAAGCACCCCAACGCTGCGGCCCCGCTACCGGTTCCGCTACCGGTGATGGGCGAGGCGCCGTCGATCGCGGGGCGCCGGCTCGGCCACTTTGAGCTGATCGAGGCCGTTGGCGCCGGCGGGATGGCCGCGGTGCTGAAGGCCCGCGACCTCGAACTCGGCCGCGTGGTGGCGCTGAAGATTCTGCCGCCGGAGGCCGCCCGCGATCCCGAGAGCATCACCCGGTTCAAGCAAGAGGCCCGCGCCGCCGCCGCGCTCGACCACGAGAACATCGCCCGCGTCTACTTCTGCGGCGAGGACCAGGGGCTGCACTTCATCGCCTTCGAGTTCGTCGAAGGGGTGAACCTGCGGCAACTCATCGACCGCCGCGGGGTACTGCCGGCGGCCGAGTGTGTCCGGTACATGATCCAGGTCGCCGCGGGCCTCAACCACGCGGCCGAGCGCGGGGTCGTTCACCGCGACATCAAGCCGAGTAACATCCTCATCACCCCGGACGGGCGCGCGAAGATCGTCGATATGGGCCTGGCGCGGCACCTCGGTTCGGAAGCCGTCAACGGCGGGGTCACGCAGTCCGGCGTGACGCTCGGGACGTTCGATTACATCTCGCCGGAACAGGCACTCGACCCGCGCCGGGCCGACGTGCGGAGCGACATCTACTCGCTGGGCTGCACGTTCTACCACGCGCTCACCGGTCGGCCGCCGGTCCCGGAAGGAACGGCGGCCCGCAAGCTCCGCGCGCACCAGAACGACGAGCCGCTCGACCCGCGCGAGCTGAACCCGGCGATCCCCGACGAACTCGCCGCGGTCCTCGCCCGGATGATGGCGAAAGACCCGGTTGTTCGCTACCAGACGCCGACCGAACTCATCGCGCACCTGAAGGGCCTCGCCGAGCGGCTGAAGCTGCGGCCCGACGCGCTCGTCTCCGACTCCGCGACGAAAGCCGTTCCGGCCGCGCGGAACCTGTTGCCCGAGGCGCCGCAAATCCGCCCGTGGTGGGCGGTCGCGGCGACGGTGGTGCTGCTGGCGCTCGCGGCGTTCGTCATCTCGACGGGCACCCCCGGCCCCGCGCCCGGGTTGCCCGGGCTGAACGATCAGGCGAAGACGAAAGCGCCGGACACGATCGTCGGGCCGGGCGGCCCGGTGCAGCCCGCCCCCGCGGCCACCGGCCCGGTTCACACCGCCGCGGAACTGGCCCGGCGGCTCGAAGACCCGAAGACGACGCTCGTGGTCCTCGCCCCGGGCACGTTCGACCTGACCGAACTCGACCACGCGGTGGCGTTCCACGGACGGCAACTCGAACTCGTCGGCGCGCCGGGCGGGCAGACGCGAATTGTCCTGTCGGCCCACCCGAGCGATCTGGACGATCCGATCGACCCGGACCGCGGCGCCGGCTCGCTGACGCTCAAGGCCGCGGCGCTCACCATTCACAACGTCTGGTTCGACACGCGCCTCGACCCGGACGTGGCCGTTCAACTGGGACCGAAAACGCCCCTGTTCGGGCTGTGGCTCGACGCCGCGGACGTCACGCTCACCGACTGCGTGTTCACCGCGTCGGACGAGAAGCTGAAGAACCACGACCCGCGCGCGGTCGCGCTCGCCGGCGTGGCGCGGGTCACCGCGACGCGGTGCCTGTTCGCCCCCGGGTCTTCGGGTGCGGTGGGGGTGAAGGCGCCGGCCGGCGCGACGGTGAACTTCACCGACTGCGGGTTCGGCCCGCACGCCACCGCGGTGCTGATCGAACCCGCGCAAGGCGAACAGCCGAAGTCGGAGGTCCGCTTCGACCGCTCGTCGTTCATGCTCGACCCCGGGTGCGCCGCGGTCGAAACAGGCGCACCGGCCAACCTGAGCGTGAAGGTTTCGGACTGCGTGTTCGCCCCGGTGCAAGGAGCGACCGTGCGCCCGGCGCTCCCCACGACCTCGGACGCGGTCCGGCACGGGGTCGTGATTCGCGTCAGCGGCCCACAGCCCGACGGGGCCAAACTCGAAGTCCCGGCCGGGCGCGCGAGCGCCTACTACTTCACCGACCCGCTCGGCACCACCGAGCGAACGTACACGTTCGAGGAGTGCAAGACCGCGGCGCTGCCGGTCGAGGACAAGGGCCACACCGAACTGAAACTGCGGCCGTGGTCCGCGACGGACCCGCTCGCGGTCCTCGGGTCGGAGGCGCCGTGGCGGGCGTTCCGACTGAATGTCGAAACGGACCCGGCCCTGTTCACCACCGACAAGTTGCCGCTGCCCTTGGGGGCCGTGTTCCGCGCCGAAGGGAACCTGTACCGCGCGTACCCGGACCTGTACGCGAAGGTGTGGCCGCCGACCCGCCCGCGGTCCGCCGCCGGCGGGCGCCGGGAACTGGTGTGGTTCCCGGAGGCGAAGCCCGAAGACCTTCGGGTGCCGGGCGTGTACAGCAAGCTCGCGTCGCTGCTTCCCGAAGTGCGCCCGGACGACGTGGTTCTGATCCGCCACACCGGCGAACAGGTGCTCGACACGATCGAACTGAAGTCGGCGCTCAAGCCGGGCGAGGGGGAGTTCAGGGTCACGTTCCGCGCCGACCGCGGTTACGCTCCGGTGTTGACCGTCAACCCGGACAACGAGCCGGACCAAACCCTGTTCCGGCTCGTGCGCGGCGAGGTGACGTTCGAGGGCATTCACTTCCAACTGAAACCCGACCGCCCGAAGAACGGGCAGACGGTGGCCGCGGTGAGCATCGTCAACGGCCGCGCCTGCACGTTCCGCAACTGCGTGTTCACCCTGGCCGAAGAAGACGATTCGCCGGCGGCGGCGGTCCACCTGCCGAACGTCGATAAGGCCGCCGCGATGATGGACCCGACGACCCGGCCGCGGCCGACGGTCGTGTTCGACCACTGCCTGATCCGCGGGCGCGGGCGCGGAGTGTGGGTCGCGGCCAGCCGACCGATCAACCTGGAAGTCACCGACACGCTCACCGCGATCGACGGCCCGCTCGTTCTGGCCGAGGCCGGGGGCAAGGCGGCGGGCACCGCGACCAGCGCCGCGAAGTTCACCCGCGTCACCGCGCTGACCGGCGGGCCGGTGGTCGAGATGCGCGGGGGCAAAACGGGCGACGCGATGCGGACGGCGGGGCTGGTGAAACTGGACGTGGAGACCGACCGGTGCCTGTTCGTCGCGGTGCCGGGCGCGGGTCGGCCGCTATTGGAACTCGACGGCGTGGACCCGGTCGAGTGGAAGTCGGTGCTGTCCTGGCAGGTTAAGGACGCCAACCGGTACGCGAACTACGATTCGGGCGCGGTCCTGGCCCTGATCCGGCCCGCGGGCGACGGCTCGCCGAAGGAGTGGACCCGCACCGACTGGATCACCCACGTGAGCGAGGCCGCGGACGCGGACAAGCGGTTCGGCACCGTGGTGTTCGCGAACCCGGTCGCCGGGCTGAAGGACCTGGCCGCGGTGAGACCGGCCGACATGGTCGCGAAGGCGATCGACTTCCCCGACCTCCTCGCCGCGAAGGGGCTGGAGGCCGGGGTCGATCCGGCCGACCTGAAGAAGCTCCCGTCGCTCGCCGAGGAGCCGAAACCGGATTGAAGGCGGAAAATACAGCCGCACGATAAACGCAGATAAAGACACGATAAAGACAGGCAGAGAGTTGATATCAAAAACTCTGTTTTCTGTCTTCAATCGTGTCTTTATCTGCGTTTATCGTGCGGCTCCTCTTCTGCCTTCATTTCTTCTTGGCGGGCTTCTTCTCGGGCGCCTTCTTCTCCGGCTTCTTCGCGCCGGCCTTCGCGGGCTTCTTCTTGGCCGGCTTCTTGCCGAAGATCGCGTCGTACCCGTCGCCGAACTTCCCGTCTTCCGACATCCCGACCCGCACGATGCTCATGGTTGCTCCCGCGTGGTGAGTGGTGGCCGTCGAAGTCAGTGTAGCGCGCCGATCGCGCGCCGGGGAGTCACTTCCCGCACGCGAACCGGAACAGGATCTCCGCGGCCGGCTCCAGTTGCGCCAGGTCGATCCATTCGTCCTTCGTGTGGGCTTGTGCGATGTCGCCGGGGCCGAACACGACCGCCGGCACGCCGGCGACCGCCACCCGCGAGGCGTCGGTCCCGAACGGCACCGAGTGGACCGTGTGCGCCCCGACAACCGAATCGATCGTGGCGCCGAACCGCTTCGTCAACTCGACCGACTGCGCCGGGTCGAGCGGCGTACACCCGGGCGACGCCTTGGTGAGCGTGAAGGGGAAATCGACGCCCGGCAGCGCGCGGAGGTAGGCGTCGAGGTCGGCGGTGGCGCTCTCGAAGGTCTCGCCGGGCAAGAGCCGCCGGTCCACGTCCGCGCGGCAGGCGTCCGGCACGGTGTTCGGCGACACGCCGCCCGTCACGCGGCCGACGGAGATCGTTCGCGCGCCTAAAACCGGGTCCGGCGGCAGTGCCTGGAGTTTGGCCGCGTACTCCTCGATCCCGCGGAGCAGCTTCGCCATCCTGTACACGGCGTTCACGCCCTCTTCGGGGCGCGACGAGTGGCACGCCCGTCCGGTCGTTTCGAGCGCCCACCGCGCGACGCCCTTGTGGGCGTTCACGATGTTCAGGAGCGTCGGTTCGGCGACGATCGCGCAATCGGCGCGGAACCCGGACCGCATCAGTTCGGAGACCCCGCGCCCGCCGTGCTCCTCGTCCACGGTAAACGCGACCGTGACCTTTGCCGACCCCGGCGGCTTCTCCTTCACCAGCCGGGCGAACGCGGTGAGCATGACCGCGCCCCCGGCCTTCACGTCGCACGACCCGCGTCCGTAGAGTTTCCCGCCCTCGATCTTGGGCGCGAACGGCTCGACGATCATGCCGTCCACGGGCACCGTGTCGGTGTGGGCCTCGAACAGCACACTGAACGGCGCCGGGTGCGGCGGGGTGTACGTGGCGACGAGGTTGTCGCGCCCCTCGAAAACTTGCTGGCGACGGACCTCGACGCCGAGCGCTCGAAGTTGCTCCTCAAGGAACGCCACGACGCGCGATTCGTACAGAATCGAGGGGTCGAGGTCGGTGCGCCCCATCGGGTTCACGGAGGGGCGCCGGACCAGTTCGCCGAGCAGTTGTGGCAGTGGCAACATGGAGATCATTGTAGTTGGGCCGGTGGCGGGTGCGCTACGCCGGCTCCCCGGGCTGCCGCTTGCGGTCGGCTTCCGGTATGTTGACTGCAACAACCCGGAGCCGCACCGATGCCGACCATCACCGTCAACGCCGAACCCCGTACCTACCCCGACCCGCTCACCGTCGCGGACCTGCTGACGCACCTGGGCAAGGACGCGAAGAAGCTCGCGGTGGAAGTGAACCGCGCCCTCGTCCCGCGCACCGAGCACGCGGCACGCCGGCTCCAGAGCGGCGACGCGGTGGAAATCGTCACACTCGTCGGCGGCGGTTCGGGCCAGGAGCCAGGAGGCAGGGGACAGGAGACAGGAAGCAAGCAAACTTCTGACTCCTGTCCCCTGCCTCCTGACTCCTGGCTCAAGGTCGGGAAGTTCACGTTCAAGAGCCGCCTGTTCACCGGCACCGGGAAGTACACCTCCTACGACCTCATGCAGCAGTGCATGGAC
>CAZBXY010000039.1:0-28344 GCA_964495365.1 uncultured Frigoriglobus sp. | reverse complement strand
GCTGTGGCAACATTGAGATCATTGGAGTTGGGACGGTGGCGGGTGCGAGGTGACGACGGTTGCGGTGCGCCGCGAGCGGCTCATCGACAAGGAGGGGCGCAGCATCCTCGATTTTCTCGACCTGAAGAAGCTCACGATTCTGCCGAACACCGCGGGTTGCTTCAGCGCCGACGACGCGATCCGGCACGCCCGGCTCGCCCGCGAACTCTTGACCAACCTGGAGAACCCCGGGGCCGGGTGGGTGAAGCTCGAATGCCTCGCCGACAAGCGGACGCTGCTCCCGGACCCGATCGACACGCTGAAGGCGACGGAACAGCTTGTGAAGGACGGGTTTACGGTTCTTGTGTACACATCAGACGATCCGGTGTTGGCGAAGCGCCTGAAGGAAGCCGGGGCGGCGAGTGTGATGCCCGCGGGCAGCCCGATCGGCAGCGGGCAGGGGGTTCTGAACCCGAACAACATCCGCATTTGCCTGGAGTACCTGAAGGAGAACGACCCGGACTACCCGGTGATCGTGGACGCCGGCGTGGGCACCGCGAGCGACGTATCGGCCGCGATGGAACTGGGCTGCGACGGCGTGTTGCTCAACACCGCGATCGCCTCGGCCAAAGACCCGCTCCGTATGGCCTGGGCAATGCGGTACGCGACCGACGCCGGGCGTCTGGCGTACCTCGCGGGGCGCATCCCCAAGCGCCTCTACGCCAACGCGAGCAGCCCGACCGAAGGGTTGATCGCGACGAGCGGGGTGAAGTGAGGAGAACATCTCGGCCGACCGCTCGCACACGGTCGGCCGCTGGTTACAACTTGGCGAGGAAGTCGCCCAAGTCTGTGTCTTTCACGTCGTCCCAGTCCATCTCACCGATGATCCGCCAGTTCTCGTGTTTGCCCCAAGAGGGATTCGCATCGGTCAGTTTCTCGAACGCGGTCAAGGGGCGATACTTGTCACCCTTGACCTGCTTGATGGCTTTCTCCATGAGGTAATTCTCCAACGCGCGCCGTTCGAGAACGTGACAAGAGATTGGGAGTTCCGCGCAAGTCTTGCAGAACTGTTCCCGATCACGAGAAAGTTTGGCGGTGGGAAAATCCTTCTCACTGTCGATGAGTGCGAATATGTTCGGGGTAATCCGCTTCATCTCGCTGAGTTCCGCCGACCGGTTGCCGTTAATCAGTGCGCTGCCACCCAGAGGCAGAAGCAGAATTCGATGCTCCTTGCCCACTTTCCTGAGTAACCGTTGGATGGCGAGCACCTCGGTTGTCCCTTCGACCAACAACACCTTGTCAAAGCCGAGGGCGTGGTAGCTCGAATAGCTGAGCGCCCCCAAGAACTCTGGAAGGTTGCGAAGTTCTTCGAGTTCCTTCACTTGACTGAACCCGTCTTGTCGGGTGACGGAGTAAATGCGCTGCGCCGCAGCACGCGCCAAGCCGATGCTGTGGGTAGAGAATAGCGTCCCGTATTCGGCGAACTCTCCCAGTGCCGTCAAAAAGTCGAGTTGGAGCGAAGGATGCAGATGCAGTTCTGGTTCATCGATGAGGATGTACCCCGGTCTCACAACCGCGGCGTTCACGAGAACGAGAATGCACTGCGCCAACCCTGACCCAAGTTCGTGGAGTTTATACGGCCGTCCATCGGCGACGACGTGAAGGGTGTCGTTGCTGTCAGCCGCTTGAATCGAGAGCGTTTTGTAGCCCAGCAATTCGGCAACCTTCGCTTCGACTTTCAGGCAAGCCGTGTTCTCCTGCCTTTGATTTCCGGTTTGCATCGCGCGCCATCGACGAATGAACGCATCGCCAACCTGAATGTCGAAGTAATCGGTTTTCGCACCAGTGTTGAGAACGTTCCGAAAGGCACCCACATACAGTGTTCGAGACAGCCGTCGCATGGCTTCGAGATGGTTCCGCAAGCTAACCCGCACATCCCCACGCCCGAGTTCCGCGGCACTGGCCAAATCCACTTCCGTTCCGAGCGGGAAACGACCGATTGCTGGAGACTCGATTCGTGTCAGGATGTAAGAGACGCGATCATTTCGGGGGAACTTGAATTCTGCGTCTGCGATTTCTGGGACGTTGCGAGGTGGTTCCCTATCTCCGGTCACCCGGAACTCAAGTGTCATATCTCGTTCGTTCGTGTCGCTGTAGAGTTCAATCGAGTCCCGAATGGACGAGGGAATCGACACACTTAAACGGTTTGTTCGAGCGGCTTCTCGCCAGTTACTATCCGCCGCCATCGCCGAGAACAGATTACGGAACTCATAGAGGAATCGGAGCAATGTAGACTTTCCGGCGTTGTTCACGCCAACGAACGCGGTCAAACCGTCTTCGATCACGATCTTCGCGGGGTGTCGATCTGCGAAGCATCGGTAGTTCTTCAGCGTGATTTCGATTCGCACAGGCGTTACCCTCGCACAATGACTGTATCCGCACGTTCAGAATGTAGTTCTTTGATAGAGAGTGGTATGCCCAGCAAGGTTCACGCGCCACGTGCAACGCCGATCTCCTTCAACACCTCAGCGAGGCGGTCGATCTCGGCTTCCGTCGTGTAGAAGTGGTGGCTCACGCGGATCAACAGTCGCTCCGGGCGCTCGATCACGGGGATTTCTACCCTGCGCGCCCACAGCTCCTTTCGTAAAGTTGGGGCCGATGTGCCCGCCGGTAGCTCAAACGCAGTCATCGCGCCGCCGAGCGTTGGCGAGGTCGCGAGCGGTAAACCCAGGCCACCGATTACTTTACCTGTGTACACGCCCAGTTCTGCGATGCGGGCGCGCACGTTGTCGAAGCCGAATGCGGCCTGAAAATCGATCGCGGTCGGCACCGCGAGCCACGGGCAGATATCACGAGTGCCCTCGAACTCCAGAAAGCGCACGCGCGGGGTGCTGCCGTAGGCGTCGCGGGCGTCCGGGCCAGCCGATTGCATCGACTCGCCGATCGGGTACTTGTCCGCGTGGTAGCCCCACGAGACGTGCAGCGGTTGCAAGCGGTCTTCGTTGCCGGGGCCGATCACCAAAAAGCCCGCGCCGCTCGGCGCCAGCAGCCACTTGTGAAGGTTGGCCGTGTAGAAGTCCGCGTTCACATCCGAGACGTTCAGCGGGATGTACACCGGGGCGTGGGCGCCATCGACGACCGTCAGGATGCCCCGTCGGCGGGCTTCCGCGCACAGTTCCTTCGCGGGGAGAACCAGGCCCGTCGGCGAGAGAACGTGACTGAAGAACAGCACCCGCGTGCGCGGGGTCATTGCACTTACAGCGGCTTGAACGATCTCAGCCGGGTCGGTGGTCATCGTGGGCAACTTGAACGTGCGGATCGTCAGCCCCTGGCGCTGTCCGACGCGCTCCCAGCACCAGATCATCGCCCCGTACTCGTGATCCGACATCAGAATCTCGCCCGGCGCGTTCAGCCGGAGGCCGGACGCGACCAGGTTGATCGCCGCGGACACGTTCGACGTGAACACCAGCCGCTGCGGGGTCGTGCCGAGGAACGCGGCGGTTCGCTCGCGTGCTTCCCACAACAGCGGCGGCATCTGGCGGACGAAGAAGTCCGTCGGCCCGCCGGCGAGCCGGCGCCGCAGCTCCGTCGCGCGGTCGAAGACCGGCTCCGGCAGCGGCCCGAACGACCCGGTATTCAGCATGGTTACGGTCGGGTCGAGAATGATCCGCCGCCGCGCCGCCCCCCAGTCTGGGGTCGGCGCCGCGCTCGCTTTCGGCCCGCGGCTCACTGAGATATCGTTCATTCTTGTCCTGTCCTCTGTTCCCTGTCTCCTGACTCTTGACTCCTGTCCCCTGACTCCTGGCCCCGGGGGTTGACAGACGCCTCGCGCCCCGCCATCGTCTAAGGTACATTCGTCCTCAGCGAAAGCACGAGCCGACAGGTTTCCTATGGCCGCTCCCGAAGAACTCGACCTCGACCCGATCGAACCGAACGAGAAGCCGAAGGGCAAGGGCACCAAGACCGCCCGGCCGGTCGGGCCGCCGAAGCGCCCCGCGCGTGCCGATGACGAGGACGAATCGCAAAAGCCGCGGAAGTCGGTCGCCGGCAACCGCAAGGTGCCGTACCCGCCCAGCCCCGCGAAGATCCCCGAGGGGCTGACCGACTACCCTGAATCGTTCAAGCGCCAACAGAAGCTGCTCCTGGCCGGGCTGGTGCTGTTCCTCACGCTCTACGTCGGGGCGCTCCTGTTCTGCGCCCTCATCACCACCTGGTGCATCTGGAGTTTCTGGCACTGGCCGCTGCTCAAGGCGATCGTGCTGTTCTTCACCTCGCTCACGTTCCTGTTCCTCGTGAAGGGGTTCTTCAAGCGGCACCCGATGGACCGCGACACGAGCGTCGAGATCACCGAAGAAGAACACCCGGTGCTGTTCGAGTTCATCTACCGGCTGTGCGAGGAGGTGGGTTCCCCCGCGCCGAACAAGGTGTTCGTCTCGGCCGACGTGAACGCCGCGTGCGTGTCCCACACCAGCCTGTTCAGCCTGTTCTCCGAACCGAAGAAAGACGTACTCATCGGCCTGGGGCTGGTGAACGCGGTGAACCTGAGCGAGTTCAAGGCGATCCTGGCCCACGAGTTCGGCCACTTCAGTCACCTGGGGAACACGAACAACTACGTCCACATCATGCAGGGCGTCATCATCGACATGATCCGCGGCGAAGACCTGCTGGACCGGCTGGTGGCCGCGTGCCGGCGGAGCGAGTCGTTCCAGTGGCTGGGGGCGCTGATTAACGCCCCGCTGTGGGTGGGCCGGACGATCCTGTTCCAGATGTTCAAGCTGATCGCCCTGCAAAACATGGTGGTCTCGCGCGAGCGGGAGTTCCACGCCGACCTGGTCGCCGTCAGCGCCGCCGGGAGCAACGCCGCGACCCACGGGCTGCTCCGCGCCCGGTTCGGGATGCAGTGCTTCGTCCAGGCGCTGCACGACATGGCCACGGCGCTCGACCACAAGATGTACTCGAACGACATGTACCTGCACCAGTCCCGCGCCGCGGCGGTCGTGCGGCGGCTCAAGAAGGAGCCGGCGCTGGGCCTGCCGCCGGCGATCAGCTCGCCGAACGAGGGGCAGAAGGTCCGCGTGTTCGACGCCGAGGAGGACGAGCTGGAGGACCAGGACGAGACCCCGCCGATGTGGCGCTCGCACCCCAGCGACGCGGACCGCGAGGAGAACGCCAAGGAGCGGTTCGTCGCCGCGGCGCTCGACCACCGCAGCCCGTGGATCCTGTTCGACGACGTGGCCGAACTCAAGGAGCGGCTCACCTACAAGTTCTACCGCATGGTGTTCAAGATCCCCAAGAACGCGGACCTCACCGACGCGCTGAAGGTGCAGAAGTTCATCGACAACGAACACGCCGACACCACCTACGACCCGAAGTACAAGGGGTGCTACGACGACCGCCCGCTGGAGCCGGGCGAGCTGAGCGAGCTGAACGGCATCATCCGCGACAAGCCGTGGGACGAGGAGCGGCTAGAGAAGGTGTACGCCAAGCTGTACGACGGGTGCGAGGCGCACGCCGAGGCGCACTCCGAGTTGTACAAGGAGGAACAGGCGCTCCGCAGCAGCATCGTCGGGCGCCCGTCGCCCAAGATCAAACGGAAGCTCGAAGAACTCAAGGAGAAGCAGGACGAGAACTGGGAGTGGTTCAAGTCGTTCGACCGCCGCGTGTACCTGCTCCACGTGCAGATGGCCGCGGCGGTGGACAAGGAGCAGAAGGACGAGTTGGTGGAGCGGTACCGGTTCCAACTGGAGGTGCAGCGGCTCTACCAGGAGTCGCGCAGTGCCTTCAGCAAGGCCGACGCGTACCTCGGCGCGCACGACGCCTGGCAGCGGGGCGAGATCCAGTTGCCCCCGGACTTCAGCGGCGAGGTGATCCAGGTGCTCCGCGAGTCGTGGAAGGCGCTCAAGCACATCATCAAGGACGCCCGCGAGATCAACCTGCCGGCGATGAAGAACTTCGAGGAGGGCGAGCGCCTCGCCGACTTCATCCTCGAAGGGAAGATGGTGCCCGAGCCGCCGCTCAGCTACGTCAAGGGCGTGTGGATCAACAAACTGATGACGCAACTCCAGGGCGTGAGGCAGAAGTGCTTCCGGCTGCACTTCAAGAGCGTCGGCGGCATTCTGGCGCTGCAAGAGACGATCGCGGCGAAGTGGAAGGAGCAGCGCGAGCCGGTCGCGGCCGAGGTCATCGACGCGGAACCGCTCCCGGCCGACATCATCCCCGCCGACATCGTGCCGGCGGACGTGGTTCCCGCCGAGGTGATCCCGGCCGAGGTGATCCCGGCCGAGGTGATCCCGGCAGACGTGGTTCCCGCCGAGGTGGTTGCGGAGGCGCTCCCCGACGACGAACCGATCGCGGCCCCGGTGATCCCGGCGCTCGCGCCCCCGCCGGCGGAAGAGCCGCCGAAGTCGGTGGCCGCCTTCATCGTACCGTCCCTCCCCGAGCCGGCCCCGGTGGTGCGCCCCGAACACCGCTCGGTCATTCCTCTCGTTGCGCTGCCGGAACTGATAGCAACACCCGTTGCCCCGGTTCCGCCGGAACCGGAGCCGCCCGTGACGCCGCAAGTGGCAGAAGAACCGCCCGCGCCGGCCGTTGAGGAACCGGTCGTTGAAGCGCCCGTCGTTGAAGCGCCGATCGTTGAAGTTCCCGCCACTCCGGCGCCGGTCGTTGAAGCGCCGGCCGAGCCGGTCGAGCCGGCGGTCGCTCCAGAAGCATCCGCTGCGGAACCGGAAACGCTGGCGGTTCAGGCGGTCGAACCGCCCGCCCCCGCGCCCGCCGAGCCGGTGGCGTCAACGGAACCGGTCGCACCGGCATCACCACCCCCCGCGCCCGAACCGGTCGTTGAAGCCGAAGTGATCGAAGCGGAAGTGGTGGAGGCGGAAGTGATCGAGGCCGAGGTGATCGAGGCCGAGGTGGTTGACGCGGTCGAGGCACCGGCGCCGCCCCCCGTTGCTCCGGCGCGCGGATTCAAGGCCCACAAGGACATCAGCCAGACGTTCTCGCTCGATTCGGGCCTTCCGCTGCCGGCCAAACCCAAGTCGTTCGCGTCGCCAGCTCCGGCCGCGCCGGTGCCCGCGGAAGAGGTGTTCTCGCTCGACGACGGGGCGCCCGACGACCCCGCCCCGGCGGAAGGGTTTTCGCTCGACGCCGACGACCACAAACCCGCGCCGGCGCGAAAGACCGATTCGTCGGCCGGTGTGCAGCCGAAGCCGGTCGCGCCAAGTGGCGCGGGGTCAGGGGTGTTCCCGCCGTCGATCACCAAGCCGGCGAGCGGCAAGCGCCCGGCGCTGAAGATCACGATGGTCCGGCCCGGCGAGCGGTCCCCGCTCAGCAAGTGAGGGCGGAACGGCAGGTAGGGAGGTGCGCCGCGATTTTCGGCCGGAGCAGACGGTTTCAAATTGCGGACCCGTGGGGTATGCTACAACGACACTCCCACGGTAGTAGCCATGAGCGACCCCGCCGACACGCCCGCGGCCGACCCCTCGTCGGTGAAGCAGGACAGCGCGCACGCGCAAGAGGTGATCCGCGGGTTCACCCCTCACCCGGACACCGAGCCGCCGGGGCCGCGGTTCACGGCCGGCAAACCGGTCCCGCACCGCGAAATGTGGATCCTCGAGCGCAAACTCGGTACGGGCGGGTTCGGCGAGGTGTGGCTCGCCCGGCACGAGTATCGCGACGTGCCGCCCGTCGCGGTCAAGTTCTGCACGCACCCCAGCAAGCACAAACTCACCGAGTACGAGAAGAAGGTCATCGTCCGCGCGATGAAGCACGGGGGCGACCACCCGAACGTCGTCCCCCTACTCGACTGTAACCTCTCCGGCGACACCCCCTGGCTGATCTACGAGTACGTCCACGGCGGCACGCTCGCCGACGCGATCAAGGAGGAGTGGCGCAACCTCTCGAACCGCGACCGACTCGTCCGCTCGGTGCGCACCCTGCACCCGATCGCGAGTGTGCTGGCGATGTTCCACCGGTTCGACCCGCCGATCGTTCACCGCGACCTCAAGCCGCAGAACGTCCTCATGGCCGGGACCACCCCGCGGATCACCGACTTCGGCCTCGGCGGTGTCGCCCGGCCGCTGGACGTGAGCAACTCGCACCCGCTTCTCACCATACTCCGCATCGCGGGCACGTTCGCTTACAGTGGTCCCGAGCGGTGGCGCGAGCCGACCCCGGACCCGCACCCGCGGGACGACGTGTACGCGCTGGGCATCATCGCCTACCAACTGCTCTTGGCCGACCTCTCCGCCAGTCCCGGCACGGACGCGGCCGACGACCTCCGCGCGCTGGGCGTGCCCGCGGCGCTGATCGACCTCATTACCCGCAGCGTGTCGAACAAGCCGGAGCGCCGCCCGGCGGACGCGGGCGAGTGGGACACGGCGCTGATCGCGTGGCTGCCGGCCGGGGCCGCTCCGGTCGCTGCCCGGCCGACCACCGGCGCCCCGACCGGGCGCCGGATCGCCCTCACCGTGCCGGGCAAGTGGTCGGGGCGACCGGCCGATTCTGAGGGCGCGTGGAACCCGGTCGCCGACACGCCCGGCACCGTTCAACTCGTGCCCGACGAGGTGTATTCGCTCCGCCCGCGGTCCGCGGTCACCGACGCGGAACTCGCGGGACTGCGCACGCTGAGCGGCGCGCCGGCGTTCCGCGCCCTCGACCTGAGCTGGTGTGAACAGATCACCGACGCCGGGCTATCGAACCTGACCGCGCTGAACCAACTGCACGACCTCGACCTGAGCGGGTGTTCGCAAATCACCGACGTGGGCCTGTCTTACCTGACCGCGTGCCCCGGGCTGCGGCACCTGGACCTGAGTTGTTGCCCGCAGATCACCGACGCGGGGCTGGCCCACCTCGCGGCCCTCAAGCAACTCCGGTACCTCACGCTGCTGATTTGTGAACAGGTGACCGACGCGGGATTGGCCGCGTTCCGGCGCGCGGTGCCGGGCTGCACCATTCGCGGGTAGGGCGGGTCCCGGCGCTCATTTTTCGATGCGCCCGATAGCCTTTGGCATCGGGAGCCCTCCGGCCGGGCGGGAAACCGGTCCCGGAATTCCCCGCGCGCGCAAAGTCTGTGCAAGTAAGTGGTTCCAATTTCCGCGCCGGTTGAGTAAGCTGAGGGGAGACTCCCACGGTAGCCGCCATGAGCGCCCCTGGCCCGCCGCCCAACGACAACCCGCCGCCGAAACTCGAAGCGACCGCCGCGGACCGCCTCGCCCGCGAGCCGACTTCCGTTACGCCCCCACCGCCCCCGACGTTTCGGGCCGGGCAGGAGGTGCCGTCGCGCCCGCAGTGGACGCTCGTGAAAGAGATCGGGCGGGGCGGGTTCGGTGAGGTGTGGCAGGCCAAGCACGAGTGGGAAAAGCGCCTGGGGGCGGTCAAGTTCTGCACGCACCCGCTGGCCCGCGGGCAACTCGTCGCCCACGAGAAGCGGGTCATCGTCCGCGTCATGCGGCACGCCGGCGACCACCCGCACATCATCCCGCTGATCGACTACGACCTGACCGGCAACGTGCCCTGGCTGATGTACGAGTACGTGGACGGCGGCACGCTCATCGAGGCGATCGTCGCGTGGCGCGACCTGCCGCTGGCCCGGCGCCTGGGCAAGGTGGTGCTGGCCCTCTACGGCCTGTCGCGGGCGCTCAAGAAGGTCCACCGGCTCGACCCGCCGATCGTTCACCGCGACCTCAAGCCGGCCAACGTGCTGATGTCCAAGGGTGTGCCGCGAATCACCGATTTCGGGATCGGCGGGGCCGCGCCGACGCAGGTGGACGACCTGTCGGTCCGGCTGCCGACGATGCTCGCGTCGATGGGCACGTCGCGGTACGCCAGCCCGGAGCAGATGTTCGGGGCGCCGCCGAACCCGCGGGACGACGTGTACGCGCTGGGGGTCATGGCCTACCAGATGATCGTCGGCGACCTGAAGACCCAGCCCGGCACCGACGCGGCCGACATCATGCGCGGGCTGCGGGTGCCGCCCGAACTGATCAGCCTGATCGTCAAGAGCGTGGCGATGGATCCGATGCGGCGGCCCGAGACCGCGCGGGAGTGGGAGCGCGCGCTGCGCCAGTGGATGCCGCCGAAGAAGCCCAAGCCCGGGTCGGTGCCCGGGGCGACGACGACCGGGACCGGGACCGCGCAGGTTCTGGTCCCGCTGGGGCCGGTCCCGCCCCCGGGAACCCCGGTCGCCCCCGCGCCCGCCCCGGGACCGGCCGGCGCGCAGCCGATCACCTCGAGCGGGCCGAACCCGACCACCGCCCCCGCGTCGGCGACCGCGCCGCCGACGCCCGCGGCGCCGGTCGAGGACGGGCCGCAGACCCTGGTCCTCAGCGCCGTCGGCGCGCTCCTGTCGCGCCCCGCCGGCGAGCCGGAGGCCGGGTGGAAGGAAGTGGCCAAGACCCCCGCGACCGTCACCCTCGTGCCGGAACTGGTGTACTGCGTCCGCGTCAAGGAAACGGCGATCGACGGCGACCTGGAGGGGCTGGCCGCCGCGGCGCGGTGCCGGGCGATCGTACAGGTGAACCTCGCCTGGTGCGAGCAGCTCACCGACGCCGGGCTCGCGCACCTGAAGGACTTCACCGCGCTCCAGGGCCTCGACCTCATGGGGTGCAAGCGGTTGACCAACGCGGGGGTCTCGCACCTGGCGAAGATGGCCGCGCTGGAGCACCTGAACCTGCGGTGGTGCAGCCTCATCACCGACGTCGGGCTGGCGGTGGTGAAGCGGCTCCCGGCCCTTCAAACGCTGGACCTGATGGGGTGCGGGCAGATCACCGACGCCGGGATCGCCCACCTGCGGGTGCTGCCCCAGCTGCGGCACCTGAACCTGCGGTGGTGCGAGCAGGTGACCGACGCGGGCCTGGCCCATCTGGAAAAGTTGACGAAGCTCCGCTATCTGAGTCTGTGGAACTGCACGCGAGTGTCGGACGCGGCGGTCGCGGCGTTCAAGGCCGCGGTTCCCGAGTGTCACGTCGAGCGGTAGCGCGGCCCGGCCGCCCGGCGCGAGCGGGTCTCGTGCATGTCACGTCACGATGGGCACCGCACATGAGCGACCCGAGCGGCGGCCCGAACGACCGCCCCCCCGAAGACGCGCCGCCGGCGCCCCCGCCGTTCGCCCCGGGCGCCGCGATCCCCGGGCTGTCGAGCTGGCTTTTGGAGCGCAAGCTCGGCGGCGGCGGGTTCGGCGAGGTGTGGCTGGCGCGGCACGCGTGGAACGAGAAGGAGCCGGCCCGGGCGGTCAAGTTCTGCACCGACCCCGAGGCCCGGCACCGGCTCGTCACGCACGAGAAGAACGTCGTTTTGCGCGTGATGAAGTACGCGGGCCACCACCCCAACATCGTCCCCCTTCTGGACTGCAACCTCGACGGCCCGTTTCCCTGGCTGATGTACGAGTTCGTGGAGGGCGACACGCTCGCCGGCCGGATCGAGCAGTGGCGCGAGCTGCCGCTGCCGAAGCGGCTCGGGCAGGCGGTGCGGACCCTGTACGCCGTCGCCGGCGCGCTGGGCGCGTGCCACCGCCTGAACCCGCCGCTGGTTCACCGCGACATGAAGCCGCACAACATCCTCATGGCCGGCGGGAAGGTGCCGCGGATCACCGACTTCGGGATCGGCGGCGTGGCCGTACCCAAGGACGGGGCCGCGCCCGGGGCGCTGACCGCGTTCGCGGCCCGGATCCCCACCGCGCTCCAGACGTCCGGCTCGTGGCTGTACTCGCCCCCGGAGCAACTCTTCGGCAACCCGCCGAACCCGCGGGACGACGTGTACGCGCTGGGAATCATCGCATACCAGATGATCGCCGGCGACCTGAAGGCCGGCCCCGGCCCGGACGCGGAACTCGAACTGCGCGACCTCAAGGTTCCGGCCGAACTGTCGGCGCTGATCGTGCGCAGCATCGCGATGAACGCCGACCGTCGGCCGAGGGACGCGAGCGAGTGGGAAACGACCCTCGCGGCGATCGCCCAGAAGGCGCAAAAGTCGTCGGACCCGATGAGCATGGTGTCGAGCGGGTTCCTGCCGGCGATCGGCGAAATCCCCGCCCCGCCGGAGCGCGCCGGCCCGCCGCCGATCCCGACGGACATGCGCCCCGCGGCCCGGCCGACCGACCGGGCGCCCGACCCGCCCGCGCCGCCCGCTTCGGCCCCGCGCCCAAAGTGGCTCGTGCCGGTTCTTGTGAGCGCGCTCGTCGTCGGGCTGATCGCGGTCGTGCTGGTGATCGCCCTGCGGGGCCGGTGAGCGCCCCGGGCGCGGCTGGTTCACGGCGGCGCGAGCGTCGGGTATCGGAACACATCCGGGCCGCGGAGGAGTTGCTTGAGAAAGCCGGGGCGCTGGTGGAGAAGACGGGTGGCAATGCGCCACCCGTCTCCGTGCTCGTATTCGGCAGGGATCAACGTTCGCGGAGGGTATTTTGCGGCCACGGCCGCCGTCCCGATAGGGCTGTATCACTGGGGGTTGTTGCTCGGGCTGGTCCGCAGCGCCCGAAAACAGAGCCGGAATGATCCACGCTACCAACAGCCGAGCCGAACACCTGGCGTGCGCGCCGTAACTCGGTTCCAATTCTCGATTTCGCGTGGTAAACTAGGATGGCCACACGAGAGCCACCATGACCGCCGGCGACTCCTCCCAGCACGACAAGAGCACCCGCGGGCCGGCGCCCACCGAGGCCGGAGCCGCGCCCACCGAGGCCGAGCGGCCGGCCGAGGGCGCCCCGCCGGACCCGCCCCCGCTGTTCAACCCCGGCGACCGGCTCCCGAACCTCGAAATGTGGGTGCTCCAGCGCCGGATCGGGTCCGGCGGGTTCGGCGAGGTGTGGCTCGCCACGCACCCCGGCAAGGGTAACGCGGCCGTCAAGTTCTGCACCGACCCAGGCGCCCGGCACAAGCTCGTCACCCACGAGCGGGCCGTCGTCGCCCGCGTCATGAAGCACTGTGGGAACCACCCCAACGTCGTCTCGCTGTTGGAGTGCAACCTCAGCGGCGCGATCCCGTGGCTGATGTACGAGTTCGTCGCGGGCGGCACGCTCGCCGAGGCCGTGGAGGCGTGGCGCCAACTGGCCCCGCCGCGCCGGCTCGGCAAGGCCGTTCTCACCCTGCACGCAATCGCCGCGGCGCTGGGCACGTTCCACCGGCTGAACCCGCCCCTGGTCCACCGCGACCTGAAGCCGCAGAACGTGCTGATGGAGGGCGCGGTCCCGCGGATCACCGACTTCGGCATCGGCGGGACCGCGGCGGGGGCCGCCGACCTGGACGACGCGAGCCTCGCACTTTCGGTCCGCGTCCCCACGCTGCTCCAGACGGTCGGCAGCTCGAAGTACGCCCCGCAGGAGCAGTTCCTCGGCAGCCCGCCGAACCCGCGGGACGACGTGTACTCGCTGGGCGTCATCGCCTACCAACTGGTTCTGGGCGATTTGCGGGTGCTGCCCGGCGACGACACGGCCCGCGAGCTGCGCGCCCTGCGAATCCCGGCCGAACTCGTTTCGCTCATCACCCACAGCATCGCCCTCGACCCGCAGCGCCGGCCGAAGGACGCGAACGAGTGGGCGGAGAAGCTCGGGGAACTGTTGCGCAAAAAAACCGCGATCCGGGCGCCGACCCCGCTCTCGATCGGCGGGGACGAGCCGACCGACGCGTTCGACGCGCTGACCGATTCGGAGGTTCTGGCTTCGGACGCGTCGCAGACGATCTCCGTCGCGGCCCGCGGGCGCTGGTACCGGCGCATGGCCGGGCAGTTGGTCGCGGACTGGCTCCTGGTCACCATCACGCCCTCGGAGGTGCGCGTGGGGCCGGGTGAGGTGTACCGGTTCTCGATCCACTCCGCGGCGACCGAGGTGGACGTGGCCGCGGTCGCCGAGTTGGCCGGGCTGACCAGCCTGCGGTACCTGAACCTCTCGTTCTGCGCCGGGGTGACCGACGCCGGGCTGGCCCGGATGCCGAAGTTCGTGGGGCTGCGGCAACTGTTCCTGCGCGGCTGCACCCAGATCACCGACGCCGGGCTGGAACACCTTCGCACCATGACCAACTTGCACAGCCTCGAACTGACCGAGTGCCCGGGGCTGACGCCCGGCGCGATCGCGGCGCTTCAGGACGCGCTGCCGAACTGCAAGATCGTGAGCTAGCGCCGGGATTATGGAGAACTCTCGTTCGTGGCACAGACTTCCCGGCCGCGCCTGTCTTGGTTTTTCGTGGCACGGGCTTTCGAGCCTGTGCTTGCGCTCCGGTGGTCCGAGCGCAGCGAGCGGCCACTGCATCCAACCGATTCGCGTGGCCCACCAGTTGAGTTCGATCCCTCGCCGCTCGCGATCGATTTGCAAGCACAGGCTGGAAAGCCCGTGCCACGAAAACCAAAAAGCCCCGGCTTTCCAGCCGGGGCCTCGAAAGACCTACTCTGGAAATAGCCCTGTAGTTCAGGGGACGGTCTGAGTCTCTTCGACGGTGCCCTTGACGCCCAGTTTCTCAAGTCGCTTGACCAACCGCGTCTTCACCTGTTCTCGGTCCGGCATCCGATCCAGGTAGTCGGTACCCAGTTCCCGGTAACTCTGACCCTTCTTCAACACCGCGTAGACGATCTCCAACAGCCGGTGGCCCACCGCCACCAAGGCGCTTGGCCCCGCGACGGACCGACCGGCGACGGAACATTGCCTGCAAGTACGTCCCCTTGCTCCGACCCGCCGCCCACGGCGACGAACGAACAATCTACTCCGGGCGCTCCTTCGCTTTGCGGGAGGCGACAATCTCGGGTGCGTGGCACCACCCCAGGCCAGACTCACTTACGGGCAACGAGGCACCAGGGAAACAGCGGCCCGGACGACACCGACAACGCTCACCGACAAACTAACCCGCCGGGCCAAACTCGCCACCATTTTCGTACTCTCAGCGTGAACCCCGGTTCATGGCGGCTCACTTCTTCTCGCGCTTCAGCGTGAGCGTGTTCGTGCCGTCGAAGATCTTGTTCGGGCCGGTCTTGTCAAGGTACTTCGCGAGCCACCCGACCGGGGTCACGTAAGACGGCAGGAACTTCTCCCGGTCGGTCTCGATCTTCGCCTCGCGCATCACCGCCGGCACCGCGTTCTCGCCGCCGCCATCGAGGGTGAGCGTGTCGCCGTCGCGCACGATCTTGAAGATGAAGTACCGCTTGCGTGCGACCTCCTTCCACTTCGCGAACCCGCCTTCCGTGCCGAACTTCGGCACGTCGGCCCCGGCCGGTTCGATGACGAAATTGACGTAAGTGCCCTTGCCGATAGTGGTTGTGAAGAACCAGAGGTCGTCGCTCTGCTGCTTCAGGACCGCGCGCATCAGCCCCTTCGGATTCCCCTTCACCGCGGGGGCGTCGACCGTCAGCCCGCCGATGTCGAGCTGTTTCGAGAGTCCGGTAGCGTCGGTGACGGTCCACGTGCCGACGAGGGTCTTATCCGGTTCGGCCTTGTCGATGTCGCCGACCGGTTCGGTGACCGGGACGCACCCGGTGGAAAGGAGCGCCGCGACGGCGCAAAACGCGGCCAGTGAGCGGGCCATGAGATGCCCCCGAAGTGAAGAGTGGACGTGGTAGAGAGGTGTACCCCGCGCGGGGGAACGCGGTGTCAAGATTTCGGCGCGATCACGCCGGCACCGAGCCGTCGTCATTCCCGGAGAGGAACCGCTCCTTGTTGCGGGTGAACGCCGCGACCCGCGGGGCCATGTAGTCGGCCAGCTCCGCAAAGCTCAGCGGGCGATAGTCGCACGCATCTACCCCCCACGTCTTTTACGAGCATCCCCAGATTGCGGTCGTCCTCGCGCCGCAACCGGCCGTGAACGTGGCCGTACAGGTGCCAGCTCCCGTGGAACGCCTTGTTCCAGCTCCGCATCGGGTAGTGGTTCAGCCAGATCTCCTGACCCTCGACGCGGATCATGCCCTGTTCCATCGTGTCGGTGAATACGGTAGCGATTTCGCTTCGGTCATGGTTGCCCCACACGAGGAACACGTTCTCGCACCGGATGCGGTCGCGGTAGTGCCGGGCCTCCGCGAACCCGCCCCAGCAGAAATCGCCGACGATCCACAGGTGGTCATCGACCGCGACGCGCTCGTTGATCGCGTTCAGGAGCGCGTCGTCGTGGCGCTTCACGGTTTCGTCGGAGAGCCGGAGTTTGGCCCGCGGGTCGGCCCGAGTTCGGGCCGCCTCCTCGCGCGACAGGAACGGCCGCTGACAGTATTTGCTGATGTTGCCGTGGCCGAAGTGCGTATCGGCCGTGAACCAGACCTGCATAGTGTTAGAATGATAGCCGCACGATGAACGCAGAGAAAGACACGATTCAAAGACATACAGAGAAGAAGCGATGGCCACAAAAAGGCACAAAGACGCACAAAAAGAAAGCCACAGACGAAGGCAAATGCTTGAGTTAAGAACACCGCTCTCGATCTTCTTTTTGTGACCCTTTGTGCCTTTTTGTGGCCATTCTGTCTTCAGTCTGGATCGTGTCTTTCTCTGCGTTCATCGTGCGGCTATTTCTGCTTATTTGGCTTCCGTCGCGCGGATGTTCTTGATGGTGATCGGCTCGTACTCGGCGCGGAGGATCAGTGGCCCCTTGTCGCCCTTGAGCTTCTGCGTCGCGAGCTTCTCGCCGTTGACGTTGAAGTCCGCGGAGCCGCTCTTTACGACGATCTCCATTTTGCTCCACTCGCCGACCTTCACGCCCTTCAGCCCGCCCTTCTCCCCGGCGCGGATGTCGAACTTCGTGCCGATCAGGAGGATGTCGTTGTTGCACCCCTCGCCCGGTTTGAAGTCGAACCGGATCGTGAAATCGCCGGCGAATTGCTGCACGGTCTCGATGTACCGGTCGCCCTTCACCTTGTAGTCGATGACCAGTTCGCCGTCTTTGACGACGAACCGGTTGTCGTAAGCGTCGGTTTTGCCGTCGAGGAGCACGGATTTGTCTTTCCCGGCGGCCTTGGTTTGCCAGCCGTCGAGGTTCTTGCCGTTGAAGATCAACTTGAACCCCGGCTCGGGCTTGAAGTCGTCGGCCGCGACGATTGCGGCACCGGAGGCGAGTACAAGCAAGGCGCAGAAGAGAAGGCGCATGGGAGGGAACCTCGGTGGGTGGGAACGTTAGCCACGAGTCGAAGGCGAGCGAGAGTTACTTGGCATTCCAGCGCTTTTCGAGCGCGCCGAAGTCGGGGTTGGCGTCCTTGCTTTCGGGCGGGCGGAGCGTGCGCGCCCAGAGGCGCGCGTAGGCCCCGTTCTGGACCGATTCGGCCAGAACCACCTTCCGCGTCTTCGGGTGGACGCGGAGCAGGTTCAGGTCGAACAGGGTGCGGAGGTCGGCGCGGAGCAGGATTGCGTTCTTCGGCTCGGCGGCGCCGTCGGGGTCGATCAGTGCGACCTCCAGCACGGCTTCCGCGTCGGCCCCGCTGACGGCGCACTTGCCCGCGTAGGTCTTGAGCATCTTCTGGCGAAATTCTTCCGGCCCCCGCCTCTGAAGAACCCCTTGCCACGCCCCGACAGACACGCTGGCGGGCGCCTTGCCCGCGAACACGCCCTTCGCCACCACCTGCGACGCGATGCTGTCGCTCGCGGCTTTCGGCGAGGCCTCGCCACCCCCGGCCTTGCGGCCGGGGTTCGCCAACAGCGCGTTCGTTTCGTCAACGAAGTTGGTGCCGAACTTGAGCGCCTGCTGGAAGTCGTCCTTCGCCCCGGCCGCGGAGCCGAGGTGGTGCCGCGTGTGCCCGCGGTAGTAATAGGCGTCGCCCATCTTGGGGAACGCCGCGATGAGTTCGCTACAGAACGCCTCGCACGCGGGCGTGAGCTTGGCCTTCGCGTTGGATTCGGCGAGTTGTTTGAGCGTCTCGGTGTACTTCTGGTCGTCGATGCGGCGGAACCCGATGAAGTTGGCGCACGCGGACTTGAACTTCTCGAAGTCCTTGCCGACCAGCTCCGCCGGCGGGAGCAGTACCTGGCCCGGTCCGCTGACGACAAACTGGTCGTCCTGCTTGGTGATGTCCTCGATGGTGAACGCTTCCCACAGGACGTATTTCTTGGGTTTGCCGAACGCGGAGATGACGAA
The DNA here is from genome assembly GCA_964495365.1 of uncultured Frigoriglobus sp. Lineage (GTDB taxonomy): Bacteria > Planctomycetota > Planctomycetia > Gemmatales > Gemmataceae > Gemmata. The sequence goes on along the minus strand of CAZBXY010000039.1, from coordinate 10,345 downwards.
CACGGTGCCGCCTTTGGCCTGCTGCACCGCGGCGAGCTTCGAGTACACGCCCATGCGCGTGGTGAGCAGCGCGTCGGCCCCGTTGGGGAAGCGGCCCATCTTCTCGACGTTGAAATACTGGAGAAATGAGCTACTCACGGCCGGCTCCTGCGGGGAAATGCCACAGGTTACCGCGCCGCGGAGGGGAGTTCCAGCGTCGCGTTGGTGTGAGGGCCGAACCCAACTGGACCTCCGGTTAGCCCGCCGTAGGATACGTTTCGGGTCGGCGCGACGAGGACTCGAACCTGAGCCGAGCCGGGCGCGTCCTTCCTCCCACAGGACGACAGAGCCTCGACCCCAGCGCGGAGGAAGCTCCCGAATGACGGTTCGCACGCGATTTGCACCCAGTCCGACCGGCTACCTTCACATCGGCGGCGTTCGGACGGCGCTCTTCAACTGGCTTTTCGCCCGCAAGCACGGCGGGCAGTTCATTCTGCGCATCGACGACACCGACCAGGGCCGCAACCAGCCCGAAGCGCTTCAGCCAATTCTCGACGGGTTCAAGTGGCTCGGCCTGAACTGGGACGAGGGCGCGGAGGTCGGCGGTCCGTGCGGGCCGTACTACCAGTCGCAGAAGCTCGACCGCTATCAAGAGGCCGTGAAGCAGCTCCTCGACAAGGGGTTGGCGTACTGGGACTACGCGCGCCCGGAGGAAACCAAAGCGGAGATGGAGTTGGCCGAGAAGGAGAAGCGGCCGAAGATCTACAGCCGCCGGTGGATGGCGGAGACGGCCGCGGACCGCGCGCGCTTCGAGGCTGAGAGACGCACCGGGTCGGTGAAGGTGAAGATGCCACGCGAGGGCACGTGCAAGTTCTTCGACCATGTGCGCGGCGAGATTGAGGTGCAGTGGGCCGGCGAGCAGGACATCGTCATTCAGCGGTCCGACGGCACGGTGACGTACAACCTCGCGAACGTGGTCGATGACTACGACATGAAGATCACACACGTGATCCGCGCGGAGGAGCACCTCTCGAACACGCCGCGGCAGATCTTCATGCTGGAGGGTCTCGGCTACCCGCGGCCCGAGTACGCGCACGTACCCTTCGTCGCCGAGCCGGGCAGCAAGAACAAGCTCAGCAAGCGGAAGATTGCGAAGTATCTAGGCAACAAGGAGTTCAAGCAGGTCTACGACCACGCGAAGTGTATCGCCGACCGGATCGGGGTAGACGCGATGCCGGAGTCGTTCAACCCGGTCCTGATCGACTTCTACAAACAGGTGGGATACTTGCCCGCCGCACTCCTGAACGCCCTCGTGCTGTACGGGTGGGGGCTGCCTGACATCCGCGTCGATGACGAGGTTCGCTCGCGAGAGGATTTCACCGTCGAGCAGATGATCGAACTGTTCGATCTCAAGGACGTGAACAGCGCCCCGGCGAGTCTGGACGTGAAGAAGCTGTTCGCGTTCCAGGCTCGGTACATGCAGGCATTGCCGAACGCGGAGAAGGTCGAGCAGGTGCTGCCGTTCCTCGTGCGCGCGGGGCTGCCGGCCGACCGCGATTTCGTTACCCGCGTGGTGGAGGCCGCCGGGCCGCGGATGACCGTCGCCGGCGACATCCTCGAATACGACTATCTGTTCCTGCCGGACGAGCAGATCGGATTCGACCCGGCCGCCGCGACGAAGCACGTGAGCGCCGCGTACAAGGGCGCGGCCAGCGTTCCGCCGCTCGCCGATGTGCTGACGAAACTGCGGGCGGTGGTCGCAGGCGCGGAGCCGTTCACCCACGACACACTGAAGGCCGGAACGGAGGCGCTCGCCCAGACCGAAGGCGCGAAGGCCGGGCCGCTGAGCCAGGTGCTGCGGGTCGCCACGACCGGCAAGGAGGTCGGCTTTAGTGCCTACGACACGCTCGCCGTTCTGGGCCGCGCCCGTTGCCTCGCGCGCATTGACCGCGCTTTACAACAACTCTCCTGACGCCGGCGCACTCTCCCGCGCCGGATTCTCACTTACGATTCACCATTCGACGAGAACCGTCATGGCCAAGCCTACCGATACCGACGCGAAGACTCCCGGTGACAAGCCCGACACTCCGGGCCGGAACTTCATCGAAGACATCATCGAGGAGCACAACCAGAACGGGCGGTTCGGCGGGAAGGTTCATACGCGGTTCCCGCCGGAGCCGAACGGCTACCTCCACATCGGGCACGCGAAGTCGATCTGCCTGAACTACGGCCTCGCGGTGAAGTACGGCGGGAAGTTCAACCTGCGCTACGACGACACCAACCCCACCACCGAGGAGCAGGAGTACGTCGATTCGATCCGCGACGACGTGCGCTGGCTCGGGGCCGACTGGGAGGGCCGCGAGTTCTACGCCTCCGACTACTTCCAACAGCTCTACGACTGGGCCGAGAAACTCATTCAAGACGGCAAGGCGTACGTCGATGACCTGCCGGCCGAGGAGATCGCGCGTTATCGCGGAGATATTAAAGGCGGAAAGGAAAGCCCGTACCGCAACCGCTCGGTGGAGGAAAATCTCGACCTGTTCCGGCGGATGAAGGCGGGCGAGTTTCCCGAAGGGGCACGCACCCTGCGGGCGAAGATCGACATGAGCCACCCGAACTTCCACCTGCGCGACCCGATTATTTACCGGATCTTGCACGCCACGCACCACCGCACCGGCGATAAGTGGTGCATCTACCCCATGTACGACTACGCCCACGGCGAATCGGACTCGATCGAGGGCATCACGCACTCGATCTGCACGCTCGAATTCGAGATTCACCGCCCGCTGTACGACTGGTACGTGCAGGCCATCGGCATCTACGCGCCGCAGCAGATCGAGTTCGCCCGGCTGAACCTCACGTACACGGTGTTGAGCAAGCGGAAGCTCATCCAGCTCGTGCAGGAGAAGCACGTGAAGGGCTGGGACGATCCGCGAATGCCCACGATCTGCGGCGTTCGCCGGCGGGGGTACACGCCCGAGGCGCTGCGGAAGTTCTGCGAGCGGATCGGGGTCTCGAAGTACAACGGCATCATCGACGTTTCGTGGCTCGAAGACGCGCTCCGCGACGACCTGAACAAGAAGGCCCCGCGAGTGATGGGCGTCGTCCGGCCGCTGAAGGTGGTGATCGAGAACTACCCCGACGGTCAGACCGAGGAAATGACCGCGATCAACAACCCCGAAGACGCATCCGCCGGGACGCGGAAGGTGCCGTTCTCGAAGGTGCTCTACATCGAGCAGGACGACTTCCGCGAGAACCCGCCGAAGGACTTCTTCCGGCTCGCCCCGGGCCGCGAGGTCCGGTTCCGCTATGCGTACTTCATCAAGTGCGTCAGCGCGGTGAAGGATGACGCCGGGAACGTGGTCGAACTCCGCTGCACCTACGACCCCGCCACGAAGGGCGGCGACGCGCCCGACGGGCGCAAGGTGAAGGGCACGATTCACTGGGTGGACGCGGCCACCGCCGTTGACGCCGAGGTCAGGCTGTACGACCACCTGTTCGCGAAGCCGAACCCGGACGAGGCGCCCGAGGGTCAGACCTTCCTCGCGAACCTCAACCCGAAGTCACTGGAAGTGTTGACCGCGTGCAAGCTGGAGCCGTCGGTCGCCGGTTCGGCGGTCGGCCAGACGTTCCAGTTCGAGCGCCTGGGGTATTTCTGCGTCGATAAGGATTCCGCGCCGGACGCGCTCGTGTTCAACCGCGCCGTGACGCTGCGGGACACGTGGGCCAAGATGGAGAAGAAGGGGAAGTGACGTTTACGACTTGCCCAGCACCAAATCGACGACCCAGCACCCGCGGACATGCGTGGCGCTGGCGTCGCGGCAATGGGCGAGGATGTCGTCGCTGTCGCAACCCGCGTCCTGGATCGCGTCCGCGAGAATCGGCATCGCGCTGAACTCGCGCGACTCGTACATCTGACGCGCGAGGGCGAGCGCGGTGTCAGTGCGCCACTCTGGAGAGAAGGTGACGGGGCGGAATGGGTTCCCGAAGATGTCGCGGAGGAGGGCGGCCTGAATTGCTTGTTCGTCGCGCCGGGCTTGGTAACGTCGCAAAGGCTTCGTCGCTGAATGAACGGCAGACGCAGTGTACGAAGCACCACGTTCCGCCGCAATGAAGGCATCGTGGGCCAACGTCCATTGCGTGTGATCGTGTGGCACCCCCCGAAGCACGCCTATCGCTTTTTCCCACTCGGAAGCTCCGGCAAGACCGTCCGCAACTCGCTCAGCGACGTTCAGTGCGAGGCGACTTCGGTTATCTGGCATCAGGTGAAAGACTCTCCGGCAACACGCGCAGGAAAAGAGTCTCAGTTTCCGGTCACTGATCGTACCCCGCACAAATGACAGCATCGGCGCAGGGTGTAACCGCTCCAGCCACTCCGCTTCGGTCATCGGTTGGCCTCCCTAACTCGCCCTGTTGGCCGTCAAATCATGTACTCGATCACGTCCGCGCTGGTTGGCGTGAAGGTGACGTGCGGGGCCGGGGTCGGGGAGAGGTCTTGTAGCAGGATCTGGGCGACCCGCATCGCCTGGCCCCGCAGTTCGGGGACCGCGGTCGTCTCCCACAAGCTCCCGCGAAGCAGCGGGCCGAGGGCGTAGAGGAACGCGGAGCGCCGGCCGTCGCCCTCGACGACGGCGAAGCCGGAATCGACCGCGATGCCCATGTCGAGGTCATCGACGCGCACCAACTCGCGGTCCAAGAGGCTCTTGAATAGCGGCTCCGCGGCGGCCGAGAAGCTGGGCTGCGGTCCTGTGCAGTTGACGACCAAGCCGCCTTCCAGCACCGTTTCTTCGCCGCTTTCGCCGGCGATCGTCACGCGCACGTTCGGCCCCGCGTCGCTCAGGCCCGCAATTCGGCCTTTGTGAACCCGCAACCGGCCCGACGAGATGGCCTCCATGAGCCGGGCGTGGATCGGTTCGGCGATCCGGTGCCGCATCACGTTCCACCGAGCGGCGAAGTCCGCGCAGAACCGGCGCTTCTCTTCGGTCGAGAAGTGTTGCCAGATGCGCTGCGTGTGCGGGCGCAGCTTATCGACGCAGATCGTCGGGTTGGCTCCCAGTTGGCGCAACCGACGGCAGTGCGACTCGATCTCTCCAACCAATCCCGCGAGTCCGAGCCGTTCCGGTTCGGGGGGCGGAAAGTCCGGGTACTCGATCCCGCGGAAGTGCGACAGCGGCAGTAAGCCGTTGCGCGACACGGCGCGGATCGTTCCGCGCCACCCGGCTTCGGAAAGCGTCAGGAACACGTCCACCATCGTCAGCCCGGTTCCGATCAGGATCACGTCCCGCTCGGGGTCCGTCAGTCGGCCCTCCCAGTCGGTCCACGGGTCGTCGAAATACGCCGGGTGGCTAAACGGCTCGCCGGCAGCCGGCAGCGGGGCCGGCTTCTGATTGCCGGTCGCCAGCACGACGCGGGTGGCCTCGATCGTTTTCCCCGACGCCAGCACGACCGCGACCCCGCCGGGGCGTTTCTCGACGTCAATCGCGGTGTCTTCGACGAGTTCGACCCGAACCTGCTGTCGGGCATCGACCGGCGCGGAGTACGCCAGCGCCACCGAGCGGAGGTAATCGCCGTACACGCGCCGCGGCAGGAAGCTCTCGCGCAGCACGACGTCCGGCAGGTCGGCGTACTCGGACCGGGTGCGGAGCCAGTCGAGGAAGTGGTTCGGGTGGTCCGGGAACGCCGACATGTTGCGGGCGGCGACGTTGAGCAGGTGTTCGGGGCGCCGGGTTCCGTAGGCCACGCCGCGGCCGGCCGGGTGCCCGCTGTTGATCAGACAGACCCGCAGCGGCCGACTACTGAGCCGGGCCAGGTTGACGGCGGTCATGGTGCCGCTGAATCCGCCGCCGATGATCGCGATGGTGTCCACGAAGGTGCCCCGCCGTGTTCGTTCGGTCGTGTGAAGGGGATATTGTAACGGAACGGCAATGGGCGTACCCTCACCGGCCGGTTCGGGGTTCGTAGTGACCCGCTTCAGCGGGTTTGTCTTTGTTCTTGTGGCACAGGCTTTCCAGGCTGTGCTTGCAGATGCGAGGACCGTGTCGATGACAACGTTCGGGTTGTTGCTCTTGGGCGCGGCCGTCGGGGTGCTGAGCGCGCTTTTGGGGATCGGCGGCGGCATTGTTCTGGTGCCGGCGCTGATGCTCCTGTTCGGGCTGAGCCAGACCGAGGCGCAGGGGACGAGCCTGGCGACCATCCCGTTCGGGGCGATCATCGCGGCGCTGATCTACCACCAGAGCGCCCCGCTGCGGTTGCCCGTGGTCGTGGCGGTCGCGCTGGGGTTTATCGCGGGGGCGTTTTTGGGAGCGAAGCTGGTCCCCCACGTGTCCGAGGCCGGGTTGCGGTTGGCGTTCGGCGGGCTGTTGCTCTACCTGGGGCTACTGTTCGTGTTCGACTGGCACCCGTCGCACCCCGCGGGGCTGGTGCTGGCCCCGTTCACCGTGCTCGCCGGGTGGGTATCGCGCCGGCACCGGCGCAAGCCGGACCCGCCGGACCCGCCGGCGGACCGGTCCGAGTATTACATTTAGCGCGATCGTCTTGGCGAACCCCGCCCGCAAGGGCGGTGGGTGGCGCGGCACTCAACCGCACCCCCGCCCTTGCGGGCGGGGTTCGCCAAGACCGCGGCCATGCGCCCTACTTGCTGTAGCTCAGCTTCAGGAGCCATACGTTGCCGTCGTCGAGGCCGGCGGCGAGCGTCATGTCGGTGGCCCCTTCGGCGGCGGGCGCCCACGCGACGCACGTGTACCGCCCCGGGCGCTCCTTGGTCACCTGCGGCTTCTTCGTCGCGATGTTCCACACGTGGAGCGTGCCGTCGCGGCCGACCGACGCGAGCAGCTTGGCGTCCGGACTGAACCCCACGTCCGACACGTTCTCCTTGTGGCCCTCGAACAGGGCCAGCCCGGCCCCCGCGCTGTTGATCAGGTTGATCTGCTTGTGGTCGGTGATCGCCCACAACTTGCTGTCGGCCGAGGAGACGACGTTCACGTCGCTGGACCCGCCCTTGGTGCTCTTGAACCCGCCCGCTTGCTTGGCCCCCTTGTTCGGGTCGATGGTGAACACGCGGATGATCCCGTTGGACCCGCCGGTCACCAGCGACTTGCCCTTCTGCGCGAAGACGACCGAACATACGGCCGAGCCGAACTTGTCGTCGGCCTTGATGACCGTGTTCTCGCTCAGCTTGCCGTCGACGGCCACGTTCCACAGGAAGATCGTCTTGTCGTTGCTGCCGCTCGCCAACAGCTTGCCGTCGGGCGAGAACGCGAGACACCGCACGTCGCCGCGGTGGTCCTTCGAGATGAACACCTCTTTCTGGGACTCGATGTCCCAGACGCGGACACTTTCATCGGCGCCGCCGAAGGCCACCTTCTTGCCGTCCGGGAAGAACGCGATCGAGCGAATCCCGAACCCGACCCGGGCCTTCAGGACGGCGATCTCCTTCGGGGTCTCACCGCTCACGTCGTAGAGGTGAACGTTGTCCTCCGCGACCGCCAGCGTCTTGCCGTCGGGGCTGAACGCCATCGCGTGGACGTGGCGCTTGATCTCGAACTTCGTGTCGCTGACGAGCTTGACCGTTACCTGCTTGGGCTGGGCACCCGCGGTCGATTCGCTCGCCATCACGGCGGCGAGGACCGCGCCGAGCACAAGATACCGCTTCACGAGAGGCTCCTTGGGGTAGTGGGGTCGGACCGGTCACCGCGGAGGAGATTACAGAGCGGCCCTGTGATCGTGCAGGGGTAGACGGGCACGGCCGTTCTGGTGCGGGCTGTGTTGGGGCCGCGGAAAAATGCGGGTCACGGCCCGGCTCCTGGTGACGAGTCACAGATTACCGCGCCGCGGGCGGAGTTACCAGCGCCGGGAAACGAAGCCGGGCGGCCCGGTTTGAAGTGGGCCGCCCGGCTTCCGTTTACCCGCGTGCGGCCGGCGGTGAGGCCGGGGACGGCGGGTCTTTCTTCTTCGGTTCCTCCTTCGGTGGAGGGTTCCCCTTCTTGGGTTCTTCCTTCTTGGGTTCGGCCTTGGGCGGCTCCTTTTTGGGTTCTTCTTTCTTGGGTTCGCCCTTGGGTGGTTCCTTCTTCGGCTCCTCCTTTTTGGGTTCACCCTTCGGCGGCGGGGTCGGGTCTTTCTTCGGCTCGCCCTTCGGCGCCGGCGGTGGCTCCTTGGGCTTCGGCGGCGGGGCCGGGTCTTTCTTCGGTTCGCCCTTGGGGTCCGGCGGGGGCGGGTCTTTCTTCTTCGGCTCCTCCTTCGGCTTCGGGTCGGGTTTCGGGTCCGGCTTCGGATCGACCTTCGGCTTCGGATCGGGCTTGGGGTCTACCTTGCCCTTCGGGTCCGGCGGCGGATCTTTCGGCTTGGGGTCCGTCTTGGGATCGCCCTTCCCCTTCGGATCCGTCTTGGGATCGCCCTTGCCCTTCGGGTCGGTCTTGGGGTCGGTCTTGGGATCGCCCTTGCCCTTCGGATCAACCTTGGGGTCCGTCTTCGGGTCCACTTTACCCTTGGGATCGACCTTCGGGTCCACCTTCCCCTTCGGATCGACTTTCGGATCGACCTTGGGGTCCGCCTTCCCCTTGGGGTCCGCCTTCGGATCCACTTTGGGATCGACCTTCGGAGTCGCCTTCGGGTCGATCTTCGCATCGGCCTTGATCGCCGGCGGGGGCGGCGCCTTCTTCTCGTCCTTGATCTGGGCGCGGGTCGCCGCGGTCTTCGACACGTCCAGTTTCAGCGTTTGCGGCTGAACCGGGGCCGGCGGCGCACCGACCTTCGGCGCGGGCGGCAGCTTCGCGACCGCCTCGGTTTCTGCCTTGTTGCGCTGAACGGCCACCTGCCGGATTTCCTTGGCGGCCTGCGCCTCGGCCTTCCGCACCTCCACCGTAACGGGCTTGATGCGCGCTTCCGGCTGGAGCTTCGGGGCCACCGCGACCGGGGCGATCATCGCCACGTCCGTGACGTTCTGCTTGTTCACGATCACCGTTCGGTTATCAACGGTGATGTTGTTCGTTACATTAACGACGTTCACGTTGGTGATCTTGTTAATCACCGTGTTCTGCTGCGTGAGGTTGACCGGCGGGCGGGCGACGGTCCCGGTGTACCGGCCCACGTACAGGTCGTTGACCCGAGCGTTCCAGTTGCGGTCGGCGCGGTGGGCCACGGCGTAATGCGCCCACAGCGGGTCGTAGCCCCAGTTGCGGCCGGCGCCGAACCCGATGGCGAACGTGCCGCCCGTCACGCGCCCGGCCCACGGGTTGAAGCCCCGCGTCACGTACCGGTTGTCGAAGTAGTCGCCGAAGTAGTACTGCGGGCGCCCGCGGCGCACGAACAGCGCGCCGACCAGCGCAGGCTCGCTCACCACATATACCGGGGTGTACACGAACGCGGGGCGCACCGGGCGGGCGAACGCGATCGGGGCGAACAGCACCCCGCGCTGGGCGAGCGTGTAGTCCCAGTACCCCTCGACGAACACGTGGCCCAGCGGGGTCCAGCAGTAGTGCGCCGGGATCCACACCCAGTTCGGGCGGTACTCGATCCACACGCCCGGGCGCCACACGTACCGCCCGCGCCACACCCACGACCCCGGCACGTAGAAACTGGTTGTACTCGGCGCCGCGACGGTCGGCCCGACTTCCAGCGTGACCGGCGGTTCGGGCAGATAGGTGAGCAGCGGCTGCGTCGGCTGTTCGGGCTGCGGTTCCTGCCAGAACCCGGTCACCCACTGCCAGCCGCCGCGGGCCTCGCGCCACGACCCCGGCACCCACACGCGCCCCGGGGGCGTGTCGCGCCAGCAGCCGCTCACCCACAGGAACCGCTCGTTCTCCTCGTCCCAGTCCCAGTAACCGGGAATCCACTGAACGTTATCCCCCTCGGGCTTCTGGTCGGGCGGCAGCTCCTCGATCGGCTCCGGCGGTTGCTTCGCCACGACCGGCTCCGGCACCGGCGCTTCGGTTGTGGTCGCGAACGCCTCGTGAACCGGCCCCTTCGCGAGTACCTCGGCGCCTTCGGGCGCCGCCGGCGGGTTCGGGTCCGGCTGGGCATTGGCCGGCGGAAACAGCGGGATCGGCTCCTGGGCCGACGAACAGGCGCCCATCAGAGCGAGGATCAGGGCGCCCAGCCCGGCGAAGGATATCAGTTTGGGGAATCGGTTCGGCATGTTGGACCCTCGGAGCGCGCGCGGGGCGATTCTCACGAGCAGAACGAATTGAGATGCACATCTTGCGCCACAACCGGCACGCCGATCAAGCCGGTTATGACCGTCGGGCGAACGGGCGAAGATGGGAAACCGGCTAACAGTTTTGGTTTTCGGCCTGAAGGGCCGGGACAGCGTAGCCTGGGGCAACGCCCTCGTTGTTCTACACATCTCATTTGCGAGCACCGGGACCGAAGG
>CAZBXY010000038.1:0-37149 GCA_964495365.1 uncultured Frigoriglobus sp. | reverse complement strand
CCGGCGATGTCGGCGTACAGGAAGCAGAAGTCGGTGTTGTACGCCTCGGTGCCGGCGAGCATCGCGGTGCGCTGGGGGCCATTGGGAACGAGGTGCATGTGCGCGCACGGCTCGAAGTCCATGCTGCGCCCGCCGGTGTGTAGATCGATCACAATATCGGCTATCGGGAAAAGCACGCTGCTGAGGTAGTGCGCGATCACATCGCACGACGTCCCCGCCGGGTTGCCGGGGAAGCAGCGGTTGAAGTTCTTGCCGTCGAGCGGCGAGAGACGAGTGGATGCCTTCGCCGCGGGCATCGTGAGTGTCGGAATCAGGATGATCCGCCCGCTGATGTGTTCCGGTTGGAGTTCGCGGAGCAACCGCATGATCGCGATTTGACCAGGGTACTCGTCACCGTGGTTGCCGGCCATCACGAGCGCGGTCGGACCGCTGCCGCGAGCGATCACGCACACCGGCAACATCAAGTTCGCCCACCCGCCGAGGTTGTACGAGTACGGCACATAGAGGTGCCCGTACTGCTTGCCCTGCGTGGCGAAATCAACGGTGGCGCGAACAGGAGAAGCGGACACGTGAAGCCCTTTCAGAACAGCCGCACGATAAACGCAGAGAAAATACGATGAAAACAGAAGACAGAGTTCAATTCAAATCTCTTCTGTTCTGATCGTGCTTTTTCTGCGTTCATCGTGCGGCTTGTCTTAGCTCAACATTTCCTTCACCACGCGACCGTGCACGTCGGTGAGGCGGAAGTCGCGACCGGCGTAGCGGTAGGTCAGCTTCTCGTGATCGAAGCCGAGCAGGTGCAGCATCGTCGCGTGCAGGTCGTGGACATGCACCTTGTTTTCCGCCGCCGCGAAGCCGAAATCGTCGGTCGCGCCGATGACCTGCCCGCCCTTCACGCCGCCGCCGGCGAGCCAGCAGGTGAAGCCGTAGTGGTTGTGGTCGCGGCCGTTGAGCGCGGGCAATTCTGCAACGGGAGTGCGCCCGAACTCGCCGCCCCACTGGATCAGCGTGCTGTCGAACAGCCCGCGGGCCTTCAGGTCGCTCATGAACGCCGCGATCGGCTGGTCCCACTGCGCCGCGAGGTTCTTGTGTGCGGTCGCGAGGCCGTCGTGGTTGTCCCACGGCTGCCCAGCCCCGCTCCAGAGTTGCACGACACGCACCCCGCGTTCGATGAGCCGCCGCGTGAGCAGCAGTTGCCGGCCGATGGTGGTTTCGCCGTACCACTCGCGCACCTTCTTCGTCTCCTTGCTCAGGTCGAACACGTCCGCGGCTTCCGATTGCATTCGGAAGGCCAGCTCAAAGGTACGGATGCGCGATTCCAGTTGCGGGTCGTCGGCGCGGTCCTTCATGTGCTTGGCGTTGAGCGCCGCGACGAGGTCGAGTTGCTCGCGCTGCTTCTCCAGCGGTAGTTCGGTGTTGCGGATGTTGGCGATGAGTTTATCAACTTGTTGATGTTGGCTGTCGATATACGTTCCCTGGTACACACCGGGCAGGAACGCGGAGCGCCAGTTCTGCGTGGTGACAATGGGATACCCACCAGGGCACATGACGACGAACCCGGGCAGGTTGCGGTTCTCGCTGCCGAGTCCATAGGTCACCCAACTGCCGAGGCTCGGTCGTGGTTGGCGCCCGTCGCCGCAGTTCATGAGCAACAGCGACGGCTCGTGATTCGGCACGTCCGCGTACATCGACCGAACGATGCACATATCGTCGATGTGCGCTGTGGCGGTCTTCGCGAACAGTTCGCTCACCTCGATGCCGGACTGCCCGTACTTCTTGAAGCGGAACGGCGACTTCATCGCGGCGCCGGTCTTGCGCTCGGTGCGGAGGTTGCCGGTCGGAATCGGCTTGCCGTGGTACTTGGTGAGTTCCGGTTTCGGGTCGAAGGTATCGACCTGCGACGGCCCGCCGTTCATGAACAGGTGAACGACGTGCTTGGCTTTCGCCGCGAAGTGCGGCTTCTTCGGCGCGAGCGGATCGACGTTGGCGCGCGCGTCATCTGCGAAGACGCCGGCGAGGGCGATGGTGCCGATCCCGGTGCCACAGCGTGCGAGCATTTCGCGGCGCGAAAGCGGAAGCATGGTCATTCCTTCCCCAGAATCAGATCAATGACCCAGCACCCGCGAACATGCGGTCCCGGCCCGCGGCAATGGTCGAGGATGTCGGCGTTGTCGCAGCCGGCATCTTGGAGCGCATCCGCCAGAATCGGCATCGCGCTGAAGTCTCGCGATTCGTACATCTGACGCGCGAGCGTGAGCACGGTATCGGTGCGCCAATCGGCTGCGAACGTCGTTGGTTGAAGCGGGTCCCCGCAGATGCATAGCAGGAGTTGCGCCTCCTCCGCTGATGCAACTACGAATGCACTCTCAGGATCTCTACCATTGCCACCTCTTGCGACATCCTCTGCGATATCTGCGACCACAAGGGCAACCCCAAAGTAAAGGGGATGCCACACGTTCGGCTTCTCAGCCGCGAGGACTGCGGCAGACCGCGCCCCTGTTGCGACCCCGTCCTCCGAGGAAGGGACTTCAGCAAGCTTTCTGGCCGCCTTAGTCAGTTCCTCAACGTTCACTTCACCGTCTGCGTAATGCTCAGCCGCAACGATCGCCTCGCGACAACTCGCATCTGGCATGAACGGCCAGATGCGACGACAACACGCGACTTGGAACAGCCGGAGCTTTCTTTCGCTCAGCTTGCCCCAACAAGAGTGCAGCACCGGCAGCGGGTCACTGCACGCCAGCCTCTCAGCTTCCGTCATGGTCGCGCTCCTTCAGTCCACGAACGCGAACTCGTTGGTCATGAGCAGAGCGTGGGCGAGATCGGCCCAGCGGTCAGCCCCCTTCGACACGAACGCCAGTGCCAGCTTCTTCTCGTCGGCATCTGGGCGGCGGCCGTACACGGTGAGGTAGATCAGATCGAGGCGTTCGCCGTCGCTCAGTTTCTGAATCGCGGGGAGCGCCACCAACTGCTTCGCCGCGGCGCGGGCGAACGGGCCGTTCATCAGGAACAGCGCCTGCGGGGCGACGGTCGTACTCGTGCGCTCCGGCGAGAGGCCCGCGGGGTTCGGCACGTCGAACGTGGTCAGCAGCGACGGGAACTCCAGCCGGTCAACGTAGCCGTACACCGCGCGGCGCTTGTTGCTGCCGAAGAGCCGCACCGCTGGCCCGCCGAGTTTCGGGTCGAGTTGCCCGCTCACCGCGAGCATCGCGTCGTGGAGCGATTCGAACTCCAGCCGCCGGCGGTTCTGCTTCCACAGCAGGCGGTTGTCGGGGTCGATGGCGCTGGCGTTGGCGCGATCGAGGCTCGATTGCGTGTAGGTCGCCGAGGTCATGATCAGCTTGTGGAGGCTTTTCACTGACCAAGCCCCCCCGGCGTTCATTTCACCCCCGACCTTGCGGTCGGGGTTCGCCAGTTCGCTTGCCAACCAATCGAGTAGTTCCGGGTGCGTGGGCGCGTCGCCGCGAAGGCCGAAGTCGCCCGGCGTGCCCACAAGCCCGCGGCCGAAGTGGTGCATCCACACGCGGTTCACGAACACGCGGGCCGTCAGCGGATTGTCCTTCGAGACGATCTCGCGCGCGAGGTCGAGCCGGCCGCTACCGGCACTTACGAACGGCGCACGGTCACGGTTGGCGATCTTCACCATTTGGCGCGGAACGGGTTCGCCGGGGCGCCCGGGGTGGCCGCGCTCGAAGACGCGCGGATCGTAGGGGCGGGGCGCGTCGTGAAGGACCATCGCCCGCGGCGGTCCCTTCGCGAGCCACTTTTCGAGTTCGCGGAGGTGCTTCTCGTATTCGGCCTGCGTCGCCCGGTCGGGGAACAGCGACAGGAAGCCCCAGTCGAGCGCGAGCGGCGCGTCCGCCGGCGAATCGGGGCCGTACAGCACGCGCCGCAGTTCCTCGGAATCGGGATCGCTCAATTTTGCGAAGCCGCGAGCGGCTTCAACTTTCCATTGCTTGTCGATGTCAGCGAGCAGCTTGCCGTAGCGCTCGGCAACGTCCTTTATCGACTTCGGCGGCTCGGCGAATGCCGCACTCACCAGCTTGTTCGCGCCACTGACGGCTTTCAAGAGCGCGGGAGCTTTCTCGGCAAACTCCGCGTCGCTCAGTTCCGCGACCGCGTGCCAGTGTCGGAACGCGGGGTGCTTCCGCTTCTTCGTATCGCTCAGGAACTGCCGCCATCGCGTAATCATGCTGGGGTTCAGGTCGCCGGGGTCGGCGAGCAACATGAAGTCGTCGGCCGGCGGCTGATTGCGGGCCGCGTGCGCCGCGAGCAGGTACTCCGCAACGCGCGTTCGCGCGCCGTTCACAAGCCCGGTGTGCTTGTCGGTGATGAACTTCACGAGCCGATTTTCGCGAATCGCGAGTTCTGCGTCATAAAGCAGGTGCGCCGGTTCGGTCGGCGGCGGGCCGGCGAGCGGCGAAACGGTCGGTTCGGTCGAACTGCGGAGGATGCCGTAAAGCGAGTAGTAGTCGGCCGCCGGGATCGGGTCGAACTTGTGATCGTGACAACGGGCGCAGGTGACCGTGAGGCCCAGCAGCCCGCGCGTGATGACGTCCATCCGGTCGTCGATGATGTCGTGCGTGTTGTTCATGAAGTGCCCGCCGACCGTGAGGAAGCCGAGCGCGGCTTGCGCCTCGGTATCCTTCGGTGCGAGCAAATCCGCCGCGAGCTGTTCCATCACGAACCGGTCGAACGGCTTGTCGTCGTTGAACGCCTTGATGACGTAATCGCGATACGTCCAGGCCCACGGGTACTCCTTCCCCTCGAAGAACACGTAGCCCTTGTTGTCGGCATAACGGGCGATGTCGAGCCAGTGCCGGCCCCAGCGCTCACCGTATCGCGGAGAGGCGAGCAACCGGTCGATCAGCTTTTCGTAGGCGTCGGGCGAATCGTCGTTGAGGAACGCTTCGACTTCCGCCGGCGTCGGCGGGAGGCCGTGCAGGTCGAAGGTGGCGCGGCGGATCAGCGTTCGTTTGTCGGCCCGCGGCGAGAGTGACAGTCCCTTGTCACGGAGTTGCTTCTGAACGAATGCGTCAATCGGGTTTGGGATTTGGTTGTTGAGTTTTGGGATTTCCGGTCGTGTGACTGGGCGGAAGGCCCAGTGTTTCGCAGCGGCCTTCTCGATCGCGTTGGGCGAAGCGAGTACGACCTTCTCCGGCCACGGGGCGCCGAGTTCCACCCACTTCGCCAGCGCCGCGATCTCTCGCTCAGGGAGCTTGCCCGCGGGCGGCATCTTCAGGTCTTCATCGGTGTGTACGAGTGCCTTCAGCAGCAAGCTTTCTTTGGGCTTGCCCGGAACGATACTCGGCCCGCGGTCGCCGCCCTTCAGCACCGCGGCGCGCGTATCGAGGCGCAACCCGCCCTTCGCCTTCTCGGCGTGGCACGAGAGGCACTTTTCCACCAGCACCGGGCGCACGGACTTCTCGAAGAACTCCAGCGCCGGGTCCGCGGCGCCGGCGTTCGACGCGACCAACAGCAGCGCGAGCGTAAGCAACAGGCGGGTCATGCGGGAACCTTGAGGCGGGAATCGTCACGGCAGGCGGGTGATCTTCTTGATTGTAACCGGCGGGTCGAGTTTCTGCTCCTTCGCGGCAGAACCCTGAATCTTCTTCACCACGTCCATCCCCTTCGTCACGCGACCGAACGCGGCGAAGCCCTGCCCGTCCGGGTTGCGCTTGCCGCCGAAGTCGAGTTCGGGTTGATCGCCGATGCAGATGAAGAAGTCGCTGGTCGCAGTGTCGGCCTCCGCGCGGGCCATCGAGATCGTCCCGTCCTTGTGTGACAACCCGGTGTCCTTCGTGCGCTCCAGCTTGATCGCCTTGAACTCGTCCTTCATCTTCTCCGGGTTCACCCCGGCTTGCACCACTTCGATTTTCACCTTGTTGTTCGGCTGGTTGTCGGGCGTGACGGTGCGGTGAAACCGCCCGCCGTCGTAGAACTTGCCGTCCACGTACTTGAGGAAGTTCGCGACGGTGTTCGGGGCTCTCGCGGCGTCCAGTTCCACCTCGATGTCGCCCTTGTCGGTTTCGATGAGTACGCGCACCGGCTTCACCTTCGGTTCATCGGCCCACAGCACCGTTGCGATCGTCACGCCCAGCACCGCGAGAAACATCGGTCGCATGTCGCACCCCTTCGGCTACTTCGAGCGCTCGTCGGGCTTGGTGAAATCGAACTCCGGCAGGTACTCGCGATCGGTGGTGGCGTCACTTTCGGGCTGAAGCGGTCGGCGGACCGGCGTCGCTTGTTGGTGGAACCACAGCCACCCGGCGTACCACTTCATCAGGTTCACCGCGCTGAACACCAGCGCCAGAATCGCGCCGAGGAACAACCGCAACGGGTCGAGCCGCGCCGCGGCGTCCGGCATTCCGAACCGCAGGACGAGCAACCCCACGCCGGCGAAGAGAAAGAACACGCCGAGTATGAGTCGCATGTGCCGGACCGCCATCGCCGCGCCCTCGTGGTTGATCCCATGATACTCGAAATCGGTCGTTGCGAACCACAGCGCCGGCGCGCAGAATCAAGCTCCCACCCATCAGGAGGCTCTCCCATGCCGAAGTATCGTGTCGCGGTGATCGGCCGCACGGGCAAGGGCGCGTACGGCCACGGTCTCGATACCGTCTGGCTCAAGTGCGACAAGGCGGAAGTCGTCGCGGTCGCGGACGAGAACGAAGCGGGGCGCGCCGCCGCGGCCAAGCGCCTCGGCGCCAAGACCGCCTACGCCGACTTCAAGCAGATGCTCGCGAAGGAGAAGCCGCAGATCGTCAGCGTCGCGGACCGCTGGCCCGACTGCCACCGCGACATGGTCGTCGCGTGTGCCGAACACGGCGCATCAATCTTCCTCGAAAAGCCCGCCGCGCAAACACTTCAACAAGCGGATGAAATGGTCGCGGCGTGCGAGAAGCACCACGTCAAGTGCGCCGTCGCCCACCAGACCGCGTACAGCCCGCGGGTGAAAGTCGTGAAGGATTTGATCGCCGAAGGGCGGATCGGCGACGTGATGGAGCTTCGCGGGCACGGCAAGGAGGACAAGCGCGGCGGGGGCGAAGACCTCATGGTGCTCGGCTCGCACACGTTTGACCTCATGCGCCACCTCGCGGGCGATGCGAAGTGGTGCTTCGCGCGCGTCCAGCACACCGGGCGCAAAGCCGTGAGCGGCGACGTGCGCCGGGCCGCCAGCGAAGACCTCGGGCCGATCATGGGCGACCACATCTCCGCGAGCTACGGCTTCGGCGGAATCACGGTCGGCACGTACTTCACGCACGTCGCGAAGGCCGGCAGCGGCTCGCGGTACTGGCTCGAAGTGCGCGGAACGAAGGGCGTGATTCACATCGGTTACGGCATCCTGCCGGTCGCGCTATTGTGCGAAGACCCGTCGGGGATGTTCGGCAAGAGCAAGGCCGCGTGGCACGAGATCACCTCCGCCGGCGTCGGCAAACCGGAACCGCTCAACACAAAGGACATCGACAACGGCAACATCCTGATCGTCAACGACCTCATCGACGCGATCGAGAAAGATCGCGCGCCGCTCGACAGCCTCCACGACGGGCGCGCGGCCCTGGAGATGATCCTGGCCGTGTACGAATCGCACCGGCTGGACCGCGCCGTCGAACTGCCGCTCAAGAACCGCAAACACCCTCTGGTGATGGGCTGAGGGCCACAATCCGTATAGTGATATTATGTTTAGTAATCGGCAGAAGTCAAATCGGGTGCTGTCGAATTTCACGAATCGCGGCGCCCGAATGAATTGGACAGAATTGCCCGCCGGGCCGACCTTCTCCGTCACGGCCAAAATGCGCACTTTTGTATAGTTAATGTCGAGTAACCGGGCTGGCACCCTTTGGCACCCTTTGACCAAAATGCATCAAAAGGCCTGGGAAAACCAAAGGGTGCCAACTGGCGCCCTTTGGCACCCTTTGGCACCCTTTGGCACCCTTCTGGAAATTCGTGGGCGCGGCGCGTCTCACTCCAACAACTGCCGGGTCGCCCGCGAGATAACAGCGCGAAAGCGCCCGTTTCGGTGATCGACGTCACTCACCGAAACGGGCGCGCGAATCGTCTGTTCTTCGCGTTGACACATCGGCTTCGCGCCTGCTACAGTCCGCCGCCCGTGTGCGGAGGCGGCAATTAGCGCGGCGTACTGGTACGCACTGATTCGCGGCGAGAGGCGCGGCCCGGTGGCCGCGGCGGCGCGGTTGGGGCTGTGGATCGTGAGCTGGCCCTACGGGGTCGGCGTGTGGTGGCGGAACCGCCGGTTCGATCGCGCGCGCCGGGTGGTGCGCGCAACGGTACCGGTGGTGAGCGTCGGTAATCTCACGCTCGGCGGTACGGGCAAGACCCCGTGTGTGGAATGGGTCGCCCGCCACTACCGCGAACGCAGCGTCCTGGTGGCGATCCTCAGTCGCGGCTACGGGGCCGAAGCCGGGCGGAACGACGAGGCGATGGTACTGGAGGAAAACCTGCCGGACGTACCGCACTACCAAGGCGCGGATCGGGTCGCGCTCGCGGAAACGGCGGTCGAGGAATCCGAGAGCGAGTTACTCGTACTGGATGACGGGTTCCAGCACCGCCGGTTGCACCGCGACCTCGACATCGTGCTGATCGACGCAACGGACCCGCCGGCGTGCGATCACCTGTTCCCGCGCGGCACGCTCCGCGAACCAGTGAGCGGACTTCGGCGGGCCGGGGCGATCGTGCTGACGCGGTGCGATCAGGTTTCGCCCGCGGAAAGTGATGCGATTCGCAAGTGGCTCGCGGCGCGGTGGCCGCAAACGCCGGTCGCCGAAACCGTCCACCGACCGACCGAACTGGTCGGAACCGACGGGACCGAACCGGTGGAGTCGCTCGCGGGCGCCACGGTGGGCGGGTTCTGCGGGATCGGGAACCCCGGCGGCTTCCGGCGAACGCTCGAAGCACTCGGCGCGACGGTCGCGGGCTTCCACACGTTCCCGGACCATCACGCCTACACGCGGGCCGACGTGGAAATGTTAACTCGCTGGGCCGGAACGCTCCCGGCGAACGCGGTGATCGCGACGACGCAGAAGGATTGGGTGAAACTGCGCGTCGCCGAACTGGCAGGCCGCCGGCTGTGGGCGGTGCGAATCGGGCTGCACTTCCGCGTCGGCGAAGGCGTGTTGGTCGCGGCGCTGGACCGGGTGCTTTCAAAGTAGTAGGCACACGCCGTGTGCCGTTGCTATTTCTTCACTCAAAGCGACGGCACACGGCGTGTGCCTACTACTTTGAGAGTGACAACGGACTGTCACAATGACCGACCTCGTGAACCTCGTTCAGCACCTCGGCGCGCCGCGCGTCCTCGTCGTCGGCGACGTGATGCTCGACCGCTACGTCTGGGGCAACGCCGAGCGCATCAGCCAGGAAGCGCCCGTCGTCCTGCTGCGCGCCGACACGCGCGAAGAACGACTCGGCGGGGCCAGTAGCGTCGCGACCATGCTCCAGGCGCTCGGCGCGAAAACCAGCGTCGTCGGGGTCGTGGGAACCGACGGCGACGGGTTCCGCGCGCGGCACATCCTCACGAACCTGGGAATCGACGCGGAAGGCGTGATCGCGGACCCGGACCGACCGACGAGCGTGAAGGAGCGGTACATCGGCCGCGCGCAGGCCCGGCACCCGCAGCAGATGATCCGCGTCGATTACGAGAGCCGCGAGCCGGTCTGTTCGGCTGTTGAGCAACAACTCGCGGACGCGCTCGCTGCCAAGGTCCGCGAGGCCGACATCGTTCTCGTCAGCGATTACGACAAGGGTGTCTGCACGCCCGGGTTGCTCCGGCGGGCGATTCAAACGGCGAAGGTGCGCGGCGTGCGCGTGATCGCCGACCCGACCCGCGGCGGCGACTACGCGAAGTACCGCGGGTGTTCGAGCATGACCCCCAACCGGCTCGAAGCCGGCCTCGCGACCAGCCGCGTCATTCAAACCACCGACGACGCGCTCGCCGCCGCGGCGCAGCTCCGCGATTCACTCGACCTCGAGGCCGGGATCGTCACGCTCGACAAGGACGGCATCGCGCTCGCGCACGATGACGGCCGAAAGGCGATCTTCCCCACGCGCCCGCGCCAGGTGTACGACATCACCGGGGCGGGCGACATGGTCATGGCGGCGCTCGGCCTGGCGCTCGCGGCCGGTGCGGACTACGACCCGGCCATCCGATTGGCAAACGTCGCCGGCGGCCTCGAAGTCGAGAAGATCGGCGTCGCGACCGTGACGCGCGACGAGATCCTCGCCGACCTGCTCCACGCGCCGTTCCGCGCCGCGGAGCGCGTCCCGGGTGCGGCAAAAGTGGTTGCGCTCCCTCACCTGCTCAGCAATCTCGAAGTGCGCCGCGAGAAGAGGCAACGAATCGCGTTCACGAACGGGTGCTTCGACGTGTTGCACGCCGGGCACGTGCAGTACCTCGCGGAAGCGCGCCGGCAGGCGGATTGCCTCGTCGTCGCGCTCAACAGCGACGAGAGCGTGCGGAACCTGAAGGGCCCGACGCGCCCGCTCAACCCAGTCGAAGCGCGGGCGATGGTTCTGGCCGGGCTTCAGGACGTGGATTACGTGACGATCTTCACCGACTCGACACCGCTCAGCGTGATCGAGGCGATTCGCCCCGACGTACTCGTGAAGGGCGCCGACTACCGAAAGGCGGACGTGGTGGGCGCGGCGCTCGTGGAGAGCTACGGCGGGCGCGTTCACCTCGCGCCCCTGCGCGACGGCTTCTCCACAACGAACCTGATCGAGCGAATGAAAGCGGCATGATCCTCTTTCTTGTGGCACAGGCTTTCCAGCCTGTGTCCGCCGAGCCACCTGGCGCACGGGCTGAAAAGCCTGTGCCACGAAAGAAGAAGGAAACGGACCAGAACGGATGACCCGCATCGCGCTATTCCTACCGAACTGGATCGGCGACGTGGTGATGGCCACGCCGGCGATCCGCGCCGTGCGCGCGGCGTTCCCGGCCGCAGAGCTGGTCGCGGTGTGCAAGCCCTACGTGGCCGACGTGCTCGCCGGCGCGCCGTGGTTCGCGGAAACCGTCCTCGCGGACAAACGTGGTCCGCGCGAGCACCGGTTCTTCGCGGTCGCGCGCAAACTCCGCGCGCAGCCGCTCGGCGCCACCCTGCTCTTCCCCAACTCGTTCCGCACGGCCGCGCTCGCGTACCTGAGCGGGGCGAAGCGGATCGTCGGCTTCGCCCGCTACGGGCGCGGGTTCCTCCTCTCCGACAAACTCCACGCGAAGACCGACGCCCGCGGGCGGTTCGTGCCGTCGCCGGTGATCGACGACTACAACCGGCTCGCGGTGGCGCTCGGCACGCGCGACCCGGGCTACCGGATGGAGCTGTTTACCACGCCCGCCGACGAGGCCGCCGCCGACCGCGTGTGGGAGCGGTTCGCCTTGCACCGGTACTCGCGCGTGGTCGTGCTGAACCCCGGGGCGGCGTTCGGTGCGGCGAAGCACTGGGGCTGCGACCACTTCGCCGAACTCGCACGCGCGCTCACCGCACGATTCGGGTGCGGGGTGCTGGTCGCGTGCGGGCCATCGGAACGAGACATGGCCCGACAAATCGCCGAGGAAAGTCGGTCCCTTCATATTTTTTCGCTGAATGATAGCCCGCTGTCACTCGGACTCACGAAGGCGGTCGTGAAGCGCTCGGACCTGCTCGTCACGACCGACAGCGGGCCGCGGCACTTCGCGGCGGCCTTCAACCGGCCAGTCGTCGCGCTGTTCGGCCCGACGCACATCGAGTGGACCGATACTTACTTTGCGAAAGAAATAAGCCTCCAGAAGAAGCTCGCGTGCGGGCCGTGTCAGCAGCGCGTGTGTCCGCTCGGGCACTACCGGTGTATGCGCGAGTTGACACCGGCCGAAGTATTCGCCGCGGCCGAGCGGCTGCTCCGCGCGGAGGTGCCGCGTGCTGCCTGACGCGATCACATCGCCGGCGTCGCTTCGCACCGGACCGCACCTGCGCGAGCCGCGCGTCATGTTCGGCGCGGGTGAACCGGGCGGCGCGCTGAGTGTCGATCCGGCGTTCGCGGAGCTGTTCACCCGCGCCGGGCTGACGACCGCGACCGCGTTCCTCGACCTGTCCGGCGAGGTGGTGAGCGGGCACCCGGACCGACACGTCGTGCGGGTTATCATCCCTGGCGTGCCGCGCCCCTTTTACCTGAAGCGGCAGCACGTTGTCGGCTGGCGCGAGAAGTGGCGGAACCGGCGGGCCGGGTTCGGGTGGGTGTCGCGGTGCGAGCGCGAAGCCGAGGTGTTCCGGCAACTCCACACGACCGGGTTGCCGGCCCCGCGCGCGGTCGCACTCGGCACGCACCGCGGCCGAGCATTTCTGCTCGTGGAAGAAGTGCCGGACGCGATCGAGTTGCGGCAGTTGCTCGGTGACAACACGTTGTCACCGACCGAACGGCGACAGTTGGCCGAAGCGATCGGGCGGTCAATCGCGGCGGTTCACGCGACCGGATTCACAACACCCGACCTGACCGCGAAGCACGCACTCGTGAACCCGGATTCGCTCGTGGTCACGTTTCTGGACTGGCAATCCGCGGTACGGAAGTCGCTCAGCGCCGCGGACCGCGCCGACGCTCTGGGCGCGCTCCACGCGTCGCTTTCGGAGCCGCTCGCCTCACGCACGGACCGCCTGCGGGCACTGAGGGCCTACGAGTCGTGGTCTGCTCCCACTACTGACATTGCAGAACGAACCAAAACGCGCCACCTTGGTTTGAAGGATCAGGTCGGGCCGATCCTGCGCGCGGCGAAACGGCACGCGGGGCGGCGGAGCGTGCGCGATCAGCTTCAGCCGCAAACCACGACCACACGACAGCAACTCGTGTGGCTCGCGGGCGAAGCGGTGTGTGCGGTGCCCGAAGTGGCCGCAGTGTGGCAGGAGCCTGCGATCGGCGCACCGTTCTATGGGTCCGGCCCGGTCGGGACAGTGCGCGTTCGCTTCGCCGGGCGCGACGCGGTCCTCGTGCGCGGGCGCACGTTCGCCCCGCTCGGGCGGTTGCGCGCGTGGGGGCGAGCGACTCCGTGGCGCTCGCCCGGCGCAACCGCGGGCCGTGTGCTGTTCCACCTGGAGCGGTACGGCGTACCCGCGCCGAAACTGCTCGCGTTCGGGCAACGCCTTACGAGCGCCACGCGCGCGGAGTGGTTTGTTTTGCATGAAGCTCCTCGCGGAATCCCGCTGCGCCGGTGGCGGCGCAGCGCGTGCTCAACCGAACGGTTGCGTGTAATGAGCACAGTGCGCGAGTGCCTTCGCGCGCTGCACGACGCGGGGTGCGTGCTGAGCGACGCGACAACCGCGTTCGCCGTCGCCGGCGGGAATGTGATGATCGCCGACCCGCGCGCGGTGCGGATCGTGCGCCGGGTCGATCCGGCCGACCGCGAGCGAGATCGCCACACCGTTGCCAGACTTCTGGGAGTGGAATGACCGCGCCAGGAACCAGCCACATGAGACTTGATCGGACCGATCGCGACCCGGTGTCGTCGCTGTGGGTGCGGTTACGCCGCGGGGTGCGATTGTTCCGCCGACAGGCCGACTGGGACCGGTTCGCCGGCCCCGACTGGCCGGATCGGATCATGAGCGAACCGCTCACCGACCGCGAGTACCGCAAACAAGGTCGCACGATCGGCCGCAAGATCTTCACCAGTGGGCGCGACACACTGAACGTCTACCTGAAGCGGCACTTCCGGCTGTCGCGGCTCATGGGGTTGCTCGCGACACTGTTCCCCGGGCGCGCGTGGTCGCCGGGACTTCAGGAGTGGGTGCGGCTGCGGTGGGCGAAGGAACAGGGGTTCGCGGTGCCGCGCGCGGTCGCTGCGGGTCAGTTCGTTGGCCCGTGGGGCAGGCTACAGAGCTTCATCGCGGTGGAGGAGCTGCACGGCATGTTGCCGCTCCACGAGGCGATCCCGCTCGCCGCCCGGACGCTCGACGCGCGCGGTTTCGCGCGGTGGAAGCGCGGCCTCACGGCCGAACTCGCCCGGCTCGCGCGAGAGTTGCACAGTCGGAATGTCTATCACAAAGATTTCTATTTCTGTCATTTCTATATTCCGGAATCGTTTACACGAACCGCATCTGTAGATTGGACCAAGAATATATGGATGATCGATCTTCATCGACTTACACGGCATTATATTACCAGTATTTGGTGGCAGATTAAGGATTTGGCGCAGTTAATGTTCTCGTCCGAAGTGGAAGGGATAACGGCCCGCGACCGCGTGCGGTTCTGGAAGTTGTACAGTCAGGAATCAGGCCGAAAACCGCCAAGTTCGTGGCTGGTGCCACTGGTGCGGTGGAAGTGGCACCTGTACCGCCGGCACAACCAGAAGAAGCCGAGTGCGGTGCCGTACGAGCGACGAGACGCGGCGTAACCTCTGTTCGTAGTGACCGGCTTCAGCCAGTCGCGACACGAAGTGTCGCCCCGTTCCGCTCGTGAATGAGTTTCGTGGAGCACCTGGCGCCGCTGCGCGGCGGACCGGCTGGAGCCGGTCACTACGAACATAACAACCGGGGCAGCGATATGGATATCGCGCTGTGCTACGAAAGTGTATTGCCGGCCCGCGGCGGGGCGGAAACATATATTGGTGATCTCGCGCGCCGGCTCGCGCGCGACGGGCACGCCGTCCACCTGTACGCCTCGCGCTGGGACGCCAGCGCGCTCCCGCCGGCGACACACTTTCACCGCGTCGAGGCGAGCGGGCCGCGGTTCCTGCGCCCGTGGCGGTTTGCCGCCGCGTGTGAAGACGCTCTGAGCCGCACGCGCCACGACGTGAGTATCGGCTTCGATAAGACGTGGGGCCAGGATGTGCTGTATCCACAGGGCGGGTTGCACGCGGCGAGCGCCGCGCACAACCTGCTGAAGTTCCCGGATGCTGCCTCGCGCGCAATCGCAGCTCTTGGGAAGTGGTTCGACCCGGCCGCGTGGTCGTTCGCGCGGCTGGAGCGAAAGCAGTATTTGGGCCCGAACCGGCCGCTCGTTGTCGTCAACAGTCTCATGGTGCGGCGGCACTTCGAGCAGTATTACGGCGTGCCGTCGGAGTCGGTGCGCGTGGTCCGAAGTGCGATCGATCCGCTCCGGTTCGCGGCCGACGACCGACTCAAGCGAAGGTACGCGGAGCGCGGCCGATGGGCGGTGTTCCCCGAAGACACCGTCGGGCTGTTCGTCGCGATGAACTACCGATTAAAGGGACTCACGCCGCTCCTGAACGCGCTCGCGCTTGTCCCGCCCGACAACCCCTTCACGTTGGTTGTGGCCGGCCACCCGAAGTACGGGCGGTACGAGCGGCAGGCGGCGAAGTTGGGTGTCGCGGATCGGGTGCGGTTCCTCGGACACCGCGACGACCCGCGCGACTGCTACTTCGCCGCGGACTTCCTCGTTCACCCCACGTTCTACGACCCGTGTTCGCTCGTCGTGCTCGAAGCGCTCGCGTGCGGGTTGCCGGTGATTACTTCGCGCTACAACGGCGTGAGCGAACTGCTCTCGCCGCCGACCGACGGGATCGTGATCGACGACCCGCACGACGCGCCGGCGCTGGCCGCGGCGATGGCCCGGTTCACTGATCGCGGGTATCGCGCGGAAGCGGCGACCGCCGCGCGCCAGACCGGCACGAAGTGGACTTTCGAGCACCATTATCAGGCTCTGCTCGACGTGTTCGGCGAGGTGCGGAAGACGAAGCGCGCCGCGTGATGTGGCTCGGAGCACAGGGCTTCCGCCCTGTGCTCCGCGAGTGAAGCGATACAATTCCCGCATGGCTCACCCAGACGTTGCGATTCTCGGCGGCGGGATCATCGGCCTCACGTCCGCGTACGTCCTAGCGAAAGAAGGCGCGTCGGTCGCGGTGTTCGATCGTGGCGATTTCGGGCGCGAGGCGTCGTGGGCCGGGGCCGGGATTCTCCCGCCGGGCAACCCGGACCGCGCCGCCACACCCGCCGACGCGCTGCGTGCAATCGGCTCGCAGCGCTTTCCCGACTTCAGCGCAGAACTGCGAGAACTCACCGGGATCGATACCGGCTACCGAAAGTGCGGCGGGATCGAGTTCCTCTCGCCCGAAGACGCCGATGTACCGGAATTGTGGGAAGCCGAAGGCATCGAGTTCCAGCGGTTGACCCCGCACGACCTCAAGCAACTCGAACCGGCCGTCGAACGCCCCAATTTGCCGGCATACTCGCTCCCGTTCGCGCAGGTGCGAAACCCCTGGCACATGCGCGCCCTGATCGCTGCGTGCGAACGGATCGGTGTCGTGTTGCGGCCGAACGAACCGGTTGCGGGGTGGCTAACCGAAGGACGACGGGTTTGCGGGGTACAGTTGCTGTCGGGCGAATCCGTTCATGCGAAGTCGTCGCTGCTCGCGAGCGGGGCGTGGAGCGAGTCGCTCCTCGAACCGCTCGGCTGCGCGCCCGGCGTTCACCCGGTGCGCGGACAGATCGTCCTCCTCAACCGACCTCGCCCCGGCATCGACCGAATCCTGATAATGGGGAAGCGGTACTTCGTGCCCCGCGCCGACGGACGCGTTCTGATCGGATCGACCGAGGAACCAGAAGCGGGGTTCGAGAAGTGGCCGACGCCGGCGGGGGTGAGCGAATTGCTGGCGTTCGCAACGCACTGGCTGCCGTCGTGGGCCGGGGCGGAGATCGAGAAATGCTGGGCGGGGCTGCGGCCCGGTTCGCCGGACGGATTGCCGTTCATCGGCCCCGTGCCGGGGTGGCAGAACGTGTTCGCCGCCGCGGGTCATTTCCGCGCCGGGGTGCAGCTCTCGATCGGCACCGCGCAGGCGGTGTGTGAACTGCTGACGAATCGGCGGCCGTGCGTGCCGCTGGCGGCATTCGCACTCGATCGGAAGCCGGGCGCGACCAAGAGCGCGTTCCGCAGCTAGTGGGGCGGGCCGCTGGCCCGCCGAAGTGCTATGGCAGGCCAGCGGCCCGCCCCACACAATACCCCCATGCAACCGACCGAACACCGCTCGGCCGTTGGCCAGCTCGCCGACGATCTGCGCTGGCTCGAAGATCACTGCCGCCGCCAGCCCGAACTTTCTGCGCACGCCGGAACGCTGCGGCTCGCGTCCGCGCTGGCGCGGAACATCATCGGGCCGTTTCTCGAGGGTCAGCCAACGCGCCCGCTGCACGTCGCGGTTGTGGGCGGCGCCGGTGCGGGAAAGAGTACGGTCGTCAACTTTCTTGCCGGTAGCAAGGTCGCCGAGGCCAACCCGCAGGCCGGGTTCACACGCCACCCCACCGCGTTCCTCCCGCCCGGTCCGGCGTTTCAGTGGCCCAGTTACATCGGCTTCATGGGTCCGATGCACCGGCTTACGCAGGACCGCCCCGCGAACGTCGATGAGGACGTTTATCAGGTGAAGCGTCTCGACACCGGCAACACCGCGCACCCGCTGGCGGAGTTCGTCATCTGGGACTGCCCCGACATGACGACGTGGGCGGCCGAAGGATACGTCTCGCGCCTGATGGAGGTCGCGGCGCTCGCGGACGTGATCGTATACGTTGCATCCGACGAGCGCTACAACGACGAGGTGCCGACACAGTTTCTTCACATGTTGGTGAAGGCGGGAAAAGCGGTCGTCGTTGCACTCACGAAAATGCGGCCCGTCGATGCGCCCGCGTTCGTCGAGCACTTCCGGCAAGAAATCCTCGGCCGGTTGCCAAAGTTGCCTGACGGCGCCGTGCCCGCGGTGCCAGTCGTCGCGCTCCCGCACATGACGATGGCCGAGCGCTCCGACCCGACCGGCGCCGGGGCGAAGTACCGCGTTCCGCTGTTGAACCAGATTCTCGTGCAGTGCGAATCGGCCGAAGCGGGGCGCACGCGCACGGTCACGAACGCCGCGAAGTTCCTCAGCACCGCGGGCGAGGGGTTGCTCGAAGTGGCCAGGCGCGACCTCGCCGAACTCGACGCGTGGAAGGACACGGTCCGCGTCGGACGAATAGCGTTCGAGGACCGGTACCGGCGCGAATACCTCTCCGGTGAGCGGTTCGCCCGCTTCGACCGCTACCGCGAGCGGCTCACCGACCTCTTGGAGTTGCCCGGCGCGGGGCGCGTCGTCGGCGGGCTGTTCTGGGCACTGCGGATGCCGTACCGGTGGACGCGGGATTACGTCTTCGGGCTGATGTCACGACCCGACATTCTGAATCTGTCCGAGTCGTCGGTCTTGCACGAATCGCTCAAGAGCTGGCTCGACGGACTTCAGGCAGAAGCCCTTCGAAAGGCCGGCACGCATCCGTTGTGGAAGCAGATCGCGGTCCGGTTCGATTCGGAACTCGGCCCACAAGCTCGCGACCGGTTCGCCACCGACTTCCGCACATTTGAACTGAAGGAGTCCGAAGACCTCGAGGACGCGGGCAAGGCGCTGGTCGCGGGGCTGGAGAACAACCCGGCGCTGTTGCACACGCTCCGCGCGGGCAAGTTCGGCCTCGACCTCATCATCATCGGCAGCGTGATCTACTTCACGTGGCCGCCGGGCTGGATGCTGTTGCTCGCGCCGGTCGGGGTCTCCGCCACGCACCAGTTCGCCGAACTGGCGACGCGCGGGGTCGCGGAGGGCGCCCGGCAGCGCATCCGGTCGCACCGCGAAT
This sequence comes from uncultured Frigoriglobus sp., assembly GCA_964495365.1. GTDB lineage: Bacteria > Planctomycetota > Planctomycetia > Gemmatales > Gemmataceae > Gemmata. Next base: position 18,580 of record CAZBXY010000038.1, on the reverse strand, counting down.
CGCTCGTCACCACGTCGCTGAGCGCCCCGCTGGCGCAGTGGCTGGCGGAGTGGCCCTCGACCGGCGGCACGTCGTTCGAGAAGCTCCAGCAGGTGTTGCGCCGCGCCCCGGACCTGATCCGCGCGATGGAAGAGCGCGTGGCGGCGAAGGTGAAGGAGCTGGACAAGCCGAAGGAGGCGGTGCCGACATCGGTATCAGAATCACCCGTCCAGGGGGCGAGCGGGCAAGCGAATTAGCCTGTCGTTTTCAGCCCGAAGGGCTGGGACAACGTAGCCCGGGGCAACGCTCCGGGTAACGAGGTAAATTGATCTTCCAGGCTGAAGGCCTGGGACAGAAGCTCGGCGTTTCGCAGCCCTTCAGGCTGCCATTCTTTACGCTATCCACCCGGGGCGTTGCCCCGGGCTATGTTGTCCCAGCCCTTCGGGCTGAAGAGACGAATACCCGGAGCGGCCAACCGCATGAGCGACGAAGACAACTCGGGGGGGCGTAACCCCCCGCTCGCCGGGGCGACCGAGCCGCCGCAGCCGGTGTTGCGCACGCTCGCGCCCTTGCTCCGCGGGCTGGAGAAGCAGCTCCGCGCGTGGCTCGACTCGCGCCGCAAGTTCCCGCTGTCGATGATCCAGCGCGCCGAACTCGAAGGACTCGCCGACGACCTCCGGCGCCAGAGCGAAACGCTGGACGCCGACAAGCCGCTGCTGGTCATCATGCTCATGGGCGGAACGGGTGTGGGCAAATCCACCCTGCTGAACGCGCTCGCCGGCGGCCCGATCGCGCAGGCGTCGTTCACCCGGCCCACCACGCGCGACCCAGTCGTGTACTTTCACCACTCGGTCAAGTCCGATCGGCTCGACCCGGCGCTGCGCGTCTGCCGCCTGGCCCAACACGACCGCGCCGGGCTGGAACAGAAGATCATCGTCGATACGCCTGACATCGACTCCAACGACCTCGCCAACCGCGACAAGCTCCTCGCGCTGCTGCCGGTCGCGGACATCGTGCTGTACGTCGGGTCGCAGGAGAAGTACCACGACCGCCTCGGCTGGGACTTGTTCCGGCAACAGCGCCAGCGCCGGGCGTTCGCGTTCGTACTGAACAAGTGGGACCGGTGCAACACCGGCGAGAGCGGGCTGCGGCCCGACGAGGATCTGCTCAACGACCTCAAAGCCGAAGGCTTCGAGAACCCGCTGCTCTTCCGCACCACGGCCCAACTCTGGCTCGAAGCGGCACAGAAGCACGGCGGCAACGGGCTCCCGCCCAAGCCGCCCGACCTGCCCGAGGGCGAGCAGTTCGGGCTGCTCCGCAACTGGCTCGAACTGGGCATCACGCGACTGGAAATCGAAGCGGTGAAGGCCCGTGGGGTCGGGCAGTTGCTTACGCACGTTGCGAGCGCGGCCGACGCAGTTCGCCCGCCGGACCTGACTGCGGAAGCCGAGAAGGTCAAGACCGCGTGGGAAAAGACCCTCGCGGAAGAAGCCGATGTGCAGGCGGATGTGTTGGTCAGCACGCTCGAACCGTATCAGACCGAAGTTGAGCATCACTTCAGTGTGGAAGACCAGCAGCGGTTCCGGGGTCTGATGGCCGCGTACATGCGGCTCTCGACGCGGCTCCGCTACGCGAGCAGCGGGCTGCGCGACCGGATGCCGTTCGGCGGGCTGAAGGGGAAGCTGCTCGGCGGGAAGGTCGAAACGCCGGTGGAGTGGAACCTCGGCGCGTTCGTGCAGGAGTGCGCCCGCACCGCCGGCGAGCGCGTCCTCGATCAGCGCACGACCGCGCTCATCAACCGGCTGCTCGTCGAGAGCGACACAAAGGGGTTCCCGCTGACGCTGCTGAGCGACCCGACCAACGCCGCCGGGCGCCTCGACTGGCGCGACAAGATGACCCGCGCGGTCATCGACGCGCTGGCCGAGGTCGAGCGCCGCGCGCCGCACCCGACCGGCTGGCGCAAGGTCGTTCGCGGCACGCTGAGCCGGCTGGCGAACACGCTGCCGGAGGTCTCGCTCATCGCCACCGCGGGCTGGTTGTTGTGGAACTTTTTCGTCCACGGCGAAACACCGGGCATGTTCCAGATGTCACTCGTCGCGCTGATCCCGCTACTGGTGGTGGTCGTCTTCCACCTGCTGATTCTGTTGCTCCTGCCGGTGCGGTGGCCGGTGATCCGCAGCGAGTTCCGCGCGCAACTCGGCACCCGGTTGGCCGCGGAACTGAACCGCGCGTACCTCGCGATCCCGGACGAAGTGGCGGCGGCGATCCGCGCCGAGCGGAAGCAAGTAGACGAGTTGATCGCCGAGACGAAGCAGGTCGGTGACTGGCTGGCCGAGCGCCAGCAGGCGGCCCGCGTCGGCGAGTTGTACGGGAGGTAATCGTAGTCATCACGCTCCGCGTGATGCCGCCGCGCAGCGGCGCCATTCCTGTAGGGCAGGCATCTTGCCTGTCACAACAAGGACAGGCAAGATGCCTGTCCTACATCAAGACCGGTCGCTCCGCGCGCGACATCACGCGGAGCGTGATGACTACAATCAAGGCGACTCAACATGCCAGACGGAAAATGGATCGACGGGCTGACGCCCGCGATGTCGGTGGCCGAGACCGCAAAGATCGCGCTGGCGGCGCGGTTCGCGGTGGTGCGACACTTTTTGCCGCTCGCCGCGGAGAAGGCGCACGAGGACATCGAACACGTCCACCAGCTGCGCGTCGGCACGCGCCGGGCCGCCGCCGCGCTCCGCGTGTTCGCCGACGCGCTACCGCGAAAAGCCCTCAAGGCGACCAAGCGTACCCTGCGCGTCATCCGCCGCGCCGCCGGCGACGCCCGCGACTGGGACGTGTTCCTGGCGTCACTGCCGGAATCGAAAGCCTTGGCCACGGCGACCAACAAACCGGCGCTCGATTTCCTCCTCGGCTACGCGATCGGCGAGCGCACCGCGGCCCAAGAACGGCTCGTGACCGCGGCCGGCGAGATCGGGGTGCTGTTCGCCGAGCAAAGCGACGACCTGGCGGCCCGCGCGCGCGAACCGGACGCCGACCCGCCGACGAACTTCGGCGATCTCGCCGCCCGGCAGTTGGGGGTGCTGTTCCGCGAGTTCACCGCCGGGGTGGAAGCCAACCCCACCGAACCGCCCGCACTGCACGCGCTGCGAATCGCCGGCAAGCGGCTGCGGTACGCGATCGAAATCTTCGCCGACTGCTTCCCGCCCGCGATGAAGGAAACGATTTATCCTGCGGTCGAAAGCGTGCAGGAGCTGCTCGGTGACATCCAGGACGCAGCCGTCGGCGCGGAGCGGCTGGCAGGCATTCGCGCCACGGTGCAGGCGAGAGTGCCGAAGCACTTTCCGCGCATCCGCAAGGGAATCGACGCCCTGGCCGCGTCGCTGACAAAGCGCGTGCCTGCGGGCAAGAAGGCGTTTGTCGCCTGGCGCAAACAATGGCTCGAACTGATGCAGGCGCTCAAGCTCGAAGTGGCTGTAGTGACAACGACGTGACGATCACGGCCCCGGCCCGAAGTCCGGCGCGGGGAGCGGGTTGGGGTTCGGCCCCGGGCGGATCGGATCGACCGGCCCCGGACGCACATCCACACCGGGACCGGGAGCCGAAGGAGCCTTCGTGCGGCTCGGGAAACACGTATCCATGAACGCCGCGACCGGAGCGTTACAACCTGCGAACATCAAACACAACAGCGGGAGAATGCGGCGCATGGCCGCTGATAGCGAGTCGCCCGCCGCGGGCCAAGCCCAGTTCATTTCACCGCGAACTGCGTGAACTTCTCGATCACCGACTCCACGACGAGGATCAGTTGCACGCGCCGTTCGACATGGTAATCCGCCTCCACGCACAGGTCCAGCAGTTCCAGTAACCCCGCGGTGCCGACGCGATCGGCGAACGCCTTCAGCCGCGCCGCTTCGGTCGCATCGAGACCGGCGACACTCGCCCCGAGCGACAGCTTGAGCGCGTGTTCCACCAGTTCGATAAGGAACCGCAGCACCAGCGACGCGCGGGTTCGCTGCTCGGCCCCCTTGTCCTTGCCCGCGTCCTCGTGGAACTTCGCCCAGGTTTCCGCGAGCGGCTGAAAGCTCGGACGCGGCGCGGTTAGCCCCTCCACCAACTTCTGCCGAACCTGCCAGATCGTATCGTCATCGAGCGCGAGCGCCCGGGCCGCGCTCCCGGCCCCGAGTTTGGCGAGCCGCTCGCGCCTGGCCGGGTCGTCGATGCCGTGTTCGGCGAGGATCGCGGCAACATCAGCATCGGTCAGCGGGGCGAACCGGACAACCTGACACCGCGAGAGGATCGTCGGCAACTGCCGGTCGGTTCCGGTGCCGATGAGCAAGAGCAGCGCGCCGGGCGGCGGTTCTTCGAGCGTTTTGAGGAACGAGTTGGCCGATTCCTCGTTGAAGTCGTCCGCGTCTTCGACGATCCCGATCTTCCGCGGCCCGCGGGTCGGCTTGAGCGCGAGGTGGGCGCAGAACTCGCGCATCGCGGCAACGGGCAGCTCGTGTTTGCCCTCAGGAGTGCGGAGGAACAGCAGGTCCGGGTGCGATTCGGCTTCGACTTGCGAACACGCCGGGCACGTGTCGCACGCGGTCATGTGCGCCGGTGGCTTCTCGCACAGGAAGGCTTTGGCGAGTTCGCACGCGAACAGGCACTTGCCGACGCCGTCCGGCCCGACGAGCAAGTACGCCTGCCCGAGCCGGCCGCGGTTGAGGGCTTCGAGGAGCGTGCGCCGGGCCGCGTCCTGCCCGCGAATGCGGTCCCACGACATCAATGCACACACACAGGGATAGTGCTTGCAGGGCCGAAGCGGGTCGTCAGCTCCGCGTTGATGAGTTGGCAGATTTGCTCGGAAACCTCTTCGATGGGCTTTGTCGCGTCGAGAACTTTGATCCGGTCAGGATGAAGCCGAGCCTCAGCAAGAAACCCTTCCCGCACAGCTTGATGGAATGTTTCGGGTCGTTGCTCAAGTCGATCGAGCTTTGCCTTTCGGCGCGGAATCGCTTGCTCAACGGGAAGATCAAGCACGATCGTCAAATCCGGGACTAGGTTGCCAGCAGCAACAAGGCCCGCATTGAAAATCGCTTCACGCCCAAGCCCGCCAGCATAACCCTGGTACGCCACATTTGAAAGCAGATAGCGATCCGAAAGGACGATATTACCAGCTTCAAGTGCGGGCCGAATCACCTGAACGACTAATTCCGCGCGGCTCGCCATGAAGAGGAGCGCTTCTGTGACTGGATCGATGTCGCCTTTGTGATGGAGGAGCAACTCACGAATGCGGTTTCCAAACTCAGTACCCCCTGGATCAGCGCAAGCGACAACCGGCAAGGCACGGTCGTGGAGGCAGGTTTGCAGTCGCTGGCACTGCGTGGATTTCCCTGAGCCGTCAATTCCCTCGATTGCGATAAAGAGAGACGGCTTCATGTGAACATCCTTGTCCAGCGCGCACCGGCCCTGATGTGCGTCGTTTTGGGGCATTTCCAATACATCGGCACACCCCAACGGGCAAGACGAACTGCTCAAACCGCCTCGGCGAAGTTTTTGCGCTGGAAAACCAAACCAGCGTGCCAACATGCCCTATCCCCATTGACGTTTATTGTTCCCCATTTTCACCAATCATAATCACTCGAAATGCAACTGCCATGTTAGTTGCGTCAGCAAACGACCGACCTCCCGTCGCAAAATGCTTTGCACCATTTCAGTAGTTGCGTTTGCATCTATGAGGCGGTATCGCTCCGGTCGTCGTCCCGCTTCAAAGAGAAAGCCCGTTCGGGCACGCATCTCACGCTCATCCTCGTTGCCGCCCGATTCACTCTCTGCGCGACGGCCCTTCACGACCTCGGGTGCCGCATCGAGGACAAGCGTGAGATCCGGTTCCAAACCACCTGTTGCGAAGCGTCCCACTTCCCATAGCTGTTCGGGTTGTAACACCCCTGCGTGCCCCTGGTACACTACACTCGCCAACAGAAACTCGTCCGACACGACGACCTCGCCGCGGTCGAGTGCCGGGCGGATCACTTCCTCCACGAGCTGCGCCCGCGACGCCATGAACAGCATCGCTTCGGTCGTCGTCGCGATCCGGTGTTCGCGGCCGAACAGCAGGATCTTGCGGAGTTCCTGCCCGAGTGCGGTGCCGCTGGGGTCGGTGCAGGCGGTGACCGGCACCTTCTGCGCGGTCAGCCACTCGACCAGCATCCGGCACTGGGTCGATTTGCCGGTGCCGTCGAGACCGTCGAGCGAGATGAACGCGGGTCGTTGCATGGCGCCTCCGGCGAACGGCCGGTGTCAGCCGGCCGGTGGTCTGCCCGTCGAATCACCGGCCGGCTGACACCGGCCGTTCGCCCTCTTCGATCTCGCCGATCACCTGACCGGGTTTGAGCGGGTCGTTCGGCTGCGCGGAGCGCTCCGCGAGTACGCCCGTCGCGGGCGCGGGCACGTCGAACACCGCGCCGGGGATCAGCACCTCCGCGACGCGGTCGCCCTCCGTCACGCGGTCGCCGACGCGCCCGTGCCACAGGCTGAACGTCGCCCGGTCGGACCCGAGTTCAGGCACCGTGATCGGCACTCGCCGGGATTCCTTCACGCTGCTGCCCTCGCGGCTTGTCGCAGCGAAGCGCTGCTCTCACAGCCGCTCCACCATGTCGGCGGCGTGGTAACTGGACCGCACATACGGCCCCGCCACCACTTGTTTGAAGCCCATCAGTCGCGCGGTCGCGGCGATCGAGTCGAACTCCGCCGGCGGCACGAACCGCCGCACCGGGATGTGTTTCGCGGTCGGGGCGAGGTACTGGCCGAGCGTCAGCACGTCGCACCCGATCGCGCGCAGGTCCGCGAGCACGTCGAACAGTTCGTCGATCGTTTCGCCGATGCCGAGCATCAGCCCGGCTTTGGTAATCATGTGCGGAGCGCGTCTCTTCACGCGATCCAGCAAACCGAGACTGCGCGTGTACGTCGCGCGCCCGCGAACGACGCGGTGCAGCCGCGGGACCGTTTCGAGGTTGTGGTTGAACACTTCGGGGTTTGCGTCGGTGACCGCGTCGATCGCGGTTGCGTCGCCGAGGAAGTCCGGCGTGAGCACCTCGACCGCGGCGCCCGGCAGGCGCTGGCGAACCGCCTGAATGCAGTTCACGAAGTGCCCGGCGCCGCCGTCGGGTAGGTCGTCGCGGGTGACGGACGTGATGACGACGTGTTTCAGCCTCAGTCGCGCCGCGGCTTCCGCCAGGCGCTGCGGTTCATCGACTTCGAGTATTTCGGGTTCGCCCTTCGGAACCGAACAGAAGCTGCACGTTCGGGTGCAGAGGTTGCCCATAATCTTGACCGTCGGGGTGCGCCGCGACCTGCACTCCGGGGGGTTCGGGCAGCGGGCGCTCTCGCACACCGTTTCGAGCTTCAGGTCTTCGATCAGGTGCGCGGTGAAGTTGTTCCCGTTGCCGGCCGGCAGCGGGCGCTTCAGCCATGCCGGCAGGCGCGCGCGACTCGGGGCGCTTTCGAGAACAGGGGGCTTACGCCCCCCGCTCGCCTCGGATTCAAGAACCGTGAGAGATCGCATGTCGTGTGGGGCGCGGCAGGGCCGCGGGGTGAGTGTGGAAGACGGAAACGCGGTCGAACCCGAACCGCGTAACGATCAGTTCAAGGAGTCGCTGCCGCACGGTCGTGACGCGAACGCGGTGGTCGCTCTCGCGGGCCAGTGAGGTCATTGGGAGCGGGTCGCCGTCGCACCGCACCGCTCGGAACGGGGCTAGGTCCGGGGTCGCGTTGATAATCAGGCCGAAGCTGGTCACGTTGTCGCGCACCGCGACGCCGACATGTGCGACGCGGCGCCCGTTGGCGCGAACGCCCGGCCGCTCGGGGTCCGGGATGGCCTCGACGCCGAACTCGCGGCACAACTCGCCCGCGACCGCCACCAGTTCGGACACGTAGCGCCCGACGGTGAGGTTGAAGGCGTCGAGCGCGAACACCGGATAGCACGCGACCTGCCCCGGCACGTGCAACACCGCGCCGCCGCCGCGCGCGACCCAGCGCACCGGCCAGCCGCGGGTGTCCAGTTCGTCGGGGTCGGGGCGCACGTGCGACGCGCTCCCCTCGCGGCCGATCGTAATCCCGATCGGGTGGTCGCACAGCACGAGCGCCGCAGACGTGCGGTCGCCGGAGATGTCGTACACGAGCCGCCGCTGGAGCGCGAGCAGCACGTCGAACGGCAGCCCGCCGAGCAGATAGGCGCTCAGCGGGCGCGGCAGCGCGAAATCGGGTTGCTCCTCGCCGGCGGTCACTCGTGCGGCCTCGGGTACGTGGAATTCGGGTCCGACACCGGTATTTTACCACCCCGACCCGCGTTCACACAGCCGAAGTGCGATGCTCCGCTCCGTTCTCCGTTCCCCGCTGGCGCTGGCCGTACTGGTCACGCTCGCCAACGCCGCCAAACCGGTCACGGTGGACGACACCGCGTACCTCGCCTACGCCCGGCACATCGCGAGCGACCCGACAAACCCCTACGGGTTCACCATCTTCTGGTGGGCGCGGCCCGAACCCGCGATGACCGTCCTCGCGCCGCCGGTGGTGCCGTACTGGCTCGCGCTCGGCGTTTCTCTTTTCGGCGAATCCCCGACTCTACTGAAGGTGTGGCTGGTCCCGTTCGTGTATTTGCTCGCGTGGGCGCTGCGGGCGTTACTCGTGCGGTTCGCGCGCGGGGCGGAAGACCTCGCGCTGCCGCTGCTCGTACTCTCCCCGGTGGTGCTGCCCGCGGTGAACCTCATGCTCGACGTACCCGCGGTGGCGCTCGCGCTCGCGGCGGTGGAACTGTTCGCCCGGACCGCACAACGCGGGAACGGGTGGCTGACGCTTCTCGCGGGTGCGATTGCGGCGCTCGCGATGCAAACCAAATACAGCGCGTTCGTGGTACCGGCCGCGATCGCGTGGTACGGGCTGACGCACCGGCGCACCGGGTTGGCTGTGGTGGCGGTTGGCGCTTGCGTCGCGCTGTTCGCGGCGTGGGAACTGTGGCTCGCGGAGACGTACGGCCGGTCGCACTTCTGGTTCCACGCGACCGCCACCGCGTCCGGCCCGGCGCCCGAAGGGCAGAACAAGTGGACCACCTTCGCCGGCGACAAGCTCGCGCTCGCCCCGGCGCTGGCGAGTTACCTCGGGTGCCTCGCGGTCGGGGCCGGGTTGCTCGCACTATCGACGCTACGCCTTCCGCGGCGCTGGCTGGTCGGCGTTGCGGGCGTGTGGGGCGCCGGGTTCGTGCTGGTCGCGGTGCTGCCGCGCCGGTGGACCGCTCTCGATCCCGATGTGACCGCGGGAACAGTGTTCTGGCACACGAGCGGGTTCGTGTGGCTTGCCGCGGTCGGCGCGTGCGCCGCGGTTCTGCTGGTTCGTGTGAAGAAGGGCCTTTCCATTAGGTTGAATTCCGACGCACTCTTTCTCGTCGGATGGCTCGTCATCGAAATTGTTGCGGCGCTGGGGCTTACGCCGTTCCCGGCGGCGCGGCGGGTGATCGGAACGGCGCTCGTGATGGGCCTTCTCGCCGCACGAACTGCGAGCCGCGTCACGCGCGCACACAAGACGCGCACCCCGCCGCAATGGGTTCTCGCGGTCGGAGTCGGAGCGGGAATCGTCGTCGCGGCGATCGACGTGCTTGATGCGTTCCCCGAAAAAGTGTGCGCGGAAATGGCCGCCAACTTCACCCGCGAGCGGCCGGACACGTCAACCGTGTGGTTCGTCGGGCACTGGGGCTTCCAACACTACTGCGAGCGAGCCGGGATGCAACCGCTCGTGCCGGGCGAAACGCTCGTGCGGGCGGGAGATTTCGTGGTGCTGCCGGCGTACCCGCCGGGCGACCGGTTCCCGCGCCCGTATGCCGGGTTCGAGTTCGCCGTACCGACGTGGCTCGCCGACGAGGTCGCGGTGTTCGCGTGGGACGACCCGCTCTCGGCGAAGACGGTACCGGACTTCTACGGCGGGATGGACCCGATCGCCGGCCGCGACCACCCGCGGCTGCGGGTCCGAGTGTACCGACTTCGCACCGATTGGGCGCCGTGAGTGGAAGTGCGCGAAAGCGCGCAGAGTTGGCCATCTTGGGTTGAAGGCGGCCAGTTGGCCGCCTTGAGAAAACTGCGTTTTCCTAGGGCTTTTTGCTCAAGGCGGCCAAGGCGGCCAAGGCGGCCAACTCGGCATCTAATCCCGAGTCGAGTAACTATCGCGGAGGCACCTCGGCACCACCCACCACGATTCGGCAACTCCCGGCGCACGCTCTGGGTTCGCCGGGTCACCGGCGGTACGCCCGGGCGGGGCGCAGCCCCTCCGGGGCCATGTACTCCCACACGACCTCGCCGGTCGGGTCCACCTCGATCACCCGGCCGCTCGCCCCGTAGTTCACCTGGGCGATGAGCGTGTTCCCGTTCGGCAACCGCTGGCACGACGACGGCGCGTTACAGTCGTACTTCCACACCTCTTTCGCCTTCTCGCCGTCCTTCAGGTCGTACTCGACGACGCGGTTGAACTCGCACACCAGGATCTTCTCGTCGCCGGTCGCGTCGAACGACTGATAACTCCCGATCCGGCCCAGTGTGAACGGCTTGCCAACTTCCTTGCCGTCCTTCCCGCTCAGCCGGTAGCAGTTCCCGCCCTGCGGCGTGTTCGTCACGAAGATAATGTCACCCCCGGGGAGCCGGCGCCCGGACATGATGTCGTACTGCTGCTGGCGCGGGTAGAGCCACTGTTGCTTCATCTCCTTGTCGTACTGCACCACCTGATTGCGCGACACGACCACCATCCCGCCGTCGGGCAACAGGTCGATGGCGAGCGGGGTCGTGACGGCGGTCGTCTTGACGATCTTGCCGGTCGAGTCGCGCTCGGTGACGCGGCTGTTGTTGGTCTCCGCGACCAGGTAGTTGCCGTTGGACAACTTCCTCACGTCGGACGGGTTGTACAACTGGCTCACCCCCGCCCCGGTCAACTTCGCCTTCTCCTTCAGGTCCGGGCCGAGGGTGACGATCCGCTGCCGGCCCAGCCCGCTGTAGTCGTATTCGATGATGTCGGTGTGCCCGGTGCTGCGCGGGCTGAACACGAACTTGGTCAGGTCGATTTTCGCCCCGGCCTTCGCCCACCACCCGGCCCACGCGTCCCGGGCCTTGGTCAGCGCCTCTTCCGACTTGCCGAACCGCGCGTCTGGCTTCGCGGGGCCGGCCAGTTGCAGGAGCAACTCCTCCATCTGCCAGATGCGCCCGCGGTGCAGCTTCGGGATCAGGTCGATCAGGTCGGTGAGGAACTCCTTCTCGCGGGTCGTCATCAAGAGCGCCCACAGCCCACGGAACTTGGTGTCGGTGTCGGGTTCCTTCCGCACCGCGGCCTTCACCTGAGCAAACGTCTCTTTAATGCGGATGCGCTCGTTCGGGTCGCCGCCCTCGATGAGCGCCAGATACGCCGCGGCCCGGCGAACCACCAGTTTGTCATCGAGAGCCGCGACGATCGCCGGTTCCGGCTTGCCATCGACTACCGCCAGCGCCACGAGCGCGGTGCGGATCTCGTCGGCCACGTCGTCCGAATCGGCCATCGGGAGGAACCCGATCAGGGCCGCCGCGCCGTCCTTCGGCTTGAGCTTGACGACCGCGCGCACGGCCGCCGCGACGACCGCCGAGTGCGGCACCTTCTCCATCCGCTTGAGCGCCAGTCGTGCCCGGTACGCAATCTCCGGGTCGGCGTGGCGCTCGGCCGCTTTCAGCGGGCTGATCGCGGCCGGGCCGAACCGCTCGACCTCCTCGGTCGCCTTCACCCGCTCCTCGAAATCGTCGGCCCCGAACCGCTTGATGACCTCGCCGATCCGGTTCTGGTCCCCTTCGGTCAGAGTGCGGGCCTTCAGGTACTCGATGAGCGAGTTCGCGTCGGTAGGGGTCAGCCCGGCCTGTTTGAGCGCCTCCTCGTCGGTGACGGCGGGCGCCGGCATCGGGGGTTGGGGGCGGACCCACTTCTTGACGAACACCGCCGGCGGGTCGTCCGCGAAGGCAACGACCCCGAGCGCGAGGAACGAGAGGGCCAGGGCGGATCGCATCCCGAAACGGCGCATGGCGGTCTCCGGCGAAACGGGCAATTCCGGCACTTTCCTACTTTACGCACTCCGCCACGCCGCGGGAAACCGATTTCCGCCCGCGCTTGACGCCGGGGGCCGATAGCGGCATACCCGAGGGCCGAATCCGCGATCACGCGCCAATTTCCGAGGGTAATCGGCATGACCACCGGCCGGGGAGTTACGGTCCGGCTCCGCGCCGCCGCGATAATACCGTGTGTGCTCGCCCTCGCGCCGGCCGGGTGCCTCACCGCGCCGCCGGTCGATAACCCGGTCCTCGTGCGCGGGGCCGAGGGGATCGAGAACCCGGTGCTGGTGTCGCCCGGGCAGCCCACCGGCGACGCGTACAAAGAAGTGTTCGAGAAGGCGCTGGACGTACTGGACGACTACTTCGAGATTCAGTCGATCAACCCCTACGACGGGCGGATCGTCACATTCCCGCGGGTCGCGCCCGGGTACGAGCAGTTCTGGAAGCGGGGCAACCCGGACCCGCGCCAGCGGCTGTTCGCCACCTTCCAGAGCGCGCGCCAGACCGCGACCGTCGAGGTCCGGGTCGGCGAGCGGGGCGGGTTCTTGGTGTACGTCGTGGTCGAGCGCGAGCTGGAAGACGTGCCGCGCCCGTCGCGGGCGACGATCGGCAGCGCGGTGTTCCAGGAGCTGCCGACCGTGGACCGGCAGACCGAGGTCGTCAGCCCGGAGACGACCGACAACCGGATGTGGTTCAAGGTCGGCCGCGACTACGCCTTCGAGCAGGAGATCCTGCGGCGGATCCGACGATGCAAATAGGAGGAAGTGTCAGTGTCAGTGTTAGTGGTTAGAAAAGAGCAGAGGAGCCAGCCTCACTGTATTTTCTAACCACTAACACTAACACTGCCCACTAACTTGGATGGCAGAGCGCGCGCTACGGTTGCGGCTGGGGCTGTTCATGGGCGGATCGCTGATCGCGCTCGCGGGCCTCGTCGTCCTGTTCGGCGGCACCCCGCGGATGTTCTCCACCGACGCCAGGTACGCGATCCTGTTCCCCGAAGCCCCGGGAATCGGGCCGGGAACGCCGATCCGCAAATCGGGCGTCCGCATCGGCGAGGTGACCGCGCTGGAACTCGACCCCGAGAGCGGGCTGGTGCGGGTGCGGATCGCGGTCAACCGGAAGTACCTCCCACGCAAGTCCGAAGAGGCGCACATCTCGCGCGGTATTCTCAGCGGCGATACCGCGATCGACTTCTTGCCGAAGCTCGACGCCGAGGGCAAGCCGGTGCCGCGGGCCGACGAGTGGCCGCCCGGCAGCGAGTTTCCCGGCGTGCCGCCGATCACCCCGCGGAGCATCCTCAACCCCGCGTCCAGCGCGCTGGCCAACGCGCAGCAGCAACTCGACCGAATCACCAAGACGTTCGAGCGGTTCGAGCAGACCGCGCCGAAGATCGAGCGCGCCGCCGACGAGGCCGCTGAGCTGTTCAAGGAGGTCCGCGGGTTCATCCCGGAACTGCGGCGCACCAACCAGAAGCTCCAGAACCTGATCGGGGCCGACGTCGCGCCGCCGAACGGGGTCGTGCCCGCGGGGTTCGTGACCAACGCGGCGCAGCCGGACCCGGCCGAGCCGAACCTGCGGGCGCTCATCCGCGACGCCCAAGAAGCGGTGCGGACGATCCGCCCGGTACTGGAAGACTTCCGCGCCACGATGCGCCGGCTGGACCCGGACCTGGGCGCGACCGTCAAGAGCGCCCGACAGGCGTTCGATAGTGTCAACGAGCTACTTTCGCCGGACAACCGCAAGGAAGTGGCCGAACTGCTGAAGAACCTCAACGCGGTGTCGGCGACCGTCATCAAGTTCGCGGTGTCGCTCAACACGGTGCTCGACACGGCCGACAAGATGCTCAAGAACATCGACTCGCAGGTGTCGCAAGTGGGGTTGGTCGTGGGCGACGTGCGCGCGGTGACGAAGCCGCTGGCGGCCCGCTCGGAGGGCCTGGTGAAGTCGGTGGTCGAATCGGCGGACGAACTCGCCAAGCTCGTCGCGGAAATCCGCGCGGTGGTGGGCGCGTTCGCCAAAGAAGACGGCACGATCCAGAAGCTCATCACCGACCCGCGGGTGTATCGCAACCTCGACGACGCTGCCGCGTCGCTGGCCCGCATCCTCGCCCGGTCCGAAAAGATCGCCCGCGACCTCGAAGTCTTCGCCGACAAGGTCGCCCGGCGCCCGGAGCTGATCGGCATCGGCGGCGCGCTGCGCCCGAGCGGCGGGTTGAAGGACCTGCCGGGCACGCCGAGTTACCGCCCGGACTGGCCGCCGGCGTCGAGCGCGCGCCCATTCGCCGGGCCGAACTGGCTGCCCCCGCCGCAAGACGGCCCCCTGCCCCCGGTGCAGGGATACAAACCCTGATACACGAACCCGGTGTTGGTGTCGCATCGGTAGTGAGCCGCGACCGGCAGGGAGCGGGCCGTTCACCTTCGCGGTTCGTGGTCGGCCCGCTCCCTGCCGGTCGCGGCTCCATTCTCACAAACAGGATACGCTCACCGAGTTCGTGTATGAGAAGAAGACGAGCCGCACGATAAACGCAGATTAAGACACGATCAAAACAGAAGACTGAGTTTCTTGAAATCAACTCTCTTTTCTTATCGTGCTTTAATCTGCGTTTATCGTGCGGCTCATCTTCTGTCTTTTGTCTTTCCGCCTTCCCCATACCATACCTCCACTTCCCTCCCCTACCGAGGTGCGGCCATGTCCGTTCCCGCTGTTGCCCCCGAGGTACTCGACGCGCTCCGCAAGTACGACACGCCCACCGTCTGCAACGTGCTGGAGCTGTTCGAGATGCGCCCGCGGAACACCGGGTACACAGACGGGCGCATCAAGGCGTGCTACCCCGCGCTGCCGCCGATGGTCGGGTTCGCAACGACCGCGACCTTCCGCGCGGGCGCCCCGCCCAAGGGCGGCGACACCTACATGGGCCTTGGCGGGCAGGTCGAGAAGATCGCGGCGATGCCCGGGCCAAAAGTCGTCGTCTTTCAAGACCTCGACGACCCGCCGGTGGCGGCGACGTTCGGCGAGATCATGTGTACCACGTACAAGGCGTTCGGGTGCGTCGGCCTTATCACGAGCGGCGCGGGGCGCGACCTCGATCAGGTCGAACCGCTGAAGTTCCCGTGCTTTACCGCGGGCACGATGCCCTCGCACGGGTACACGCAGATCGTGGACCTGGAAGTGCCGGTGCGCGTGGGCGGGGTGTGGGTGAACCCCGGCGACCTGCTCCACGGCGACCGCAACGGGGTGACGACGATCCCGGTGGAACTGGCGGCACTGACCGCGGAGGGCTGTGCCGGGTTCATGGACGCGGAAGCGGTGGTCCTGGAGTACCTCCGCAAGGGCAACTCGACGGCCCCCGGCTTTACAGCCGCGCGCGACGAGTGCAAGAGGCGGATGAACGAGCTGGGGAAGAAGTTGAAGTCGCGCGCCGCGGACATCCGATGAAAGGTCGCGGTCTTGGAGCGGCCGCGAAACCCGGCTTTGCGGGCGCTGTCGAATGCCGGACCTGTCGGCCGGCCGACCGTCGGCGGTCGCGAGGCGAATTGACAGGTCGGAGCGCACCCGATAGCATTCTCGGAGTCGCGATGCCGTTCGCGTTGGGCCTCGTAGCCAAGTGGTAAGGCAACGGTTTGCAAAACCGTCATTCCCCGGTTCAAATCCGGGCGAGGCCTCTTGATCAAACCTCTGGAAAACCAGAGGTTTGTTCGTTTTCGGTCCGCCGGATCACCGGGCGGCCGAACCGAGGAGTTGCACCCAGTCCGGCACGATCAGGGTTCGGTCGCTCGTGTCGAGAACGGCCGCGACCCGCTCGCGGGTCAGGCTCACCGGGCGCGGGCTGGGGACGCACAGGACCGACCCCGATAGCACCTGAACCTCCGATCCCGCGAGCGCGCCAATCGCGCGCCCCCCGGACCGCACCACGACCACCCGCCGGGCCGCCGTCGCCGGGGCGGGCAGCCCGACCCACCGCGCGGCGTCGATCACCACCAGCGGGCGCTCGCGCCACACCACCAGTTCGCGCACGTGGGCCGGCGCGCCCGGGAGTTGTGCCCCGGGCGGCGCGTCGAACACTTCCGCGACCGACGCCACCGGCACGGCCAGGACCGCCATGCGCCCCCCGGGGCGGCTCGCGCGCCCGAACGTGAGCAACCGCTGCGGTCCGGTCGGTCCGTGCGCGGGCGCCGGTCCGGCGTCGGGCACTTCCCCGAACGCAGGGACATCGGCACCGTCGGGCGTCCCCAGTTCGTCGACCGCCAGCACCGCGAGCGGTCCGGCGTCGGTCAGTGCGACCCCGGAGAACGCCCGCGCCGCCCCGCCCGCGCCGACCGGCACCGGGGCGACGGCCGCGTGCGGCACCCGTTCGACCGGGGAGACTCGGTCCACCAATAGCCCGGCGCGCCCGCGCGGGCCGTCGAACAGCACCACCTGCCCCCCCGCCCCGCGCGCCTCACCAAGCGCGTACACGGGCCAGTCGCCCTGCCGCGTGCGGAACAGGCCTGGCGCGGCGGCCGTCGGGCGCCGGGTCAGCCGGTCGCCGCGCTCGACGGCCGCGATCCGGTTCACCTCAAGCCCAACAGTCATCTCGCCGATGCTGCACCGGACTAGGTGCAAATCGGCCCGTGCGCGCGTCACCATTTCGGCCCCTCGCAAGTCAGTTGTGCCGCGATCCCGGTCGGCGTGTCGATCACGGCCGCGGCCCCGGTTTCCGCCGCCCGCTGCGGCATCCCGAACACGACCGACGACCCCTCGTCCTGCGCGAACGTGCGCCCGCCGGCGGCGCGGATCGCGGCCAGCCCGCGCACCCCGTCGTCACCCATCCCGGTCAGAAGAACGCCCGCGGCCCGCGCCCCGAACGCCCCCGCCGCCGATTCCATTGCCTCGTCGATCGACGGCCGATACCCGCGAACCTTCGGCCCGTAGCTCAGCCGGACGAACCCGTCCGGGGTCAGGACCGCGTGCGCGCCGCCGGGCGCGACGAGCGCGGTTCCCGGGCCGAGCCGCGTACCGTCGGTCGCCTCGCGCACGAGGCGACCGGTCTGGCGGGCGAGCAGTTCCGCGAGGTCGTGCGTGAACCCCGCCGGCAGGTGCTGAACGATCAACACGCCCGCGCCGAACGATCGCGGCAGCGCGGCCAAGAGGTCGCGCACGGCCCCCGGTCCGCCGGTCGAAGCCCCGACGACCACAACGGCCGGGGGCGGGGCGCAAGCACTCGCGGGCGCCGGGGCCGGCCGCGGGTCGCGCCGCGGCAGCGACCGGATCACCTTCACCCCGGCCGCGGTACGCACCTTCGCGACAATCGTCGCCCCCAGCGCGGCGGCGTCCGTGTCGCAGCCCGGGGAATACTTCAGGAGGAAATCGACCGCGCCGCGGGCCAACCCGGCGACCGTCTGCTGAACGGCGCCGCCGGTCGCCCCGGTCAGGAGCACGACCGGCGTCGGGCAGTGCGCCATGATGCGATCAAGCGCCGCCAGCCCGCCGATCCCGGGCATTTCCAGGTCGAGCGTGACCACGTGCGGCCGGAGGACCGGTACCCGCTCGGCAGCGGCCTCCCCGGAGTGCACGACGCCGGCGACCTCGAACCCGTGCGCGGTGGTGAGGTGCGCGGTCAGCACCCGGCACACGGAGGGCGAGTCGTCGGCGATCAGCACGCGGATCGGTGGGACAGTCACGGGCGAAACTCGGGTCAGGCGGTCGCGACCGGGCGGCCGGCCCGCGCGAGCTGGCGCAGGATGTCGAGCAGGTTCCGGTCCTGGTACGGCTTCACCACATACGCCGACGCGCCGAGGTCGAGCGCCTTCCGCCGGTGCTTGTCGGCCGACCGCGACGTGAGGACCGCGACCGGCAGGTGTTCCAGCGCCGCTTCTCTCCGCACGGTCGCCAGCAGCTCATAGCCGTCCATCCGCGGCATTTCCACGTCGGTCAGCAGCACGTCCGGGAGATCGCCGCGGTTGAGCAGTTCGAGTGCCTCCAGCCCGTCTTTCGCGGCCGACACCTGCCACCCGGCGCCGGTGAGGAGCATCGTGAGGACGCGGCGCACGCTCGGCGAATCGTCCACGATCAGCACGCGGACGCCCTCGCGCGGGCGCGCCGGCTGCGCAGACCGCACCGGCTGGTGAACGCGCGTTTGACCGCCGCTCCCGCGGACCAGCTCCGCCGGGTTGAGGATCAGCACCACGCTCCCGTCGCCGAGCAGCGTGGCCCCGGACACGCCGAACAGCCGCTTGTGCGGCCGGCCCAGCGACTTGATGACGACCTCGCGCCCGCCGAGCAGTTGGTCGATCTGAAGCGCGACGCGCTTCCCGGCCGCGCGGAGCAAGACGACCGGCGGGCGGCCCTCGCCGCTCTCGCCCCCGCGACCACCCAGCACCCGGACCAGCGGCACGAGCGGGTACAGCGCCCCGCCGGCCCGCAGCACCGGGTCGCGGCCGACGCGGTCCAGGTCTTCCTCGCCGGGGCGCAGAATCTGCTCGACCGCCTCCAGCGGGATCGCGTACGTTTGGCCGCCGGCGCGAACCAGGAGC
>CAZBXY010000037.1:0-37342 GCA_964495365.1 uncultured Frigoriglobus sp. | reverse complement strand
GTGCCCTCCGATGAGCGCGACACCGCCTGGCATCCGATCATTCTGGAAGAGATGCGCCGCAAGGACGGCGAGGTGAGCGAGGCCGTGCTGGTCGGCTGACTCACCCGCTTCGCGGGCGGAGTGTGAGTGCGGGTGGGAGCGTGAGGAAAGGCAGAAGACCGCCGGGGCATCTCGACGCCGGTCTTCTGCCTTCTGTTTTTCCTCACACTCCCACCCGCACTCACACTGTTCAACAGGAGGTTGAACAATGGGCTTCTTCGCAGGACGGGCCTCGTTTTTGCGCTTCAAGGTCAACGGCCCGGCGCCGCGGTTGTTCGACGACGAGCAAATCGACCGGCTCAAGGACCGCATGGCCGGGCGGCAGCGGATCGCCTCGGCCGACGGCGTCGAGACCGGCTGGACCGCCGGCGACCACGTCCTCGACACCGACTTCCACCTCGCCAAGAACATCATCAACGACACGCTCACGTTCGACCTCCGGGTGGATACCGACAAGCTGCCCAACGACCTCCTGCGCGCGTACTACGCGGTGGAACTGAAGGCGCTGTCGAAGAACAACCCCAGCGGGTTCGCCAGTGCGCGCCAGAAGCGCGAGGCCAAGGAGATCGCCCGCGAGCGCCTCGAACAGGAGGCGAAGGACGGGCGCTACAAGAAGCGGAAGTGCATCCCGGTGTTGTGGGACAAGCTCTCCAACGAGGTGCTGTTCGGGGCCACATCACTGGCCCAGATCGACCGGCTGTGCAGCCTCTTCGAGACGACGTTCGGGATGGGGCTGGAGTGCGTCACCGCGGGGCGCCGGGCGTACCACCTCGCGGAGGTGAACGCCCGCACGCGGCAGGTGGACGACTCGGCTCCCAGCGCGTTCGTTCCGGGCATCACCCCGCCGGACGTCGCGTGGATCGCCGACGAGAGCAGTCGCGATTTCATCGGCAACGAGTTTCTCCTGTGGCTTTGGTACCACACCGACGTCGCGTCCGACACGATCAAGCTGGCGGACAACTCCGAAGTGACGATCATGCTGGCCCGCACGCTGAACCTCGAATGCCCGCGGGGTGTGACCGGGCACGAGACGATCTCGCACGAGGGGCCGACGCGGCTCCCGGAGGCCCGGCGCGCGATCCAGAGCGGCAAGCTCCCGCGAAAAGTGGGGCTGACGCTCGTGCGCCACGGCGAGCAGTACGAACTTTCGCTGCACGCGGAAACACTGGCCGTGGGCGGGGCGAAGCTCCCGCCGCCGGACGAGCAGAGCGACGCCCGCGGCAAGCTCGACGACCGCGCCAACCAGCTCCGCGCGCTGATCGAAACGCTCGACCTCTTGTACAACGCGTTCGGCGAGAAGCGGTTCGGCAAGGAGTGGGAGAGCGAACTGGCCGGGATGCAGAAGTGGCTCAAGCGCGAGGAGCGCCGGGCCGCATAGGCGAACCCCGGCCGCAAGGCCGGGGGTGCGCGAAGCCTGCGTTGTACCCCCAGCCTTGCGCCGACTAGCCCACCCCCGGCCTTGCGGTTGGGTTCGCCTACGCCCGCAGCACGTAAACCGCGGAGACGGCGTTGAACAGCCCGTGGACGATCACCGGGACGAGGACGCCGTTGGTCCGCACCGCGAGCCAGCCCAGCCCCAAGCCGAGCAGGAATAGCGGGACCGGGCTGGGCCACACACCGGCGTGAACGACCGCGAACAGCGCCGCGGTCGCGTAGACGGCCCGCGCCCGGCGCGCGCCGGTGCGCTGGAAGCGCCACAGCACGCCCAGCCCCACCGCGAGGACGCCGGCGAAGACGATCGGACCGGCGCGCCCGTTGCCGATGAGGACCGCCAGCGCGATCGCCGCGGCCATCACGAACCACGGCCTCGCGCCGGTCACCGGGTCCACCCCGGCGCCGGGGAACTTGATCCGCCCGGCGCACCACGCCAACAGCAGCCCGCGAAAGATCACCTCTTCCCGCACCGGCGCGCCGACGCACGCTTCCAGCAGGAACAACACCTGATCGAACGCCGGGCGCTTGCCGAAGGTCGTGAGCGTGTGCTGTTCGGGCGTCACTTCGAACTGCTGTGCCACCGCGTTCACGGCCGCGTGAAACACGAGAACCGCGGGCGCGATGACGAGCCACGCGAGGACCGCGAGCGCGACCTTCCCGGCGAGGCTCCCGGTTCCGACGATCGCGATCGTCCGGTTCGGATAAAGCAACATCGCCGCGCCCCACAACAGCCCGAGGAGCACCGGCAGCGCGAACAGCCCGGCCCACACCATTCGCACCGGGCGCACCTCGTCCAGCGCCGGCGGCGTAACGTCCGGCGCGCCGGGCACCGGGAAGTCGGGGCCGTACACCGACTGAAAAAAGCCGCTCCGCGTGAGGAGTTCGAGTACCCACCCCGGTAGAAGGGCCGCCGACACGACGAACGCGACGGTGACCGCGAACCCGTTCCACGGAACGGGCCAGGGCTTCCACCGCGGCAAGAGCGGCTCACCGCGAGGTCGGAGGGCGCGGGCGAGCAACCCGACCGGCCCCGCTGCGGTCAAAACGAGCAGGCCCGATGTCGTTATCAGCGCGGCTTCGGACCAGAACACGGGCACGTCCTTTCCTCAGAGTAGTAGGCACACGCCGTGTGCCGTCGCTACACAAGTCATATGGCGACGGCACACGGCGTGTGCCTACTACTCTGAGAAACCGCCGCAAAGAGACCGCTTCATGCCGACCATTCTCGACCGCATTATTGAGACGAAGTTGTGCGAGATCGCGACCGCGAAGGCCGCAGTGCCGGAAGCCGAACTCCAGCGCCAGATCGCGAACCGACCTCCCGCGCGCGACTTCCGCGCCGCACTTCATCGTTCAGGCCAGATCACGCTCATCACCGAGGTGAAGAAGGCGTCGCCGTCGGCCGGCGTGATCCGTGCCGATTTCGACCCGGTGGCGATTGCCCGCACTTACGAGGCTCACGGGGCCGCCGCGATCAGCGTACTGACGGACGTCGAATACTTTCAAGGCCGCCTGAAGTACCTCACCGACGTGAAGGCCGCGGTCGGGCTTCCGGTGTTGCGGAAGGACTTCATTATAGACCGCTACCAATTGCTCGAAGCCCGCGCCGCGGGGGCCGACGCGGTGCTGCTCATCGCCGAGTGCCTGCCGGGCGATCAGTTAAGTGCACTTCAGCGCGAAGCCACGGCGCTGGGGCTTCACACGCTGGTCGAACTGCACGACGCGGAGCAACTCCCGCGGGTACTCGACTGTGGCGCGACGGTGATCGGGATCAATAACCGCGACCTGCGCACCTTTACAACGCGGCTCGAACACACGCTGGAGTTGTTGCCGAAGATCCCCGCGGACCGCACGGTGGTGAGCGAGAGCGGGATCAAGACACACGCCGATCTGGTGACACTCGGCACGGCCGGCGCGCGGGCGGTGTTGGTGGGCGAGTCGCTCATGCGCGCCGCCGACATCGGCGCGGCGCTGGACGCCCTACGCGGATGACTCGCGCCGGTCGCCGGCGCGCACCAGCCGCCACCCCGCCCAGCCCCATAGCGCCAGGATGAGATACGTGTCCAGCGGCGACTTCACGCCGGTGTCGCCGGTCAATCGCGGCGGGGTGACGTTCGTGCTCCCGTCCGGCGCGGGCTTCGCGAAATACTTGACGCCCACCGTCGCTTCCACCTCCAGCCCGCTCAGCGAGTTCTCCACCACGAACAGCGCCAAAATGACCGTCAGCGGGAACGAGTTGACGTAACCGAGCATCCGCGCGCCGAGCGGGGCGGGTGACGCCGGCGGCGGGGGCAGCGCGCGGTCGGCCGGCACCGCCGGTTCCACTTCCACCGGGGCGACCGCGAACGACTTCGTGCGGAAGAACCGCTGCGGCTCGGCGAACAGCACCGCGATCCCCGCGGCGGCCAGGAGCGCGTCGTAGTACATGAAGTGGAAGCACGTCAGGTACGCGCCGAGGAACAGGAACCCGGCCGAGAGCCCGGTCGGCTTCGAGCGGTCGCCGCGGAGCAGGTATACGACCACCGTCGTTACGAACACCGCCCCCCACGCCGCCCACGCGAGCCGGTTAATCGTCGGCGTGTTTTTCTCCGCGTCCGGTTTGGTGAAATCGATCAGCGCGCGCCGCGGGAGCCCCTGGAGGTCGCGGCTCAGGTGGATCCAGTTGTTGTTCACCTTGTAAAGCTCGGTCGCCTCGTTGCCGATCGACAGCCAGTCGAACCAGCTCTGTAAACCGACGATCGGGAGCGTGAACGCCCCCAGGGCCGCCCCGGTCAGCACCATCGCGCCGCAGAACCGCCAGCGGCGCATCAGGAAGGGCACGAGGAAGAACGCCAGCGCCCAGACCGGTTTGAACGCGAACAGCCCCCACACGACCCCGCCGGCGACGTTGTACCCGCGGCTCGCCAGCGCCCAGCCCCAGATCACGATCGAGAGCGAGATCATCGGGTTCTGGGCCAGGTCCAGCCCGCCGCGCGTGCCCGGAAAGAGGTACAGGCACAGCGTCGCGACCGACCACCAGACGCGCCCGCGGGTGAGCACCTTCACCCCCAACCCGGCGAACGGGATCAGCAGCACGCCGAACACCTGGAAGCAGTGGTACGCCTGCCGCGGGCTGTCGAAGAGGCCGATCGGCACATAGAAGAGGGCGTGAACCGGCGGGTACAGCGGGCCCCCGATCGACGGCTTCTCGATCTTCGCGGCGATCTCGGGCGTGACCGCGTCGGTCGCGGCCTTTTCCAGCGCGACTGCGGCGAACGGGTTTCCAGTCGGCGGCTGAGCCAGCGGCGCGACCGACGCCCCCGCGACCCGCTTCCACTCGCCCCGCGGGTCGTTCCCGCCGCCCATGAACCAGTGCATCAGGTTGGTCGCGTCGTGCTGGTACTCCTCGTCGTCGCGGGCCTTCGACTGCGCGTACCGCGGCAGCGCGCCCTGCTCCCGCTGGATCGGCGATTCGTCGGCGACCGGGTAGCCTTCGCGGAGCACCTCCCACTGCCGCTGACGGTGATACAGCCGGCGCCCGTTGCCGGTCACGATCATCCGGCCCATGAGCCATTGCCCGCCGAAGTCGATCTGCGTGTGCCCGGAGTTGCCGTCGGCCCGCTTGCGCTCGGGGGTCAGGTGCGCGGGCGAATCGAACCAGTGGAATGCGCGGTACGTGAACGCGATCGCGCAGCCGAGCGCCGCGGCCCACACCAGCGTGGCGCGACCCCGCGGCGTGCCGACCCACGCCCAGTACCGGTGTGGAACGACGGGCGCGGGGTCCGGGGGGCAGGGGGAACTCATTCCGACTCGCGGGGGAACAGGCGGATTGCGGTCAGCACCACTTTATGGGCGAACCGCGGACCTCGCCACCGCCACGGGCCGAAACGGGTCGGTCGCGGGACGTGTGCGATTCCCTGGAAATACGAAAGGTTGCCAAAGGTTGCCAAAGATTGCCAAAGATTGCCAAAGATTGCCACTTGGCAATCTTTGGTTTTCCCAGGGCTTTTGGGCCGTTTTTTCAAAGATTGCCAAAGATTGCCAACTCGCCACCCCCCGCCCACGAGTCCGTGATGATGACTATATCTATACGCAATATCACTATTGTGACACGCGAACTCCGCGCAGTTTGTGCGTAGGCAGTCGGGACGTTCTGTGATAGGTTCCAACGAGTCCCGGGTGCGAATTTCTTCTGTAGCCGGCCTCTGTGAGGCCGGAGCGACAACATGCAGAAGCCCCGACCTCTCGGCTGGACTTGTCGGCCTGCCGACAGGTCCAGCCGGCAGACAAGGGGCCGGCTACAGAAGGCAGAAAACAATCCGCACGATTCGGGAATCACCAGACGCGGGTGGGGACAAGCGGATGGGCGACGACACGAACGCGGACATGAACCGGCTCCTCGAGCGCGTCCGGCGCCGCGAACCGGGCGCGATCCAGGAACTCATCGGCCGCGCCCACACGCAGTTGTGCAAGCTCGCGGCCAAGATCATGAACGTATCGTTCACGCAACTCGTGGGCCGGCGCGAGGTCGATAGCGTGGTCAGCGAGACGTACCTGCGGCTGGCCAAAGCGCTGGAATCCGTCGAACTGCCGACGCCGGCGGACTTCTTCCGGTTCGCGGCCCACAAGATCCGCCAGACGCTCCTGGACATGGTCGCCGAGAAGTACATGCCGCTGGCGGCCGACACGTCGGGCAGCGGGGCCGGCTACGACCGGGCGGACAGCACCCTCAACGTGGACAAGAAGGTGATGTGGGCCGAACTGCACCAGCAGGTCGAGAGGCTCCCGGACAAGGTGAAGGAAGTGTTCACGCTCCACTATTACTTGGGGCTGACCCAGGCCGAGGTGGCGGCGGCCCTGGACGAGCACCCGCGCGAGATCAGCCGCCGGTGGTTCAAGGCGCTCATCCAGTTGAAGCCGTACATCCCGGAAGAGAACTAGCGCCCGGGGCCGCCCGGCTTCACGGCGCGGGTCGCGATGAACGTGGCCAAATACTTCGCCAGCGGGTGCGTCGGGTCGCGGTCCTCGAAGAACCCCGTCAGCACGAACCCGGCGGCGAGTTGCCCGCCGATCTGGTCGTCGAGCGTGTGCCCGAAGGCCAGCGGTTCCTCCTTGTCCGTGTACCGCCGGCGTTCCGCGTCGGTCAGGCTCGTCAGGTCCGAGTACGGGATCGGGTACTTCACGTTCAGTTCGCCGCGATCGGTCGCCGCCGCGTCGTCGAACGCGTACAGCACCGGGTTGGCGAACCCGGCGAGCAGCACCCCGCCCGGCCGCAGCACGCGGAAGCACTCGCCCCACACCGGGCGCACGTCCGGCACGAAGCCGTTGGAGCACGGGTGGAAAATCAGCTCGAACGAGTTGTCGGCGAAGGCCGACAACTCGCGCATGTCGCCTACGACGGTCGCGATCGTCAGCCCGTCGCGCGCGGCCACTTCGCGATCGCGGGCCAGTTGCTTCGGCGAGTTGTCGTAAACGGTGACCCGCGCTCCGGCCGCCGCGAGTACCGGCCCTTGCTGCCCGCCACCGGACGCCAGACACAGCACGTCCAGCCCCGCGAGCGGCGGGAACCACTCGCGCGGAACGGGGATCGTCGGCGTGAGCACGATCGCCCATTCCCCGCGCCGGGCCGCGGCGGTTACCTCCGGGCCGACCGGGACAGTCCAGCGGTTGCCGTCCTCGACCTGCCGGTCCCAGGCCCGGCGGTTGTATTCGCGTGGGTCCATTTTGGTTGGTTTGTAGTGACCGGCTGAAGCCGGTCACTTCTATTTTTGTGTCACAGGCTTTCCAGCCTGTGCGCCAGCGAGCGACAGGTCACACGGGCTGGAAAGCCTGTGACACGAGAAGAAAGGCAGACCCGCTGAAGCCGGTCACTGCGAACACGAGCGAAATGGCGCTCAGAACAACAAGTGGATCGGGTCGCCCTCGCTCAGGCGGAACGGGCGCGCGGTCTGGTCGCGCACTTCCGTTTCCGGGTCGATGCCGAACCGCCAGAAGATCGTCGCCGCGATGTCGGCCGGTGTGACCGGGTCGGACGCGGGGCGCCCGCCGATCTTGTCGCTCGATCCGAACAGTGCGCCGCCGGCAACCCCGCCGCCGGCGAGTACCGCGGTGTAGCAGTACGGCCAGTGGTCGCGCCCGCGGTTGCCGTTGATCTTCGGCGTCCGCCCGAACTCGCCCACCGCGAGTACGAGCGTCGATTCGAGCAGCCCGCGCACGTCCAGATCTTCGATCAGCGCCGAGAGCGCCTCGTCGGCCGGCGGGATCAACTGCCGGTGCCGCGGGAACAGGTTCTCGTGGCTGTCCCAGTTCGCGTCCTGGCCGTTCCGCTCGCCGTCGAAGCAGGTGACGAAGTTCACTCCGCCTTCCACCAGCCTCCGCGCGAGAAGCAGACTTTGACCGAGGAGATGGCGGCCGTAGCGGTCGCGAACGCGCGCGGGTTCCTTCTGGATGTCGAACAACGTGCGCACGTCGGGGTTGGCGAGCAGCTTCACGGCGCGGTCGCGGCTGATTGCGGCGTGCGCGACCGCGCCGGGCAGGTTCGACCGGTCGAGTCCGCGCAATAGCGGTGCGCGGGTGTCGAGTTCGGCAGCGCCTTCGAATGCCGCGATGCGGAAGTTCGGGTCGTTCGGGTTCCCGGTCACCTGGAACCGGTCGTAGGCGCCGCCGAGCAGCCCCGGCGTTTGCCCCGGGAGCTGCACGACGTTGTAGATCGTGTACGGTAGCGCGACGTAGGGCAGGGCGCTCGCGCGGGCGCCGAGCGCGAAACTGACGGCCGAGCCGAGCGTCGGGATGCCGCGCGGGTCGTCGGTGAGCAACTCCTGGTCGCCGCCCGCGGGCTCGCGCCCGGTGAGCATTTCGGGCGCCGCGGCGTTGTGGTTCGTCATCCGGTGGTGTAGCCCGCGCACCAGCGCGACGCGATCCATGATCCGGGCCATGCGCGGGAGGTGTTCGCTCACCCGCGTGCCGGGGACCGCCGTCGCGATCGTGCGGTACTCGCCCCGCACTTCGGCCGGCGCGTCGGGCTTCGGGTCGTAGGTGTCGAGGTGGCTCGGCCCGCCGTAAAAGAAGACGACCACACACGAGCGGATCGGCTTGAACGCCGCTCGCGGCGCCTCGGCGCGCAGCGGCGAAGCGGCCCCCAGACCGGCGAGCGCGCCGAGCTTCAGCACCCCGCGGCGCGTGACGGAACCTTCCGAGCGGGTCACGGCTGTCCTCCGGCTGCGTAGCGAATGCGGGTGGTAAAGACTGTACCACGCCTCGGGCCGGATGGGATGCACGTTTGTGGCGCTTTTCGCGATGAAGTGGGGTTTGGTTTTCAGCCGCGGAGCGGCGGCAGATGTTAGCCCAGGGTGAAGCGCGGCCGAAGGCCCGCGAAACCCTGGGTGTAGGGCCGAAGAAGCAATAAGCCCCGGAGGGGCGACAGAACCTTCGCCGTTCGTTCTGTCGCCCCTCCGGGGCTTCGATTCATTTGTCGTTCGATACCCGGGGTTGCGCTCGCGGACTCGCTCCACCCCGGGCTAACATCCCTCCGGGGCTGAAAACCGAGGTCGCTTGCTTCGCGACGCGAACTTCACCCCGCCTTGCGGCTGCGCTCCTCCTCGTACTTGTGGAGCTTGTTGTAGAGCGTCTTGAGGCTGATCCCCAACTCGTCGGAGGTCTTCTGCTTGTTCATCGCGTTCTTCGCGTACACCTGCAAGATGTAATCCATCTCCACGTCCGCCAGCGACTTCGTCGGGGCGTTCGGGTCGGCCACCGGCACCGAGACCGCCGGCGTGGGGAACGGGAGCGTCGGCGCGGAGCCGTAAACCGGCGCCGCGGCGGGCGCGGAACTCGTCGGGAACGGGAGCGTCGCGACGGGCCGCGGGTTGCGCATCTCGTGCGGCAGGTGGTCCGGGGTGATCGGCTGCCCGCCGGAGATGATCCACGCGTACTCCATCGCGTTCGACAGCTCCCGCACGTTCCCGGCGAACGGGTGGTTCATCAGCACGTGCAGGGCCTCGGGCGTCAGCAGGTGCGCGACGTTCTCCACCGGGCGCTTCGCGTGCCGGGCCAGGAGGTGCCGGGCCAGTTCCGGGATGTCCTCGCGCCGCTCGCGCAGGGGCGGCAGGTGCGAGTGGAACATGTTCAGCCGGAACAAGAGGTCCTCGCGGAAGTGGCCCTCCGCGACCATCTTCCGCAAATCCTTGTTCGTTGCACTGATGACGCGCACATCGACCGTGATGGGCTGGCTCTCGCCGAGCCGCTGGATCTCGCCGGCCTCGAGGAACCGCAGGAGCTTCACCTGGAGGTTCTTGTCGAGTTCGCCCAGTTCGTCGAGGAACACGGTGCCGCCGTTGGCGACCTCGAAGAACCCCTTGTGGTCCTTGTCCGCCCCGGTGAACGATCCCTTCTTGTGGCCGAACAGTTGGCTCTCGGCGAGCGTGTTCGTCAGCGCGCCGCAGTTCACGGGCACGAACGGCATGTCGGCCCGCTTGCTCGACACGTACAGCGCCCGGGCGACCACTTCCTTGCCGGTGCCGGTCTCGCCGGTGATGAGGACACGCCCGTCGGTCGGGCCGACGCGCTCGATGAACTGCTGCACCGGGGCCATCGCGGGGCTACTGCCGATCATCCCCGGCGGGCCTTCGACCTGCTGCACCCGCGTTTCCAGCGCCGCGGTCTTGTGCTTCAGCTTCCGCTTCTCCTGGATGCGGAGCAGCAGCGCCTCGATGTCGGTCAGCTTGCACGGCTTGGTGAGGTAGTCGAACGCGCCCAGCCGGAGAGCTTCGACGGCGGTCTCGGTGCTGCCGTAGCCGGTCATGATGACCGCTTCGGTGTCCGGCGACACCTGCTTGAGCGCCGCGAGCACCTGCAACCCGGCCTTGTCGTGTTCCATCCGCAGGTCGAGGATCGCGGCGTCGAAGGTCTGCTTCTTGACCATCTCGATGCCGCTCTTGCTGTCCGGGCAGACGGTGACGTCGTGCCCGAGCCGGGGCAGCTCGGACCGCATGAACTCGCGGAGCATCGCCTCGTCATCGACGAACAGGATTCGCAGGCGGTTGTGTGCGGGGGTGGCCACTCGCAGTCTCCGTATCGACCAGCCAAAATCCGGGGCAGCGGTGTATGCGTCAAGGTTGAAGGAATTACAAGCCCGGTTCCATGTCAGTTGCGCTTTTGTTCGTAGTGACCCGCTTCAGCGGGCCTCTTTCTTCTTGTGGCACAGGCTTTCCAGCCTGTGTCCCCCTGAACTATCCGCACAGACTGGAAAGCCTGTGCCACAAACACACCGACAGACCCGCTGAAGCGGGTCACTACCATCAGGCCGCCTCGCGGTTCCCGCCGGGGAACGCCAGTACCGTCGGCGCGTCGTCGGTTTCGGGCTGCACGTCCGGCTCGCCGGCGGCCAGTTGCAGCGGGATGCGCACCGTGAACGCGCTGCCGGTCCCGGGGCCGGAACTGGTCGCGGTGATTGTCCCGCCGTGCTGGTCCACGATCTGGTGGCTGATGAACAGCCCCAACCCGGTGCCCTTGCCGGTGCGGCTTTTCGTGTAAAACGGCTCGAAAATGTTCTGCAACACGTCGGCCGACATCCCGCACCCCGTATCCGCGAACACCATCTCCGCGTAGCCGCCGGCGGTGGTCAGCGTGATCGACAGCCGCCCGCCGTCGTCCATGCTGTCCAGCGCGTTCACCACGAGGTTCAGAATCACGCTCTTGAGGTCTTGCGCGTTGACCGGCGCGACGATGTATCCGGTCGGCTCGAACGACACGTGCTTCCCGCGGCTCGACGGCAGGTGTCGGGCGACTTCGAGCACCCCTCGTATGAGGCCGGTGAGGTCCGCCGGCTCCTTCCGTCGCACGCCCGTGCGGCTGAAATCGAGCAACTTCTGCGTGATGTCTTTACAGCGCAGCGCCTCTTGCTGAATCATCTTGAGGTAGCGGGCCAGCACTTCCGCTTCCGCGGGGGTGCCCCGGGAACTGCTCACGAGCGCCGAGAGGACTTCTTGCAACCGGCGCTCGAGCGCCTCGGAGCAGAACAGGATGCTCGCCAGCGGGTTGTTGATCTCGTGCGCGACGCCGGCGGCGAGGAACCCGACCGACACCATTCGCTCGCTGCGGACCAACTGCCGGCTCCGCTCGTTCACCTGCCGGGCGAGGTCCGCGTACACCGCGTGCAACCGGCTGACCATCGCGTTGAATTCGTCGGCGAGTTCTTGCAACTCGTCGCCGGAATTCAGCACGATCGGTTGGGCAAAGTTGCCGCCGTGGACCCGCTGAACGCCGGCCTGGAGTTCGCGGATCGGGGCGAACATCCAGGCGCGGAAGTAGTAGAGCATGGTGACGACCAGGGCCAGCGCCCAGGCGAAGAACAGCGTGACCCACCAGATGCTCTGGTTGATGGCCGCGTCGGAGCTGCGCCCGGTCTTCTGGATGTCGTCCATGAGGGCGTGGCGGAGGTGCTCGGCGGTGCGACGGGCGCTCGCGTGGGCCTCGCGGACGGCATGAGTTTTGTTGAGCGGCGGGGGCGACGAGTCGCTGTTGGCCTGGGGCTTGCTGGTGTGGTTCACTACCTCCGTGAGCTTGGCGAGCTGGGCGTCGAGCTGGGCCGTCAGCCCGGCTTCCATCACCCCGCCGTCCGGGTCGTACCCGTTGGTCACGGTCTTGGTGTTCACCTTGCGGAAGTCGGCGAGCTGGTCGGAACACTCTTTCACGAGTTGGAGGTACGCCTGCTTGTCGGTCTGGTCGCCCTGTTCGAGACCGTTGAGGGTCTCGATCATCTGGTTGGCGATGGCCAGCTCGTCGAGCTTCTTGCGAATCGTCTTGGTGCTGAAGTAGTGCGCGAAGAGTCCGTACCCGGCGCCCGCGGCCAACGCCCCGACGCTTCCGGCCACAAGGGCCAGTCCGAGCATCAGTTTGTGGCGCAATCGGCGGCGAGCCACGGTGGATCTCCTGCTCCCCCACGTCATCCCTGAGTGGGTACCCTCCTCGAAGGGCGGCGGAGACTACCAAGTGCGTTCTTACAAAACGAGAGCAACTTTTTCAGAAGCCGCAGAGACAGATAACAGAAGGCAGCGGGCGGAGAACAGCCACGGATAAACACAGAAAGACACAGATCAAGACAGTTGATCGAGTTCAGTACAACTCTGTTCTGTCGGATCCGTGTCTTCTGTGTTCATCTGTGGCTCTGTCCCCTGTCTCCTGCCTATTGGTCTTGCCCATTCTCCCTCCACGGCGTTACTACCTGCACTTCATCCGGTTCCGCCGTACCTTGAGGGAAGGAGACCACCGTGGCCACACCACAACCGGTAGCGGTCGGGCCGTATGCGGTCGGCGCGGGCCACCCGCTCTTGTGGATCTGCGGGCCGTGCGTCATCGAGTCGCACGACCTCACGCTCGCCATCGCCGAAACGCTCCGCGGGGTCGCGGAGCGGCTCGCCCTCCCACTGGTGTTCAAAGCCTCGTTCGACAAGGCGAACCGCAGCTCCGGGAGGTCGTTTCGCGGGCCGGGGTTGCAAGAAGGGCTGAAAACGCTCGACGCGGTGAAGCGGGTCACCGGTTTGCCCGTGACCACCGACGTTCACGAGTGCCACCAGGCCGCCGCCGTCGCGGAGGTGTGCGACATTTTGCAAGTGCCGGCGTTCCTGGCCCGGCAAACCGACCTGCTCGAAGCCTGCGGACGCACCGGGCGCGTGGTGAACGTCAAGAAGGGGCAGTTCATGGCCCCGTGGGACATGAAAAACGTTGTCGCCAAGCTGTCCGAGTTCGGAACGCGCAACGTGTTGCTCACCGAGCGCGGCACCACGTTCGGTTACGGACTGCTGGTGAACGACATGCGGGCGGTGCCGTGGATGCAGGAAACGGGCGCCCCGGTGATCTTTGACGCCACTCACAGCGTACAGAAGCCAGGGGGACTGGGGGACCGCACGGGCGGCGACCGGCAAATGGTGCCGGTTCTGGCCCGCTGCGCGGTCGCCGCGGGGTGCGACGGGGTGTTCCTGGAAACGCACCCGCGGCCCGACGAGGCCAGAAGCGACGGCCCGAACATGGTCCCGCTCGACGAACTCCCAGCCGTCATCGAAACGTGCCTCCGAATCCGCCGGGCCCTGTTCGAATCCGCCAACCACACAGCCCAAGCCACTGCAACACGAGCCGACGCGCATGATTCCCGCTGCCAACCCGCCTGATTCCCGCCGGCCGCTCGCCGCGATCGGCCTCACCTTCGCTCTCCTTTTGGGTATCGCGGTCGCACTTGGTGTCGGCGGGTGCAGCAAACCGCCGACGCAATCCACCGACGGCTCGGGGGGGGCCGAGGGGCCGAAGGTCGATGGCTGGAAGGCGACCGCGACCAAGTTGCGGAAGGAAACCGATTTCCAGACGATCAAAAGCGCGCTGGGCGCGCTGGGGGGCGAGAAGCTCCCGGCGATGTCCGACGAGGCGCTCAACGCGCTCGCCGGCGTCGTTCCGCTGTCGAGCGCCGACCGCGCGGAGCTGCGCGGGGCGGCCTACAGCGGGCAAGACGCGGCGTACCTGACCGAGTGCCTCTATTTGCGCGACTGCGCCCGGTCGCTGGCTCTGGGCGGGTTGCCGCCGGAGCACCAGGCGGATCTGGCGTTCGCGTGGGTGTGCCGGCAGGTGTACCTCAACCCGTGGCCCCGCAAGGTCGGCACCGGGCACGAACCGACCGTGCTGCCGCCGACCGCAGTGCTGCGCCGCGGGTTCGGGTCCGGGCTGGAACGCATGTACGTGTTCCTCGCGCTGCTCCAGCAACTCGAACTCGACGCCTGCCTGATCGGCCCCCCGGACGCCGGGAACCTCCAGTCGCGCGAAGGCCCGGCGCTGACGTACCCGCTCATCACGCACGTCCGCGTGCAGCGGGGGCCGTTCTGGGCGGTCGGGGTGCGCACCGGCACCGACGTGCGCCTGTTCGACCCGTGGCGCGGGGCCGCGTTCCCGGTCCCGCTGGGTCAGCTCAAGGCGAACCCGGAGGCCGCAAAGGCATGGTTCGAGGCGCAGGAGAATATTTCCGCCGCGACGCTCGACGACGCGAAACGGGCGACCGTGTTCCTGGCCGTGCCGGTCAACGCGCTGTCGGCGCGAATGGCCGTGTTCGAGGCGAACATGCGGAGCGAACTGGTGGCGAAGCTGGCGTTCGACCAGAAGGCACTGGAGGCGAAGCGGGCTGCGTTCCCCGACCCGAAACCGGCGTACTGGAACCCGCCGGACGACGCGTTCGCCTACGGCCGGGTGTCGCGCTCGTTCCTGCCGGTCGATCTGGGCGGCACCGACGCCGGCCCGGTCGGCGCGCGGCTCTACGACGACGCCCTGCGCACGCAGATCCCGGCGGACGCGTTCAACACGCCCGAGGGTCTCGACCCGCGCTCGGACGCGGCGTCCCGGGTGCGGACGATCGCCGCCGGCGGGCTGGCCGTGTCGTTCTTGGAGCCGCCCAACCCGCGCGAGCGGATCCAGCGCGGGCAGTTCCAGGACGCCGCCAAGGACATCGTCGCCAAGCAGGACGTGTTTGCCAACGGGCTGGAGCGGCTCCGGCTCAACCGCGACGCCGACCAGCAGATCCGCGAGTGGATCGTCGTCGCCGAGGAGTTGTATCAGAGCATCGGGGCGGCCCGCCTGGACAAGAACAAGGAGCGGGAGAACGCGGCGCAGCAGGCGGTGGAGGTTCACTGGCGCCAAACCGCCGCGCAGTTGCTGATCGACCGGGTTTCGGCCGAGGTCGGGCGGGCCGAAGGCGCGCTTCTGTTGGCGCTGTGCAAACACGAGCAGGCCGAGCGGCTCCAGGCGCGGCTGGAGCGCGTGACCGGGGCGGACGCGCCGCGGCTGAAGTCGGACGCGACCGAGGCGTGGAAGACGGCGCTGTCCGCGTGGCGGACCTACGAGCAGGTGTCGTCGGCCCACGCGGGGTTCCCGGGGCGCTCGGCGCACGCCCGGGCGCTGGCGGCCCGCGCCGCGAAGCTCGCCGAGGCGAAGTAGGAGAGAAGAGTTCACCACAAAGGCACAAAGGTCGCACAAAGGGCCACAAAGAAGACCAAAGACAGCGACTAACCACAGAGGCACAGAGACACAGAGAAAACCAGAGCAGAGTTCTTTTCAAGCAATTCTTCTCTGGTTTTCTCTGTGTCTCTGTGCCTCTGTGGTTAGTTCTTCTGTCTCCCGTCTTGTGCCCCTTGTGCTTTTTTTGCGGCCAATCTGCTTCGGTCTTCTTTGTGGCCCTTTGTGCGACCTTTGTGCCTTTGTGGTGAAATCTTCGGCTCGTTTGGCCGCTGCCGAGCTAGACAGCGGCGCCGCGGTGGGGTAGGGTACGGGAGTGTGATAGTGGAGACGTGTCCACTTTCTCTACTGCCGAGGTGCCCGTGCCCGCTCCCGCCGCCGGCCCGCTCCCGCCGGCCCTCACCGCCGCCGTGAAGCGGCACTGGGGGTTCACGGCCCTCCGGCCGCTCCAGGAACACGCGATCCGCGCCGCGCTCGCCGGGCGCGATTCGCTCGTCGTCATGCCCACCGGGGGCGGGAAATCGCTCTGCTATCAGGCCCCGGCGGTCGTTCGGGGCGGGCTGACGGTCGTCGTGTCGCCGCTCATCGCGCTGATGAAGGATCAGGTGGACGGGCTAACGCGGATCGGGGTCCCGGCGGCGCGGATCGATAGCACGCTCAGTTCTGACGAATGGTCGATCACGGCCGACGCGATCCGGCGCGGCGAGACGCGGCTCGTGTTCACCTCGCCCGAACGGCTCATCAACACCGGGACGTTCCGCCTGCTCCGCGACGCCGGGGCGCACACCATCGCGGTCGATGAGGCGCACTGCGTCAGTCACTGGGGGCACGACTTTCGGCCCGAGTACCGGCAGCTCGCCCGCCTGCGCGAGTTCTTCCCGCAGGCCGCCGTCCACGCCTACACCGCGACCGCCACCGAGCGCGTGCGCCGCGACATCAGCGAGCAACTCGGCCTGCGCGCACCGGAAATCATCGTCGGCAACTTCGACCGCCCGAACCTGACGTTCCGCGTGCTCCCGCGGCTGAACCTCGTCGATCAGGTGCGCGAGGTGCTCGACCGGCACCGCGGCGCCGCAGGGATCGTGTACTGCCTGCGCCGCAAGGACGTCGATGAGATGACCCTGGCGCTGAAGAAGGCCAAATACCGCGCGGTGCCGTACCACGCCGGGATGACACCGGACGATCGGCGCCAGACGCAAGAAGCGTTCGCGGCCGAAGAAGCGGATATTGTGGTCGCGACGGTCGCGTTCGGGATGGGCATCGACCGGTCGAACGTGCGGTTCGTGGTTCACGCCGCGATGCCCAAGACGATCGAACACTACCAACAAGAAACCGGCCGCGCCGGGCGCGACGGGCTGCCGTCGGAGTGCGTGCTGCTGTACTCCGGGTCTGATTTCCTCACGCTCAAGGCGATCATCGAGAAATCGGCCGACGAGGCGAACGCGCCGCCGGAGTACACCGCGGCGAGCGTGAAACACCTCGACGAGATGGCCCGGTACTGCCGCGGCGCGGTGTGCCGGCACCGGGCACTCGTGAGTTACTTTGACCAGCGGTACGATTCGCCCAACTGCGGGGCGTGCGACCTGTGCCTCGGCGACACGCAGGAGGTTCCCGACGCGCAGAAGATCGCGCAGAAGGTCCTGTCGTGCGTCGCGCGCGTGAAGGAGAGCTTCGGCATCGCGCACGTGATCGACGTTCTTCGCGGGGCCGACACCGCGAACGTGCGGGGCCGCGGGCACCACCAACTCAGTACGTACGGCCTCCTGAAGGACGTTCCGAAAGCGGACCTGCGCGACTGGATTTACCAACTGATCGGGCAGGGCGTATTGGTTCAGACCGGCGACGAGTACCCGCTACTCAAGCTGAACCCGGCGTCGTGGGAGGTGATGGGCGGGCGGCAATCGGTGCGCCTGATTCGGCTGGCGACCCGCGAGAAGCGCCGAAAGGACGCGCCGCCGGCGGCACCGGGCGAACTGCCGGAGGGCGCGGACGCCGAACTCTTCGAGACACTCCGCCAGTTGCGCCGGCAGGAAGCGCAGCGGGCGAAGGTGCAGCCGTACCAGGTATTCACCGACGCGGTGCTGGCGGAACTGTCCCGCGGGCGCCCGACGACCGAAGACGCGATGAGCCGCATTTCGGGCGTCGGCGAGTTCCGCCTCCGCGCCTACGGGAAGGCGTTTCTGACCGCGATCCTCGCGCACTGCCGCGCGAAAGGCATCCCCACCGACGTGCCGCTCCCGCGCCTGGCCGCGCTACCGCCGCGCGCGGCCGAACCGCCGAAGATGACCGCGAAGAAGGAGACCGCGTTCAAGCTGTTCCGCGCCGAGGCGAGCGTTGAAGCGGTCGCGGCGAAGATCGACCTCGCGCCGTCCACGGTCGTCGAGTACCTGGCCGAGTTCGTGCGAGCGGAAAAACCGGAATCGATCTTCGCGTGGGTGCCGGAGGACGTATGCGAGCGCGTCGCCGCCGCGGCCGAGATGCACGGCACGCAGCGGATGAAACCGGTGTTCACGGAACTCAACGGCGAGGTCGGCTACGACGCGATCCGCATCGTCTTCGCGTGCCTGGAATCTCGCGGGTGAGGCCGGGCCGCATTCAGTCCTTCTCACCCCAGACCTTCGGCGTCACGAAGTCCTTCGGTTTCGGCTTCGCCTTCGGCGGAACCGCCTGCTTCGCGAACGCGGCGAGCCGGCCCTGCAACTCCTTCACGCGCTCCGGGTGCTTGTCCGCGAGGTTCACTTTCTCGAACGGGTCGTCCTTCAGGTTGAACAGCTCCACGCCCTCCTTGTCGGCCGCTTTCTTCTTCGGCGGCGCGCCGTCGGGGTCGTCGGCGCCGGTCCTCACTACCAGTTTCCAGTCGCCGGCGCGAATCGCGCCCGTGTTCGGGGTGGTGTTGATGAGGATCGCGTCGTGCGGCGACGGTTTCCCCTCGGTCAGCGTCGGCCAGATGTCGAGTCCGTCCACCGCGAGCTTCTGCTCGGCCTTCGCCCCGCACAACTTCACGAGCGTCGGGTACCAATCGACCATGTGGAGCGGTTCGGCGACGGTCGCCCCGGCCCGAATGTGCCCGTCCCAGGTCGCGAACGCCGCGACGCGCACCCCGCCCTCGTAGAGCGTACCCTTTCCGGCCCGCCACTTCCCGTTGTCGGTCACCACGCCCGGCTGAGGACCGCCGTTGTCGCTGCTGAAGATGAACAGCGTGTTCTTCCGCACCCCAGCTTTTTCCACAGCTTCGACGATTTGCCCGACAGCCTCGTCCATCGCCGCGAGCATCCCGGCGTATTTCAGCCGCTCGCCCTTCAGGTGCGAATACGGCTTCAGGTACTCCTCCGGCACCTGGTGCGGCGCGTGGACCGCGTTGAACGGCACGTACAGGAAGAACGGCTTCTTCCCGGCGGTGTCCTTCACGAACTGCACCGCGGTCTTCGCGATGAGGTGCGTCGTGTACCCCTCGTCGCGGCACGCCTGATCGTCCTTGTGCCAGTCGAACCCGCCGTCGCGGACGTGGGTGAAGTAGTCGAGCGCGCCGTTGTAATGGCCGTACTGGTGATCGAACCCGCGCCGCGTGGGGAGGTACGCCGGCGAAAAGTGGCCGAGGTGCCACTTCCCGACAATGGCGGTGGCGTACCCGGCGTCTTTCAGTGCCTGCGCGAGCGTGCGCTCTTCGAGGGGAAGGCCGTACTGCGCCCACGGGCGCACGACGCCGACCTGGAGTCCGTGGCGCATCGGGTAGCGCCCGGTCAGGAACGCGGCGCGGGTCGGGCTGCACACCGGCTGCACATAGAAGGCGTCGAGGCGCGCGCCGGCCGCCGCGAGCTGGTCGAGGTGCGGCGTCTTGATCTCCTTGCCGCCCATGAACCCGCAGTCCTCGCGGCCGAGGTCGTCGGCCAGGATGAACACGACGTTGGGTTGTTCGGCGGCCACCGCCGGGGCGGTCATGACGAGGGCGAGCGCGAGGAGGGCCAGGAGCCAGCGCGTGAGGGACGACATGAACGACCTCCAAAAAATGGAGCGGGTGCCGCGTTAGTTTATTCACCCGTGGCGGAAATGAGCGGCCGAACCGCCGCGAACCCCTGTGGGCCGTGGGTC
Organism: uncultured Frigoriglobus sp.; assembly: GCA_964495365.1. GTDB lineage: Bacteria > Planctomycetota > Planctomycetia > Gemmatales > Gemmataceae > Gemmata. The sequence goes on along the minus strand of CAZBXY010000037.1, from coordinate 17,815 downwards.
GTCTGGTGTAGCATGGTCGTATCGTGCCGCGGCAGTGCCGCGAGCCGGACGCGGGATTCGCCGTCCCCGTCCCGCCACATCGACCGTTCGCGTCAATCGGACGCACATTTCTCGAACCGGAGAGCGACCCGCGCACGTGTGAACGTCCCGTTCTTGCTGTGCCGAATCACCCCATCTCACACTTTCGGAGGCGGTCGTGCTCAATCCACGGACTTTCTACAACTCGCGCCCGGACGGCTTCGGCGTGCTGGAAATCGCCGAAACCGACCCCGCACCCGCCGCGCCGCGGCGGTTCGTTCCGCTGACGCGCACCGAACTGACCGGCACCGTCGCCGGCCCGCTCGCGACGCTCGCACTCACACAAACCTTCCAGCTCGCGGACGCCGGCGGCGCCGCGATCGAGGCGCTGTACCGCTTCCCGCTCCCGGGCGACGCGGCCGTCACCGGCGTGCGCGTGCGGTTCGGCGATGTCGAGATTCGCACCGAACTCAAAGAGCGCGAAACCGCCGAAGCCGACTATAAGGAAGCCAAACGGACCGGCCGACAGGCCGCGCTGGTCACGCGCGAATCGCCCGACGTGTTCACCCTCGCAGTCAGCGGCATTCGCGCGGGGCAAGATGTCGTCGTCCGCACGGAGTACGTGCAGGCGGCCCGACCCGAAGGCGCGGGCTGGTCGCTCCGCGTGCCGCTCACGACAGCGCCGCGATACGTGCGGCAGGACGAAGCGCACTCGCGGCACGCCGCGGGGCAACCGCTCGCGGTCCTGCGCGACCCCGGACACCGCTTCGCGCTCGACCTCACGTTCTCCGATGCCGATCGTGTTTCCAGCGGGACGCACCCGCTCGCCGTCGAAGGCGGGCGCGTGAGGCTGCGCGACGGCGAGGTGGTTCCCGATCGCGACTGCGTGCTCACCTGGCGCGCCGCAGCGGACGAAAAGCGGCCGGGGCTGCGCGTCTGGACGCACGCCGACCCCGCGGCTGGCCAGATGTACTTCCTCGCGCTGTGCGCGCCGCCGCGGTGGGCCGATGCGAAGAAGGTGCCCCGCGAAGTCATTCTGTTGGTCGATCACTCCGGCTCGATGCAAGGCGCGAAATGGGAGGCCGCGGACTGGGCCGTCGAACGGTTCCTCGCGGGGCTGAGCCCGAACGACGCGTTCGCCCTGGGGCTGTTCCACGACACGACGAAGTGGTTCGCGCAGCGGACCCGCAAGGCCACCCCGGACGCGGTGCGCGACGCGGTAAAGTTCCTCAAAGCGAACCGCGACCAGGGCGGCACCGAACTCGGCGTCGCGCTGGAGCAAGCGCTCGATCGCTCGCGCACCGCCGACACCCCGGCCCGACACGTTCTCATTCTGACCGATGCCGAGGTCAGCGACGCCGGGCGCGTCCTTCGCCTGGCAGACAGCGAGTTCGCCAAACCCGATCGCCGGCGCGTGAGCGTACTGTGCATCGACGCCGCTCCGAACGCGGCGTTGGCGTCGGAACTGGCCGAGCGCGGCGGCGGGGTGTCGCGGTTCCTCACGAGCAACCCGGACGAGGACGACGTCACCACCGCGCTCGACGAGGTGCTCGCAGACTGGTCCGCGCCGGTGCTGACCGGGCTGGCGCTCGAGGTGAACCGCGCCGGGGCCGAGGCCGCGGGCCGGACGGTCGCACTGGTCGCGCCCGGGCCGCTCAGTTCGATCGACGTGGGCGACCTTCCCGCCGGTCGCCCGGTGTGGGTGATCGGCCGCGCTCCGCTCGGTGGCGAGCCGCTCCAGTTCCGACTGCGGACCGGGGCCGAACTGATCGACGCGTGCCACGTCGAGGCGAACGAGCCGAAGCCGGGGCTGAAGGCGCTGTTCGGTGCCGACCGCGTCCGGCGGCTGGAATATGTGATAACCGCGAATTACACGGGCGACGAGCTTCGCGCCGAACTCGCCCGGCTCGGCTGCGAGGCGCCCGCCGGCGGGTCGAAGGTGTTCGCGGAGAACGCGCGCGGGGCCGTGCGCGAGCTGCTCGTCCGCGAGTCGCTGGCGGCGGGTGTCGCGAGTTCGGAGACTGCGTTCGTGGCGGTGCGGAGCGAGGTCGGGCAGGTCGTGAGCGAGACGCGGATCGTCGCGAACGCGCTGCCGCACGGGTGGTCGGAGGGCTTCGCAGGAGCGACCCTGAGCGGCGGGGCCGCAGGTGGTATGTTGTACTCGGCGCGCCTCTGCGCACCGCCCGCGCCGCCCGCGTTCGCGGCGGCGCTCGGCGATACGGAGTCGGTCGATTCGATGCTGGTGGACTTCGACGCCCTCGAAGACGACACGGACGCCGCGCCCAAGGCTTTGCGTAAAAAGCGGAAAGCCGCTCCACCGCCCTCCGCGACCCCGTCGACACGTTCCGCCCCTGGGGGCGCCGCGATGCCCGCATCCGGGATATTCGGGCGGCTCCGGGCGGCCTTCGGCGGGGGACACCGGCAGGACGCGGCACCGATCCCGCCGCCGGCGGGCGACGTGCGCGTCTCGGTGGGGGCCGGGCAGCACGCGCCCGCCGACGGCGCGGTGCTGTTCGACTCCGCCGGCGGGGAGGCCGGGCAGTTCACGTTCCTGTCGGTTGCGTTCGCGGACAAATCCGTCACCGCGAACACCCTCGACCCGGAACTGACGCTCCTGCTGTTCGTCGGCGACCTCGCGGCGCCGCGGGCGCGGGTGAAACTGGTCGATGTGTTGCGCCAGAGCGGTCGGCGCCCGCTGAACGTGCGGTGCGGCGCGAGCGAACCCGTGCGCCTGGTACTCGCCGACCCGTCGGGCGCGTGGGCGAAGGGCGCCCCGGTGATGGAGATCGTGCTGGGGTGGACGGGGTGATGTGAGTGTGGTGCTATTCGCTCATGCCGGGAAGTGTGAGCTGCTGTCCGGCGGGCGGGGCCGGGCGCGTGGTGGCTGCCGCGGCGATCACGATCCGCGCGCACGCCTCCGCGTCGGACCCGGCGTCGTGGTGCATCAGCCCGATCCCGAGCCGGCGGCACACCGCGGGCAGATTGGCGGGCTTCAGCGCCCACGTCCGGCGCGCGATCTGGACCGTGCAGACGAACTGGAGTGCCGGGACCGGCAGCCCGTGCGCCCGGCAACACGCCGCCAGCACCCCGCGGTCGAAGGGGGCGTTGTGCGCTGCGAGGAACTCCGCGCCGTCGAGTAGCGGCGAGAGTTTCACCCACACGTCCTTGAAGACCGGCGCGTCCTTTACCATCGGCCAGGTGATGCCGTGGACGTGGGTGAACAGGATGCGCGACCGCGGCGGGCGGATGAGGACCGTTTCGCGCGCGACGATCCGCGCGCCTTCGACCCGCACCAGCCCGACGGCGCACGCGCTGTCCGCGCCGTGGTCGGCCGTCTCGAAGTCGATCGCCACGAAGGGCCGGTCGAGCGGCGGCAGCTTCTTTGGTCCTTTGTCAGTCGTCATGTGTCATTAGTATACACGCTTCACATACGTACTCTGCAAGAGCGAACTGTTGGCCGCGTGGAGGTTCGTGGGTACGATGTCCGGCGCTGTTGTTGTGATGTGTATTTACCCCGAAGGGGTTGCATAACACAGCCCTGGGTCGGCACGTGAATACGTGCGCCACCCTGGGAAACGAATGCGCAACGGGCGCGGCGTTTACGTTCCCCAGGGTGGCGCTGCGCTGACCCTGGGCTTTGATATGCAACCCCTTCGGGGTACAGACAAAAGACGCAGCGCCGTCCACGCGCACTTATCACGAGGGTCCGTTCATGCGCTTCTCCCGCTTCCTCTCGTTCGCGCTGCTGGTACTCTGGCTCGTCCCACCTGCGCCCGCGGCCGATCCCAAACTGGCGGATAGCCTCCAGCCGTTCGTCGAGAAGAACCAGCTCGCCGGCGCAGTGGTGCTGGTCGCCAGCGCCGACAAGGTACTCGCCGTGGAGGCCGTCGGGTTCGCCGACCGTGCGGCGAAGACCGAAATGCGGCCCGACAACCTGTTCTGGATCGCGTCGATGACCAAGCCGATGACCGCCGCGGCGCTCATGATGCTCGTGGACGAGAAGAAGGTGGCGCTGGACGACCCGATCGACAAGTACCTGCCGGAGTTCAAGGGGCAAATGGTGATCGCCTACCAGGACAAGGACATCACGCTACTGAAGAGGCCGGCCCGCGTGCCCACGATCCGCGACTGCCTCCGCCACACGAGCGGGATGCCGTTCGTCTCGGCGCTCGAAAGCCCGACCATCGACAAACTGCTACTGAAAGACGCCGTTCGCAGCTACGCCATGATCCCGCTCCAGTACGAGCCGGGCACGAAGTACCAGTACTCCAACGCCGGCATCAACACCGCGGGGCGCATCATCGAGGTCGCCGGCGGGATGAGCTACGAGGAGTTCATGGCGAAGCGGCTGTTCGCCCCGCTGGGCATGAGTGACACCACCTGGCGGCCCACCGCGGAGCAGATGAAGCGGCTCGCGAAGACCTATCGCCCAGGAAAGGACCAGGCGCTCGAGGCGATGTCGATCGCGCCCCTGGCGCAGCCGCTGAGCGACCCGACGCGGCAACCGTGCCCCGGTGGCGGGCTGTTCTCCACGGCGAAGGACGTGGCCGCGTTCGGGCAGATGATCCTCCGCGGCGGCACCCACGGCAACGCGCGGCTCCTGTCGGAATCGGCCGTGCGCGAGCTGACCGGCACGCAAACCGACAACTTGCTGAATCAGGGGAAGAACGAGGGCGGCTACGGGCTGGGGTTCGCCACCGCGCGCAAGGCGAAGGCCGACGGCCCCGCGCCGGCCGGGTCGTGCGGGCACGGCGGCGCGTACGCGACGAACCTGTGGATCGACGCCGACAAGAAGCTCGTGCTGGTGTACATGGTGCAGCACGCGGGCTTCCCGGGCGATGGCGGCAAGGCCCGCGGGGCGTTCGAGAGGGCCGCCGCGGAACTGTACGGGAAGTGATTCCGCCGCCGGCACCCAACGGTCGGCGCCCCGCGGCCGCGGGGTACGACCGGCGAACGGAAAAAACACGAGGATCGCGGATTGCCAGTTGCAATCGCCCGGTTCTCGTGTTGTAGTTGGACCCGCCCGAGTCCGGACCCGATCGCCCACACCCAATCTCGCACTCAACAGACGGGGACACGTCTTTTGACACCAACAGACCCGCCGGTCGGCCCGCCGACCACCCGCCCCTCACGGTGAGTGACGGAATCGGTAGCCGCCGGCCCGTTCCAACGGAGGACGGCACCATGCGTGAGACGCTATTGCAGCCGAGGCCGCATTCCGCGGCTCTGGTTCTGCGGTTGGGGCTTGCGGCGATCTTCATCGCGCACGGCTACATCAAGATCGCCACGGACCTGCTGCTGGTCCTGGAACTGTCGCTGACCGTTCAGAGGGCGATCGGGTGGGCGGAACTGGTCTGCGGGCTGATGCTGGCGGCGGGTTTGTTCTCCCGGTTGGCCGCTCTGGTGCTGGTCGGGCTTCAGGTGACCGCCGTCGTGATGGTGACGGGGAAGTTCGCCCTCCAGGTCGTGCGACTCAACCCGCTGGGTGAACCCGATTACACGCGGGTCGGCCCGGAGTACAACCTCGTCCTCATCGCCATGAGCATCGCGGTATTCGCCTTGGGGGGTGGCATCTATTCGCTGGACCACCTCATCGGATCGCGGGGCGGGCACAAGGCTCCGGCCGGTGCGGCCGCGCCGGTCACCGGCTCACCGATCGGTGCGGCGTGAGCCGCGGGTCACTCATGTCGCGTAACCTCCTTCTGCTTTTCTCCGCCCTGGGGGCGGGTGTCGTGCCCGCAGCCGAGCCGACACCCGCGCCCAAGGGCGAAACGCTCACCCGCGAGCGGGCGTCCGCGTTCGCCCAACTCGCCCTCAAGGGGGCGCGGAAGCAGTACCCGAACAAAACCGGACACGTCCACCTCGACGACGCCGACCACAAGACGCCGAAACAACTGCACCCGGCGTTCTACGGGTGCTACGACTGGCACTCCGCGGTCCACGGGCACTGGATGCTCGTTCGCGTACTCCGCACGCACCCCGATTTGCCGGAAGCGAAGGACATCCGCGCGGTACTCGCGGAGCATCTCACCGAAGCGAACCTGAAGGTTGAGGTCGAGTACTTCAACCGCAAGGAGGCGAAGTCCTACGAGCGGCCCTACGGCTGGTCGTGGTTGCTCAAACTCGCCGAGGAACTGCACACCTGGGACGACCCCGACGCCAAGAAGTGGAGTACGAACCTCAAGCCGCTCGCAGAACTGATCGCCAACCGCTACATCGAGTTCTTCCCGAAGCAAACGTACCCGATCCGCGCCGGGGTGCATTCCAACACCGCGTTCGGCCTCACGTTCGCCCACGATTACGCGAAAACGGTCGGCAACAAGAGGCTACAGGAACTGATCGAGGAGCGGGCCAGGGCGTACTACGCGAAGGACACCGATGCCCCGGCGCGGTGGGAGCCGGACGGGGCCGATTTCCTCTCGCCGAGCCTGTGCGAAGCGGACCTGATGCGCCGCGTGCTGCCGCCGGCGGAATTCGCGGTGTGGTTCCACAAGTACCTGCCCGGCGCCGCGAAGGGCGTACCGGCGACGCTGTTCGCACCGGCCACCGTCACCGATCGCACCGACCCGCAACTGGTTCACCTCGACGGACTCAACCTGAGTCGAGCGTGGTGTTTGCGCGGGATTCTGACGGCACTTCCGAAGGCTGATCCCGCGCGGAAGGCACTGACCGAGAGTGCCGCGAAGCACGCCGGCGCCGGGCTGAAGCACGTCGCCAGCGGTGACTACGCCGGCGAACACTGGCTGGCGTCGTTCGCGGTATGGATGCTGTCGCTGCCGGCCCCGGAGTGAGCCGAATTCACGGCCCGGACTGGTGGCGAAACTCGTCGAGCGACGCGGCCACCGCGAGCTTGATCCAATCGCGCAGCGTTCCAGCCCCTCAGTGCGTTTTTTCCAGGTGCCGCCGCGCCCGGCAGCGGCCAGCGCCTCGACCACCTCGATGAGCCCCAAATCGTCGGCCGGTCGTCAGCGGGATCCGCGGCTTCCATTCGCTCCCGAATTCGCGCCGACTGTTGAACTTTGCCACCTGCCCAGAATGGGTAAATCGGTCTCGTATCACAATTCGGGCTCGGGGCGAAGTCCGGCGCCAATTTCAGCCGTCGCCAAAGAACTCGCGCGGAAACTTTTTGCGGAATTTCTCACACATGCTCGATCGTGTCCTACAGGGCAACTAGTTGAGTGCGCTCGTTATAACCGTTACTACCGTTTTCGTCGCTCCTGGATGGGCGATCATACCCCGTGCGCGCGTCCCGAGGATGCGGACCCGCGCTCGCCCGTGTGCCAATAGTGTTTTCCACCACTGCCCTCCCGAATAACGACCTGCCGGCTCGGCACCCGCCGAGCGACCCGGGGCCGCGCAGCAACTGGGGGCGGTCCGCGCTCGCGGAACCGGACGGCCCGCCCACGCTCCGCGTCCCGGTGGCCGCGCCGTCGGTCGCGGCCGGCCCGCTCGTCGTGACCCCGCCGCCGCTCTCCGACCTGAAGCTGCCCGCGTCCGAATGGAGCGCCGACGGGGAAGACGACATCCCCACGGCCCGGCGCGGCCCGCGGGTCGGCGACACCGTGCTGGGGTTCAAGCTCGTCGGCGAACTCGGGCGCGGGGCATTCGCCCGCGTGTACCTGGCCCACCAGGAAGCGCTGGCCGCGCGGCCCGTCGCCCTGAAGGTGACGATGCGCCCCACGCGCGAGGCCGAGCGGCTCGCCCGGCTCCAGCACACCAACATCGTGCCGGTGTATTCGGTCCACGACGAGGGGTCGGTCCAGCTCATCTGTATGCCGTTCCTCGGCCGAACGACGATCGCCGACCTGATCCGGGCCTACCGGGTGGATTTCCCGTCGCGCCACAGCGGGCGCAAGAGTACCTCGGCCCGCGCCGGGCGCACCACCGCGCTCAACAACAGCAAGAGCCAGTCGTCGAAGTCCGCGCCCGACTCGAAGGGCCGCTCCGGGGGGCACCGCACGCCCGTCTGGACGTGGGACGCGGCCGGGCCACCCCCGATCGTCGGCGACCCGCGCGCGGTACTCGAGGTGCTGTCCCAGCTCGCCGCCGGGCTTGCGCACGCACACGAACGGGGCATTCTGCACCTCGACCTGAAGCCGGCCAACGTGCTCCTGGCCGACACCGGCGAGCCGATGCTCCTGGACTTCAACCTGTCGTTCGACGCGGCGCGCCCGGACCGCGAGCTGGTCGGCGGGACGATGCCGTACATGGCGATCGAGCAGTTGCTCGACATGCGGAACCGCGGGAAGGGCCTGATCGACGCGCGGACCGACCTGTACGCGCTCGGGGTGATGGCGTTCGAGATGCTCACCGGCACGGTGCCGTTCGCCCCCTCGCTCAACGGAGCGCGCGACATCGACGCGATGGTTGCCGCCCGATCGGCCGGCCCGCCGGCGTTGCGCCCGCTCAACCCGGCCGTCACGCCCGCGGTCGAGGCGATCCTGCGGAAACTCATGGCCCCGGACCCGGCCGACCGGTATCAGTGCGCCGAGGACCTGCGGACCGACGTCGAGCGGCACCTCAACGACCTGCCGCTCGTGTACGCCCGCGAGCAGTCGGCCCGCGAGCGGCTCGGCAAGTGGCGGCGCCGTAACCCCGGTGTCCCGGTTCGGATGCTCGCCGCGTGCCTGATCGGGCTGACGCTCGGGTTCGGCGGGATCGCCCAGCGCAAGGCGGAAGCGACCGCGCGCGCCGGGGCCACCGAACACGCACGGGTCACACGCGCCGCGCTCGACACGACGCGGCTCGATCTCGTTCTACCCGACGACCCGAAGGCCCGCGCCCGCGGGATCGCCCGGGCGAACGAAATCCTGGCGAGCTACGGACTGCCCGACGATCCGAATTGGCGCAAGCGGGACGAGGTGCGGCTGCTGTCCGAGTCCGACCGCGCAGCGCTCGGCGGCGACCTCGGCGAGCTGCTGTTCCTGCTGGCCCACGTGAAGTTACAGGACGCGAAGGCGCGGCCCGAGTCCGAGCGGCGCGAACTCGCCGCGGAGGCCTGGAAACTGAACGGCGCGGCGCGGGCGTGCTTCCCCTCCGACGCGGTGCCGGCGGTTCTGGATCGGCAAGCCGCAACGACCGCCCCGCTCGCCGGCGAAGAGTTCGTCCCCGGCGCGCCGCAAGAGCCGACTTCGGACCCGCGCCTCCTGTTCCTCGAAGCCGCCGAACAGCTTTCGCGCGGGGGCTATGTCGCCGCGGAACAGTTCCTGGATCGCGCCACCACCGCGCAGCCGTCACACGGGGCCGCTCAGTTCTGCCTCGCGTACTGCCGGCACCAACTCGGGCAACATACCCGGGCGGCCGAACGGTACGACGTGGCGCGAGCGATGCTCCCGACCGACCCGCGCCCGGCGTACCAGCGCGGGCGGATCTTCACACTCACCAAGAAGTACGATCAGGCCGAGGTCGAGTTCGCCAAGGCGATCGAACGAACTGCCGAATCGACCGACGCGTACCGGCAAAGGGGGCTGGCCCGGCTCTACATCGGTACGGAGCAGAAGCTCGAAGAAGCCGAAGCCGACCTGACGATCGTGATCGAGCGCGGGGACGCGCCGCTGGTCACGCATCTCATCCGCGCCCGGGTGCGCGAGGCCCGCGGCGACAAGGCCGGGGCCGCGCTCGACCGCGCGACCGCGAGCAAACTCACCCCGACGACCGAAACGGAGTTCTACGTTCGCGGGTGGTCCCGGACGGATTCCGACCCGAAGGGCGCACTCGCCGACTACGACCAGGCCCTGGCCATCAACCCGCGGTCGCTCGTCGCGCTGCAGAACAAGGCCCACGTTCTGGCCGACAAGATGAAGGACAACGACGCGGCCCTGGTGGTTGCGACGAGGGTGGTGGAGCTGTACCCGGAGTTCGCCACCGCTCACGCCGGGCGGGCCGTGCTGCTGGCGCGACTCAACCGGCCCCAGGAGGCTCGCGCCGAGATCGCGCGGGCGCGGAAGTTCGCCGAGGACGCGGAGATCCTCTACCTGACCGCGTGCGTGTACGCCCGCACGGCGACGACCGACAAGGAACGGGCCGAGGCGATCGACGTACTCCGCAAGGCGCTCCGCGAGGGGTACAGCGATCTGCGCAGTCTGACGAAAGACCCCGACCTCGACCCGGTTCGCGGGTTGAAGGAGTTCCAGGAACTTCTGCAAAGCGCTGTTGTCTACAACAAACCGCCGAACAGCAAGCAATAGGGCCCTGGTTCGCGGTTCCCACGCTAAGCCGACCGGCGAACTTGTCCGCATAGAGCGTGACGGCGAAGCCCGCGGGCACTGTCGGGGGTTCCCGACGGGCCAACCGATCACCTTGGGGTGCTTGGTGACGGACTTCGTGTCGAACGGCGGCAGGAGCTTCGACTGTGTCGGCGGGTCAGTCGCCGGTGCCACGACCGCGAGAGAACCAGAACGCCCCGAGAGCAAGAGTGTACGCATCGCGGTCTCCGGGGGCCGGCATGCGATCACGGGGTGCTGAGCACGTTTGCACCGGAAACGTGACGGGGGTGTGCAGTGGCAATTGGCGTGTCGCGAAAGGAGCCGTGACCGCAACGCTGCGGACCGTCCTGTGGGCGCCGTTCTATGCTCGCGGCGCCCGGGTGGCACCAGAAGTCGTACTGACGCGTTCAGAATAACGGTCGTGGCGTTGACCGCGGTCGGTGAAAAACCGGCGCGCGGTCTGCGAGTTGCTGCCCGTCCTCGCGCCGACTGTCGGCATCACGCACCAAGGAGTTCAAAATGTCGCTCGATTCACTGCACGACCTGTACGTGGACGAACTGAAGGATCTGTACAGCGACGAGAATCAGCGCCTCAAGGCGCTGCCTAGAAATCGAATGCGCAGCGGGTGCCGAACCCGTGGACGTGCCCGCGGGCCGGGGTCTCGCCGCGCTGGGTCCAGTCGTAGTTGAACTGGAGCTTGGCGCTCGTGTTCAAGTACCAGTTCAGGCCGAGCGTCACCGAGTCCAAGCGGCCGGCGCGGATCGCCTTGTTCGATAAGTCGATGTAACTGTACCGCACTGCCAGTTCCACCGCCCCGAACCCCTGCCCGGCGCCGTCGGCCGAGGGCTTCAGCCGCAGCGGGCGGAGCGGTTGCACCCGGTTGAACACCGCCGTCTTTGGGTTCCACGTCCGGCTCTCGCCGGTCAGAAACAGCATCGCTTCCGCGTAGCACCCCTCGAACAACACCGACCCCTGGCGCGGCCCGGTCCCGACCCGCGCGCCGTTGATGACATTGGCCGTGTACTCGGCCTGGACCGTCACCGGCCCGTACACCGCCGCCGTCTGGAGGTTGTACAAGTCCTGCGAGTCGGCGTTGATGAGTCCGGTGTTGGCGATCAGGTTCAGGAGCGGGAACGGGGCGTTGCGGATGTTGTCGCGGACGCGGATCTGCACCTGTCCATCGACCGGGTCGCGGTGACTCATCGCCCCGCCGACGTGCCAGAACATCTGCTCGTCGGGCATCCACACCGGCAGCACCGCCACCCGCCCGGTGAACGCGTACTGGCCGTCGCCGACGCCGAAGCCCAGCAGGTCGCTGGTGTTCTTGTGGACCCCGGCCCCGGTAAAGACGCGGTCGTCGGCCCACGTGCGGAACACGCTCACCCCGGGCGTGCGGCCGTTGTTGAACGCCGACGGCTGGGAGAAGTCGAACAGGTACGACCGCTCCAGGAACTCGAGCGCCTTGTGGCTGTTCAGTTGCTCCAGGCTGAACCACTCCTTCTGGTTACCGATCCGAATGTTGCCGAGCCACGGCACGTCCTTGATGGTGATCCACGCATCGGTCGGGCCGGGCGAGTTGGTGACCGAGTTGAACTGCACCGGGCCGGTGGTGCCCGCCGGCGAGAACCCGAGGCCGTTGGCGAACTCCAACTCGAACTTGTAGTCTACTGCCTCGTACAGGGTGCCATCGAAGGAGACACGCCCGCGGCGCAGGTTGGCCCCGTCGTTGAACTTCCCGGTGCCGCCCGTGCCCAGTTCCAGAAGCCGGTTGGCCCCGTAAAACGCCGCGTCGTAGTGAACGGTGGCCCCGACGTGGAACGAGAGCCGCTTGTCGGCCGAGGTGACGGTGATCCCGTTGTTCCACGAGATGTCGAACGCCGGCTTGCTCGCCGGTACCGGCGCGGGAGCGAACTGCGGGTCAGTCGCCGGCGGGACCGTAACGGCTGGCATTTCCATCGCAGGGGGCGCGGCCGGGACGGTCGGGATCGGCTGCCCGGGCACCGACGCGAATTGCGAGGGCGGGGTGATTGGCGGTTGGGCTACCGCCGTCGAGGCCCAGGCGATGGCCACGGCGCACGCGACCCCACGGATCGCAGAACCGAAGCGGCTGAACGGATGCATGGACGTTCCCCAAACACCAACCCCCGGTCGGCGGATACCGACCGGGGGCCGAGGGGACAAGCCGAGCTCGGTGGGCGGCGGACCGGAACACGGGGGTCGAACGTGCCCACGCGCCGGCGCGGCCCGCGGCTCACCGCGAGCCTGGAGGTTCAGTCACAACGCTGTGGAGCGAGAGTCGGATTTTTCGCGGTCAAGTTCCGCCGGCGGGGTGTCTTTCCAATCAGACCCGCACCTCTCTGGAGTGGCCGTCATGAGCGCCCCGACCGACCTCTACGCCCGGCTCCTCGCGTTCCCCATCGACGAGGGCACGCCCGCCCTCTCGTTCGAGCGCCGGCTCGCCCGCGAGAACGGCTGGGACACCGAGTTCGCCCGCCGCGTCGTGCTCGAGTACCGCCGGTTCGTCTCCCTCGCGATGACCGCCGGGCACGAAGTCACGCCGTCCGATCAGGTCGATCAGGCGTGGCACCTGCACCTCACCTACTCGCGGTCGTACTGGGAGCGGATGTGCGGCGAGCTGCTCGGGCGCCCGCTGCACCACGGCCCGACCCGCGGCGGCGCGGCCGAAGCGGCGCGGTTCGATCAGCAGTACGAACGGACGCTGGCGAGCTATCGCGCGGCGTTCGGCGCGGAACCGCCCGCCGACATCTGGCCGCCGACCGCGACGCGGTTCGGCGCCGATCTGCACTTCGTGCGGGTGAACACCGCGCGGAACTGGGTGGTGCCGAAGGGCGCGGTGAAGCGGGGCGCGGCGCTCGGCGGGATCGCGACCACGGTCGCGATGTGCGCGACCGGGTGCGCGGAGGTCGTGAACCCGTTTAGCCTTCGCGGGACCGATTTCCTGTGGTTCTTCGTCCCGCTCCTGGTCTTCGCCCTCGTGCTGGGGTTGCTGGCCCGCTACCAGTTGCGCGGGCCGGGCGCCGAACCCGGCGCCGACGCCCCCGAACTCGACTGGGCCGATGCCGCGTACCTCGCGGGCCGGCACCACCGGCTCACCGCGGCGGCGATCGCGCGGCTGGCCGCCGGCGGGCGCCTGCGCGTTTCGGAGGACGGCAAGCTTCTGCAACCGCTGGGATCGTCGGGCGCGCTGAGTGCGGTCGAAGTGGCGGTGTACGACGCGCTGCCGCTGGCCCGCGACAAGCCGAAGGCGCTTGCGGACGCGGCTCAAAACGTCCAGCGGGCGTTCGCCGATCGGGCCGCCGAGCTTCAGACCGCCGGCTATTTGATGTCGGCGCGGCGGGCGTTCGTTGGCGCGTGTTTCGCGGTCGCGCCGCTCGTGTCGGTCGCGGTCTTCTTCGGGCTGCCGCGATGGAACCACGCGGTCGCGAACCAGTTCCCGCGCGAGTTTCTCGGCGCCACGCTGATCGTGACCGGGGTGGGGTGCTTCCTCCTGTTCCTCGCCGGGTTGAACCGGCTGACGCGCCGCGGGGCGCACGAACTGAAGCGGCTGCGGACCGTCACCGACCGCGCCGCGCCGGCGGCCGACCCGGGGCTATCGGTGGCGCTGTTCGGCACGACCGCGCTGGCCGCGTGCGGGTCGGCGGAACTCGTGGCGCTGGCGACGTGGTATCCGCGCCCGACCAGTTGCGGGGCAGGGGGGTGCGGTACCGGGTGCGGCTCCTCCGGCGGGGGCGACGGAGGTGGTTGCGGCGGAGGCGGGTGCGGGGGTGGGGGTTGCGGCGGCTGCGGCGGGTGATCGGAAGTGTCTGGTTTTGTGGCACAGGCTTTCCAGCCTGTGTCCCAATGCTCTCCGGCACACAGGCTAGAAAGCCTGTGCCACAAGCAGAAAACCCAAACGGACACGATCGGCGACTGAGCGAGTCAGAACCGCGGTTCGGGGCGCTTCCAGTCGGGATCGTAGGCGAGCGAGAACAGTTGTTGGAGCAACTCGGCCTTGTTGGGCGCGTCGCCGAGCAGCACCTCGACCGCCCGGCGGAGCTTCGCGAAGCGCGGATCGGCCCCGGCGGTGTCGGCCCCGGCGCCCCGGCCGATCCGGTCGAAGACCGCGGCCACGTCCAGCAGCCGGCTGCGGGCGTCGTGAAAGAACTGATCGAGCGCGCGATCGGCGGGAAGTGGGGTCATTTCACACCCGTGCGAAAAGCCCTGGAAAAACGAAAGATTGCCAAAGGTTGCCAAAGGTTGCCAAAGATTGCCAAAGATTGCCACTTGGCAATCTTTGGTTTTCCCAGGGCTTTTGGCCCTTTTTTTCAAAGATTGCCAAAGATTGCCAACTCGCCACCCGCCGGCCACCGCGAAGCCGCAAGCGGCCCTTACCCTTCGACCACTTCCATCACGACGCACGAGACGTTGTCGCGGGAACCCTGGTCGAGCGCGAGCTGGCCGAGCCGCTCGGCGAGCTGCTGCATGTCGGTCGCGGCGCTGATTTCGGACGCGAGCTGGTCGTCGGTCACCACCCCGGTGAGGCCGTCGGTGCAGAGCAGGAACCGGTCGCCGGCCTGGACCTGCACGGCCGCCACGTCCGGCCCTTCGCCCACTTCCTTGCTGCCCAGATCCTTCCACAGCACGTTGCGGAACCGGTGGTCCTTCGCCTCCGCGGGGCTGATCGTCTTGGCTTCGACCAGAGCCTGCGCGAGCGAGTGATCGACCGTCAGTTGTTGGATCCGCTTGTTGCGAACCAGGTAGCAACGGCTGTCGCCGACCCCCGCGACGAACACCTCGCTCCCCTTACGCCAGATCGCCATGACCACCGTCGTGCCCATGTTCTTCATGTCTTTGTCGAGGGCACCCATTGCCATGATTTCTTCGTTCGCCTGCACGATCGACCGGCGGACGGTTGTCTTCACGCCATCGACGTTCAGGTGGGCTGTGAGGTTTTTGCGGAGTTCGCGGGGGATGATGTCCACGGCCTTGCGGCTGGCGATCTCGCCGGCGGCCTGACCGCCCATCCCGTCGGCCACGATGTTCACCGTGAGGTCCGGGAAGACCTTCACGTCGATGGAATCTTCGTTGTTCTCACGGTAGTTGCCCAGCAGGCTGCATTTGCCGATGTTGAGTGAGAACGCCATCTGACCGCCTCCCGGACCTTCCAAACGTGATTCGCGCCCTGCGGCGGGCTAAATTCAACTTACAACGCTAACCCGCGGCACGCAACGAGCAGGGCGCGAATCGTCGTTTTCCGCTTGAACGGCACAACCCTTGCCCGCACCGCCCGCGCAGCCCGCCTTTCGCCCGAACCCATTCGAGGCTACACTCTCCCGGCCCCGAATCTTTCAATGAGTCCCTCGGGTGGCCCGCTCTCCGAGAGCGGGGTCGCGAACGGCGTGAGCGACAAACGTTGGCCGACCAAACACGCGCCGCTGCGCGGCGATCCGCTCTCGGAGAGCGGACCACCCGGAAAACAGGGAGAGGCACGGCATGGACGCCGGGAGCGAGCGGGTCGTACTGGTCCACGACTGGCTGACCGGGATGCGCGGCGGCGAAAAGTGCCTCGAACCGCTGTGCCGCCGGTGGCCGTCCGCCCGGCTCTACACGCTCCTCCACAAGCGTGGGAGCGTCTCGCCGGCGATCGAAGGGATGACGATCCGTCCCAGCAAGCTCAACCTGTTGCCCAAAGTCGATCGGTACTACCGATACTTGCTCCCGCTGATGCCGTTCGCCGCGAGCTGGCGCGTGGCCGACGCCGATCTGGTCGTCAGCCTCAGCCACGCGGTCGCGAAGTCGGCCCGGCCGCCGGTGGGCGTCCCGCACGTCTGCTACTGCTTCACCCCGATGCGGTACGCGTGGCACATGAAGGACGCGTACTTCCGCAAGACCGGGCTGTTCGGCCGGTTGAAGGCCCGCGCGATCGACGCCCTCCTGGCCCGGATCCGCAACTGGGACCGCCGCACCGCCGACCGGGTGACACACTTCGTCGCGATCAGCAACACCGTCCGCGACCGCATCCGCGACTGCTACGGCCGCGATGCCGTTGTCATTTACCCGCCGGTGGACACGGACTTCTACTCGCCGGCTCCTGAAAGCGCTCGCGAGGATTTCTATCTCGTGGTGTCGGCGCTGGCCCCGTACAAGCGGTTCGATCTGGCGATCGACGCCTGCACCAAACTGGGCAAGAAACTCGTCGTGATCGGCAGCGGGCAGCACGCGGCGAAACTGAAGGCCGCCGCGGGGCCGAACGTGTCGTTCCTCGGCTGGCAGCCCGACGAGGTGATTCGCGACCACCTGCGCCGGGCGAAGGCGCTCTTGTTCCCCGGCGAGGAGGATTTCGGCATCGTGCCGCTGGAAGCGCATGCGTGTTCCTGCCCAGTCATCGGGTTCGCCCGCGGCGGGCTGACCGAAACCGTGCGCCCGCTCGGTGCGTCCGCGGAGCCGACCGGGGTATTCTTCGAGGAGCAAACGGTGGACGCGGCGGCCGAGGCGATCGAGCGGTTCGAGCGGGCCGCGGACCGGTTCGACCCGCGCGCCGCCCGGCGGCAGGCGGTGCTGTTCCGCAAGGAGCGGTTCGAATCGGAGCTGTTCGGCTACCTCGATGGCGTCCTGCGCGGCGCGCCGGACGCGGCCCGCAAGGCGGCGTGAACCGGCGAACGGCCGGTGCTTTTCTTACGAGCCGCGACCGCCAGGGAGCGGGATATGCGAGTGAAGAACCGTGTGCGGTGCTCTCTGGAGTCGCCCGCTCCCTTGCCAGTCGTTTCAACGGCGCGCCTTTGTCTTCGGCCTGAAGGGCCGGGACAACATAGCCCGGGGCAACGCCCCGGGGATGGTACATGAGTGTTTTGCAGCCTGAAGGGCTGCGATACGCCGAGCCAAGATGTCTCGGCCCTTCAGGCCTCAAGACAAATACGCCCGATCCCCGGGGCTGCGCCCCGGGCTATGTTGTCCCGGCCCTTCAGGCCGAAGACAAACCAACCTCCCGGTCGCGGTGAAACGACTGTTGCGGTCGCGGCTCGTTAATGCCGCGCCCACCGGCCGGCTGACACGGGCCGTTCGCCTCGTGTTATCATTCAGGCTGACTTTTGAGGCCGGAGCTTGGATTTCGGACCGCGGAACGGAGAACTTCCCGTTGGCACCCGGCACTTTCCTGAGATAATGGCCGGACCTACACGAGGTTCGCCATGAGTACTGCAACCGCGACTCCCTCGACAATTCCCGCCTCTGCGTCCGAGCGCCGGGTCGCCCCGCGCCGCCAGCCCGCGATGGGCACCGTTTGCCGGCTCGACTCCGACAACGGCGGCCCGTCCGCCCTGGCACTGGTCTGGAACATCTCCGCCACCGGGATCAGCGTGCTGGTGCCCGAAGCGCGCCCCGCGGGGGCCGTTCTGAGCGGCTACCTCGAAAAAACCGAAGGCGATCACATGCACCGCATCGCGATGCGGGTGATCCACGTCAAGCGACTGGAGACCGGCGACTACTTCCTCGGCGCGCACTTCGACCGCCCGCTCAGCCCCGAGGAGTTGCAGCCGTTCGTGGCGGACTAAAAGTAGTAGGCACACTCCGTGTGCCGTGGCTGTTCGTCTGT